>JBFHDX010000001.1:0-86396 GCA_041584475.1 Alphaproteobacteria bacterium
CGCCTATAGCCTCGCGGTCTCCGGTCCGGCGATCGTACAGCACGACGTCGGCCCCCCAGGCACGCGTTCCCTCGATCTTCATGCGCGGTGCGTCGTCGGGCATGACGATCGTCGCTCGAACGCCGAACAGGCGTGCCGCCGCTGCCACACCCTGCGCGTGATTGCCGGAAGAGTAAGCCACGACGCCGCGCTCGCGCGCCTCACGATCGAGCAGCATGATGGCGTTGCAGGCACCGCGGATCTTGAAGGAGCCGGTACGCTGCAATGGCTCCGCCTTGATGAGCAAGCGGAACCCAAGCCGCTCGCTCAGCAGCGGCGACTCCAGCAACGGGGTGCGAACGACGCGTCCGGCAAGCCGCCCCATCGCGGCCTCGACATCGGCGTAGGTCGGCAAAGCCTTGCCGCCGGACGCGTCAGTAACGCGCGAGGAACTCATCGATCGCCTCCAGCGCTTGTGGTTCGGCCAGGCTTGGCGGGTGACCGCAACCCGGCACGGTTACGTGTTCGAACTGCGGATGTTCATGTGCCATGCGGTCAAGCGTCTCCACGCTCAGCACGTCCGACAGCTCGCCGCGGACCGCCAGCACGGGCACGCGTCCGATGGCCCGGAACAGGATCCACGGCTGCACTTCGCGACGCGCCCGGGCGACCGGCCCGGCGAGCCGCGTATCCCAGTCGAAATGGAGCAATCCGTCGTCCCCTTCGCGCCACGTTGCGCGCGCCGACGCCAACCATTCCTCGTCGGTCCTCAGTGACAGGGTCGGGAACATGCGCCGCAGCTCGGCGGACGCGCTGATCCAGTCGGACTGGGGACTGTCGCGCCCGACATAATCCATAATGCGCGCGACGCCGTCGTCGGAGACCTCTGGCCCGACATCGTTGAGCACGACCGCGAGAAGCGTCGCGGGGACGGCGAGCGCCATGCCCATCGCGAGGAATCCGCCGAACGACGTCCCGACGACGACGATGCGGTGGAGACCCTCGACCGTAAGCAGGTGCCTGACGTCGTTGATGTTCAGGGACGGGTGGTAGTCGGAGGGGGCACGGGCGAATTCGGACTGGCCGCGGCCGCGGTAGTCGGGGCAGACGACGTATCGCGTCGTCATCAGACGTTTCGCCAGCCGGTTGAAATCCTTGGAATTCCGCGTCAGACCCGGCAGGCAGAGTACCGGTGTGCCGGGCGCGCGCGGGTCGCCGTAGGCGCGGTAATAGAGCGATAGCCCGTCTTGCGACAGATACCGGCGTTCCGCGTATTCCGCCACGTCAGGCCAGTCCGAGGATCGCTGGCAATGCCGTCAGGTCGTCGACCTCGACGTCGGGACGGCCGGGCAGGTTCTCGCGCGGCAGGCCGAAGCGGTTCACCCAGACGACCCGGAAGCCGAAATGGGAGGCCCCGTGCGCGTCCCAGGAATTCGAGGACAGGAAGCAGATTTCGCTCGGCGATACACCGATCCGCTCGGACGCCAGGCGATAGACCCTCGGGTCGGGCTTGTAGATGCCGACATCCTCGACCGACAGCGTGTGGTCGAGTTCGGTGCCGATGCCGGCCGATTCCACGGCGGCCTCGAGCATCGCCGGGGCGCCGTTCGAGAGGATCGCCGTCGCCAATCCCGCCTTCTTGAGATCGCGCAGCACCGCGGGGACCTCCGGATAGGCGTCCAGCTCTCGGTAGAGCGCCATGAGCCGTTCCCGCATCGCCTTGTCGTCGAGGCCCACGGCTGCCATGGCGTAATCGAGGGCGTCCCCCGTAACACGCCAGAAATCGACATGGGCGGCCATCAAGCTTCGCAGCCAGGTATATTGCAGCTGTTTCTGGCGCCAGATATCGGACAGGCGATCGGCCTTGTCGCCGAGATCGTCGCGGCAGCGGTTGGCGGCGGCGTGGACGTCGAACAGCGTTCCGTAGGCGTCGAAAACGCACGCGCGAATTCCCTCGAGCCGGGCAGCGGCCATGGACATGGTTCCCATACGCAGCGTACCGGAACCCGCCACGTCCCTCTGGCTGGGCCCGGCACACGACCTTATTAGCGCAGGTCGGGGCAAAGGGGAACGTCTGCCGGCCGCGAAGCGCGACTGCGCTCCGATCGGAAGCTACCGCATTTCGGAATTGGTGAACCCGCCGGGAGGACCCGCGAGATCCTCGGGCTGCAGCACCGCCACGCGCCCGCCCGCAAGCTTCGAGCGATAGATCGGCAAGGTCTCCAGGACGCGTTGGACATAATTGCGGGTCTCGGAGAAGGGGATCGACTCGATCCAGTCGATGGTCTGGTCCAGCGACCCTCGCGGATCGCCATGTTCCTCGAGCCAGCCATCGACGCGGTGCGGACCCGCATTGTAGGCGGCGAGCGCCATGACCATCGATCCGTCGAACCTCTCGAGCATCGAATCGAGATATGTGGTGCCGAGCAGAACGTTGTGATCGGGATCGCTCGTCAACCGTTCCGTCGAGTGATTCGGCAGCTTGAGGGTTCGGGCGACGCGACGGGCGGTACCCGGCATGAGCTGCATCAGGCCCCGCGCACCGGCTCGGCTGCGGGCGCCGGGGTCAAAGCCGCTCTCCTGGCGTACGAGGGCATGCACGAGGGCCGGGTCGGGGGGCATCTCATCGGAAATCGAGAGCACCGGGTAACCCAGATCCTCGAGGACGACACCGTCTCGGGCCGCGCGCCGCGCGACGTACACCGCGGTTTCGGTGCGTCCGGTCTCGCGCGCCAGCTGCGCGGCGAGAACCCACTCCTCGGGGGTACCGCTGCGCCGGGCGATATGCCGAAGCAGCGGCACGAGGGCATCCTTGTCCTCGAGTCCGGCAAGGAAGCCGCCGGGATCGAGATCGGGATCGACCGCCCCGCCCGACCTCCGATCCTTGAGCGCGGGATCATCGCGCAGCGCCACCAGCAGCCGCACGGCCCGCACCAGCTCGTCGCGATCGAAGGCGGCGCGCGCCCGAGGTGAAATCGATGGCTGCTCGGGCAGTGCGGTCGTCGGTCCCTCGGCCAGCCTGTGGGCGGCGAGCTGGCCGTAGAAGGTCGTTACGTTGGAAGCCGCGATGCGGTACCAGTTTTGCGCCGCGGACGCGTCGCCGCCGGCTTCGGCCGCGCGACCCGCCCAATAGGACGCTCTGGCCCGGCTGATCGGATAGCGAACGGAGTCGTAAAGCCCTGCGAAATGGCGGTGCGCCGTGCCGGCATCGTCGAGGGACCGCAGCGCGATCCAGCCGGCGAGAAACTCCGCATCCGCGCGCGCGGTGCCCTCGCTGAGGCCGTGCTCGGCGACGATGCGATAGGCGGTCGCCGCATCACCTGCAGCAAGCAGTCGACGCGCCAGGATTTCACGCTCGCGCCACCAGCGTTGCGGATAGGGTGTATCGACGACAGGCGCCAGCAGGATCTGCACCGCCGCCTGGTCCTTGTCGCGACGCCTGTGCCACCGCAGGCGCTCATAGGCGAGCCCGGGGTCGGAAGCCAGACTGGCCGGAACCCGGTCAAGCGCGGCATCGACCCCGTGTCGTCCGCGCATCAGCCTGAGCTTCGCCTCCGCAAGCGCTCGCTGCCCCTCTCCGACGCGCGTCATCTGACGACGCGCAGCCGTGAGACGTCTCATCCACAGCAAGCGGTCCAGACGCGCCGTGTGGTCTTCCGCCTCGAGATACGGGCCGAAGCGCTTCAGGAACTCCGACTCGAGCTCGCTTTTCATGTCCAGGTGACGCCATGCGTCACGGATGATCGTGATCGCCCGCTTCTCGTCGCCCCGGCGCAACAGGGCGGCGGCATAGGCGAGCGCGCCTTCGCCGGTTCTCGGCTCGTGCGCGTCGAACCAGCGTAACACCTCCTCGGCCGGGGTTTCCGGCACGATCGCGCGTTCCGCCCGGATCCGCAGAAGCGAAAGTCGCGGCCACTTCGCATTCGCCTCGATGAAGCGCGTGATCGAGTCGAACGACGCGTCGGTGTCTTCGTCCTGAAACGTCACCCACAATGCGAGCTTGGCTGTCAGGCTCTGTCCGTCGCCAGCCGGTGCTGTCGGCGCCGTCGGCACGGCTTCGCCCGACGGAAATAGCGAGGGAAGTTCGCGCACGATCGGAACCCGCGGCTCCGGTGCCAGTGGGTTACGGTCGCGGACGTCCGTTGGCTTCTCGGCAAGTTGCGGGTCGGCAACCGCCTCGAGCGGGGGTGTGGTCGCGCGCGCAAGCGTTCCCGTCATCGCGAGAATGACGGTTGCAAAAATGACCGCGATCCCTGTCCTGCCGACTTTCAATCTCCTCGCCATCGGTTGCTCTCTCGCGGAATCCCCCATCAGAGCTTGCGCCATAATTATCATCCAAGTCTATCAAGAATCAGTAAAAACGCGGATCACATCCGCGCGGGCCGCGGCGGTGCTTGCCGCATCCGTCCATGGCCTGTAAGGTCCGGCGAACGGCGCCGCGCCAACGGCACGGCCGAGGCGCGTGCGGCGGATCCGACCCGAGGAGAGAGCAATGTTCAGCGGCTCCATAACCGCCCTGATCACGCCGTTCCGCAATGGCAGCGTCGATGAGACGGCGTTCGCCGATTTCGTCGAGTGGCAGATCCAGGAAGGTTCGCACGGCGTCGTGCCCGTCGGCACGACGGGTGAATCACCCACCCTGAGCCATGCCGAGCACAAGCGGGTCGTGGAACTCTGCGTAGAGGTTGTCGACGGCCGGGTTCCGGTGATCGCCGGGACCGGCTCGAACGCGACGGCCGAGGCCATCGACCTCACGCGTCACGCGAAAGAGGCCGGTGCATCGGCGGCACTGGTCGTGACGCCCTACTACAACAAGCCGACCCAGGACGGCCTGTTCCGGCATTACGAGGCCATCGCCGGCGCCGTCGACATTCCGATCATCATCTACAACATCCCCGGCCGCAGCGTGGTCGACGTGTCCGTTGACACGATGGCGCGTCTCGCCAAGCTGCCCAACGTCGTCGGCGTCAAGGATGCGACCAACGATCTGTCGCGACCGCTGGCCACGCGGACCGCGATCGGACCCGATTTCTGCCAGTTGTCGGGCGAGGACGCCACGGTTGCCGCCTTCCTCGCCCAGGGCGGGCACGGCTGCATCTCGGTGACCTCGAACGTCGCGCCCCGGCTCTGCGCCGACCTGCATGAATCGTGGCGCGAACGGGACTACGACCGGTTCGCGGAGGTTCGCGATCGCCTGATGCCGCTGCACGCCGCGCTGTTCTGTGAGAGCAGCCCGGGCCCCGTGAAGTATGCGGCGAGCCTGCTCGGCAAATGTACCGCGGACACCCGCATGCCGCTGGTGCCGATCGCCGAGTCCAGCCGGGCCCGGGTCGAACAGGCGATGCGAACGGTCGGGCTGCTCAACTGACCACATGAACAAGCGGACGGGTGGGCGCGTGGCGGCCGAGAACCGGCGGGCGCGTCGCGACTACACCATCGAGGAGACGATCGAAGCGGGTCTCGTGCTGGTCGGCAGCGAGGTGAAATCCTTGCGCGCCGGCCAGGCCAGCCTCGCGGAGTCCTACGCCGGCGCGAAGGACGGTGCGATCTGGCTCATCAACTGTCACATACCGCCCTACAGACAAGCCGGCACGCTGAATCACGAAGAGCGGCGACCACGCAAACTGCTGTTGCACAAGCGCGAACAGGAACGTCTGCTGGGTGCCGTCAAACGCGAAGGGGTCACGCTCGTCCCCCTAAAGCTCTATTTCAACGAGCGCGGAATGGCGAAGCTGCTGATCGGACTCGCGAAGGGCAAGAAGCGACAGGACAAGCGGCAAAGCGAGAAGGAGCGCGACTGGAAGCGTCAGAAGGCGCGGCTGATGCGTGAGAAGGGCTAGCCGGCGTCCGCGCGATGACTAGGTTCGGCGTCCAGCTTCGCCCTTATCGTGGCGAAGACTTCGCGGAACATCGCCTCGGTCAGGCGGCCGGTGTTGGTGTTGTAGCGCGAGCAATGGTAGCTGTCGGCCAACCACCTGCCATCCGGCAACGGGTGGCATGCTCCATGGGCAAACGGATACCGTGCCGCGACGAGGTCGAGCGCGCGCAGAACCGCCCTGTGCGCGACCATGCCGAGTGCGACGATCCCTCGGTTCGCGCCACCGTGCATCAGCTCCGACCTCAGGAACGGGTTGCACGTGATTATCTCTTGCGTTGTCGGCTTGTTCTCCGGCGGCACGCAGCGGACCGCATTTACGATGCGGCAGTCGACGAGCTGAAACCCGTCATCCGGACGCGCTGCATAGGTACCGCTGCCGAACCCGAAAGCCCGCAACGTGGCGTACAGGAGGTCGCCTGCATAGTCACCCGTGAACGGCCGACCCGTGCGATTGGCGCCGCGCAGCCCCGGCGCGAGCCCGACGATCAGGAGGCGTGCACCGGGCGGTCCGAAGGACGGGACCGGCGCATTGTGCCAATCGGGGTAGCTCGCAGCATTCCTGCGTCTGAAGGCGACCAGCCGGGGACAACGCGAACAGTCGCGCTCCGGCACGTCGAGGCCCACCGTACGGGCCGCGCTGCTGTCGGATCGGCTCAGCTGACGACGCCGTATGCCGGCTCGTCGCTGTCGGCGATCTCCAGTGTCTCGGGCTCATCGTCCAGATCGTGCGGCGGCCGCGGCGTGTGGACCCGGGCGATCTGGTCGGCGATGTCCTGCAACTCGATGAAATTGTCGGCCTGGCGCCGCAGCTCGTCGGCGACCATCGGCGGCGATGAACGCACAGTGCTCACCACGCTGACGCGAACGCCTTTCCGCTGGGTCGCCTCAACCAGACAGCGGAAGTCGCCGTCGCCGGAGAACAGGACGACATGATCTAGCCTTTCCGCCATTTCCATGACGTCGGTGGCCAGCTCGATGTCCATGTTCCCTTTGATCTTCCGACGGCCCGCGGAGTCCGTGAACTCCTTCGTCGGCTTCGTCACCATCGTGTAGCCGTTGTAATCGAGCCAGTCGACCAGGGGTCGTATCGGTGAGTACTCTTGATCATCGATCAGCGCGGTGTAGTAGAACGCCCGGACAAGCCGGCCTTCCTTGGAGAACAGGGCCAAGAGCCGCTTGTAATCGATGTCGAAACCAAGTGCGCGTGCGGCAGCGTAGAGGTTCGCACCATCAATGAATAATGCGACCCGCTCTTCCGGATAGAAATTCATTGGCATGTTTATGACCTGATCGTATCAATACAGAGCAGCGGCGAAATAGCGAACGATTCAGTACCGTCCAGTACCGTATTCCAATCCTGTTCAAATCTGCAGCATAGCCTTGGATTCTTGAGGCAGGCCACCGATTTAACAGTGAAAATTAGTTTCGTTACCAAAATCTAGCCCGCGTCAAAGCAACCGGCAAGGCTGTTTCGCGAAAAAAATTAAAAAAGTGTTAACGAGTGGGTGGATATTGTCGCCACGGCCGGAGCTGCGGGTAAACCGCTTGCAACCCCCTACGCCGGACCCTATATTCCTCGCCGCTTCGCTAATGATTCTGGAGGATTACGCCACATGGCGCGCGTAACGGTCGAAGACTGCGTCGTAAAGGTTCCGAACCGGTTCGATCTGGTGTTGTTGGCTGCTCATCGCAGTCGGGCCGTTTCCGCGGGGGCGCCGCTGACGCTCGATCGCGACAACGACAAGAACCCTGTTGTCGCACTGCGCGAGATCGCAGAAGAGACGGTCGGTACCGATGAGACGAGTGAATCGCTGATCCGCAGCCTCCAGCGGCACGTCGAGATCGACGAGCCCGAGGAAGAGGATACGCTGGAGCTTATGGCCGGCGCCATCATGGCGGGCGAAGATGCGGATCCGAGCCAGTATCTCAAGGAAGGCGAACTGGTTGAGCGTTCCGATGAGGAAGAGGGGCCGGCGACGCCGGCCGAGGCGGAGCCGTCCGCGGAGCCCGAGTCTGACGGGTAATCGGCCGCCCGCACTTCCCATGATGCCGCCTCGCCGATTGTGGAACGACGCGGCATGATTCGTCAGTACGAGCTTGTCGAGCGCGTAAAGAGCTACGATCCCGGCGCGGACGAGGACGCGATCAACCGCGCCTACGTGTTCTCGATGAAGGCGCACGGCTCCCAGCTTCGTGCTTCCGGCGACCCCTATTTCTCGCACCCCGTCGAAGTCGCGGGCATCCTCTCCGGCATGAAGCTGGACGCGGCTTCGATCATAACCGGACTGCTGCACGATACGGTTGAAGACACGGTCGCCACGCTCAAGGACATCCGAGATCTCTTCGGCGACGAGATCGCGCGCCTGGTGGACGGCGTAACGAAGCTGAGCCAGATCGAGCTGCAGTCCGACAAGTCGCGCCAGGCGGAAAATTTCCGCAAGCTCGTCCTGGCGATGTCCGAGGACATCCGCGTTCTGCTCGTCAAACTGGCGGACCGGCTCCACAACATGCGCACGCTCGGTTACGTGAAGAGCGAGGAGAAGCGCAAACGGACCGCCCGCGAGACGATGGACATCTACGCGCCGCTAGCGGAGCGCATCGGCATTCGGGACTGGAAGGACGAGCTGGAGGATCTCGCTTTTCGTGAGCTGAACCCGGACGCCCACGGTTCGGTGACAAAGCGCTTGGAGTTCCTGCGCGAGCGGGGTGGTGACCTGGTCGGTCGCGTCATTGCCGAGCTGAAGGACACGCTGGCGGAATCCGGTGTCAAGGCGACGATCACCGGGCGCGAGAAGACGCCCTACTCGATCTGGCGCAAGATGCAGAAGAACAATGTCGGGTTCGAACAGCTGTCCGACATCATGGCGTTTCGCATTATCGTCGATACCGTCGACGAGTGCTACCGGGCGCTGGGCGTCATCCACAACACCTATCGCGTGGTGCCCGGACGGTTCAAGGACTACATCTCGATCCCCAAATCGAACGGCTATCGCTCGATCCATAGCGGGGTCATCGGCCCGCAGAACCAGCGTATCGAAATCCAGATCCGCACCCGCGACATGCACGAGGTCGCCGAGCTGGGGGTTGCCGCGCACTGGTCGTACAAGCAGGGTGGCGTCCCGACCGAAGGCAAGCAGTACCGCTGGCTGCGGCAGTTGCTCGAAATCCTTGAACATGCGGCCGAGCCCGAGGAGTTCCTCGAGCACACGAAGCTGGAAATGTTCAGCGACCAGGTGTTCTGTTTTTCGCCCAAGGGCGACCTGTACGCGCTGCCACATGGGGCCACGCCCGTGGACTTCGCCTACGCGGTTCACAGCGAGGTGGGCAACGCCTGTGTGGGCGCCAAGATCAACGGCCGCATCGTGCCGCTGCGCAGCCGGTTGCGCAACGGCGATCAGGTTGAAATCATAACGTCAAAGGCGCAGACCCCGTCACCGACGTGGGAGAGTTTCGTCGTGACCGGCAAGGCCCGGGCGTGCATTCGGCGCTTCGTCCGTGGCCAGCAGCGCTCGCAGTACATAAGCCTCGGTCGCGAAATCATCGCCAAGACGTTCCGACAGGATGGCTACGATCTGACCGAGAAGGCCCTCAAGGGCGTCCTGAAGAGCTTTGGCTGCCACGATGTCGACGACCTCTACGCCGTCGTCGGCGAGGGTCAGCACACCGGGCGCGAGGTGCTCTGGGCGGTGTTCCCCGGTGCCAGGAAGGAGCGGTCGCAGAAAGTGGTGCCGCTGTCGCGGGCGAGTGCCCGTGCGGGCAAGGACGACGCGGTACCGATCCGCGGGCTCATTGCCGGAATGGCGGTTCATTTTGCCGGATGTTGCCATCCGCTGCCTGGCGACCGCATCGTCGGAATCGTCACCACGGGCAAGGGTGTGACGATTCATACGATCGACTGCGAGACGCTCGAGGGATTTGCCGACATGCCTGAGCGCTGGCTCGACGTGTCGTGGGATATAGGCTCCGCCGAGCCGCCGATCCGCGTCGGCCGCATCCACATCGTCGTCGCGAACGAGCCGGGCAGCCTCGGCACCATATCGACGGTCATCGGCCGTGACGGCGGGAACATCACCAACCTGAAAATCACCCACCGCTCGGTTGATTTCTTCGAGATCCTGATCGATATCGAGGTTACCGACCTTAAACAATTGACTGATATCATGGCTGCACTCCGGGCCACGCGTGTCGTCAATTCGGTCGACCGGGCACGTGGCTGACGGCAAGGCGATCGGACTGCGGGGAGCAAGGGTTGGATCGTCCGGCGGATGATCCGGTTTGGTTAGGGGCATGTTCAAGCGCCGCAAGCAGCAACCGGTCCACCACAGGGTGGGGAATCTCTTCTGGCCGCGTATCGGATGGGGCCGGGCGTTTCGCTATTTGTGGCACCGCGTCCTGCGCCTGCACGGGACCCCGTACAGCATTGCTGCCGGGATCGCGTGCGGTGTCGCCATATCCTTCACGCCGCTCGCCGGTGCGCACTTCCTTTTGTCCGCGTTGTTCGCCTGGCTCATCGGCGGCAACATCGTGGCATCGCTGATCGGGACTGCGGCGGGAAATCCCTGGACCTTCCCCTTCATATGGTTGTGGACCTACGAGCTCGGCACGGCCTTCGGCGCCGGGCGCGACCTCGCGCCGGGAGCGGTGAACCCAAACTTCGCGCAATTGTTCGGCGATCTCCTCGTCGCCATGCTGCGTTTCGATATCGGTGCGCCCTTCCTGCACAAGGTCTGGGTCGTCTGGTGGCCCATGATGGTGGGCAGCATCCCGAGTGCGATACTGGCATGGCTGGCGACCTATCTGGTATTGAGGCCGTTGGTAGCTGCCTATCAGCATCGCAGGATCCTGCGACGGCGAAAGAAGCGGCACGCCCGGCTCGAAGCGCAAAGGGCGGAGAAACGAGCCGTCGAGGCCGTTGCCGTGATGGCGGGATTGAAAAAGGAGTTTCACCGATGAAACGCCCGCTGCGCCTTGGCGTGAACATCGACCACGTGGCCACGATCCGCAACGCGCGCGGCGGCCGTGACCCCGACCCGGTGCGTGCCGCCAAGCTTGCGGCCAATGCCGGGGCAGACGGCATCACCGCGCACCTCCGCGAAGATCGGCGGCACATTACCGACGGCGACATCACCCGTCTGTCGAGCGAGATCGAACTGCCGCTGAACCTGGAGATGGCCGCCACCGAGGAGATGCTTGCGATCGCCTTGCGCCACCGGCCGCACGCGGCGTGCATCGTCCCGGAAAAACGCGAAGAACGAACGACGGAGGGCGGACTCGATGTGGTCGGCGGGTTCGAGCATCTGCAGCCCTATGTCGGGCGGTTGAACGACGCCGGTATCCGCGTCTCGCTGTTCGTAGAGCCGGATACGTCGCAACTCGACGCGGCGGTGGCGCTCGGGGCGCCGGTGGTCGAGCTGCATACGGGCAGCTACGCGAACCTGGAGGGCGCCGCTCGCAGGGCGGAACTCGATCGACTGATGGCCGCCGCGGCCCACTGCGAGAAACTCGGTCTGGAGTGCCACGCCGGCCACGGCCTGACCTTCGAGAATGTCGGGCCGGTCGCGGCGATCCGTCAGGTCGTGGAGCTCAATATCGGCCACTTCCTGATCGGCGAGGCGATCTTCGGCGGACTCGACAGCACGGTGAAGCGCATGCGCGCGCTCATGGACAAGGCCCGGGCGGAAGCACAGGGTCAGCAGAGCGCGTGATGATTCTCGGAATCGGCAACGACCTGATCGACATCCGTCGCGTCGAGGCGACGCTACGGCGGTTTCCGGGCCGCTTCGAGGAGAGGATCTTCACCGATATCGAGCGGCAGAAATCCGATCGGCGCGCCAATCGGGCGGCCAGCTATGCCAAGCGGTTCGCCGCGAAGGAGGCGTGCTCGAAGGCGCTGGGCACGGGTTTCCGGCGCGGCGTCTTTTGGCGCGACATGGGGGTCGTCAACCTGCCCTCCGGCAAGCCGACCATGACACTCACCGGTGGTGCGTTGCTGCGACTGCAGGAAATCACGCCCGACGGTCTCGTCGCACAGATCGATCTGACGATCACCGACGACTTCCCGCTGGCCCAGGCAATCGTCATAATTTCCGGAATCTCGTCGACGGCTCGCTGAAGGCCGGGCCGTGGCTTGACAGCGGCCGCGTCGACGGCCCATATCACCGACGCGCGCGGAGCCACGCGCGACGACGGCAGGAGAAGGGATGACAACGAACAGCAATCCGGCGGAAGGTAAGGGCGGTGGCAACGTCGAAATGGGTGTGCAGGTGAACGCTGCCCGCGAACGCCCGGAAGCGGGTCCGCTGCGCCGTGCGCTGTGGAACGATACGGTCCAGACCATCGTGTACGCGATCCTGATCGCGATCGCGGTCCGCATCGTCGCCTTCGAGCCGTTCAATATTCCGTCGGGGTCGATGTACCCGACGTTGATGGTTGGCGACTACCTGTTCGTATCGAAATACAGCTACGGTTACAGCCGTCACTCCTTTCCCTGGAGCATTCCGCCGTTCGAGGGCCGCATATTCGAGGGTTCGCCCGAGCGGGGCGACGTCGTCGTGTTCAAGGAACCGCGCGGCAACAGCACCGACTATATCAAGCGGGTCATCGGGCTGCCCGGCGACACCATCCAGGTCGTTGGCGGCGTCCTTTACGTCAATGGAGAGGGCGTCGAGCGCCGGCGTATCGAGGACTATGTCTGGGAGGATGGTCGCCGGTCGGTGCAATATGTCGAAGTCCTCCCGAACGGTCGAACACACCGGATTCTCGAGGAAGAAGGGGATCTCGGATCGAACGACGACACGCAGATCTATGCGGTCCCGCCGGCCCACTACTTCATGATGGGCGACAACCGCGACAATTCCTCGGACAGCCGCGTGATCGGGCCGGTACCGTCGGAAAACCTGATCGGGCGTGCCGAAATCCTGTTCTACTCGCACGATGGAACCGCGCGCTGGTGGCAGGTCTGGAAGTGGCCCTTCGCCATGCGCTTCGGGCGTTTCTTCAACTCGGTGGAGTGACCGGCCGCCGCACGGTTTGACTGATGGACAAGCTGACGGCGATCACCGGCCATACCTTCCGCGACCCGGCGCTGCTCCGCCTCGCGCTGACCCACAGGAGCGCCGCGGGCAAGGGGCGCGAGACCTACGAAAGGCTGGAGTTCCTCGGCGACCGCGTGCTCGCGCTGGTCATCGCCGATCTGCTCTACAAGGCGTATCCGAGCGAGGACGAGGGCGCACTCGCCAAGCGGCTGGTCGACCTGGTGCGGCGCGAAACGCTGGCGGAAATCGCGCAGTCGTTAGGACTGCCGGCGCTGATTGAACTGAGTCGCGGCGAGGAGGACGCCGGCGGACGCGACAATCCGGCGATTCTGGCGGACGTCTGCGAAGCGATGATCGGTGCGCTCTATCTCGACGGCGGTCTCGAAATGGCGCGGTCGTTTATCCGGCGCAACTGGAGCGATCGCATGGCCAGCACGCCGGAACCGCCGAAGGATGCCAAGACGGCGCTTCAGGAATGGGCGCAGGGGCGCGGCCTCGAGTTGCCCGAATACCGGGAAATCGAGCGCAGCGGTCCCGACCATGCGCCGTTGTTCACGATCGAGGTTTGCGTCGACGATTTCCCGCCGGAGCGGGGCGAGGGCCCGACCAAACGAGCGGCGGAGCAAGTGGCGGCCGAGAGACTGCTGGCGCGCCTGGAAACGGTCGATGGCTGAGGCGCCGAGGCGATGCGGATTCGTTGCCCTGATCGGGGCGCCCAACGCCGGTAAGTCGACGCTCCTGAACCGGCTGGTCGGCGCCAAGGTCTCGATCGTGACGCCGAAGGTGCAGACGACCCGCACGCGGGTACTCGGCATTGCCATCCGCGCAACCGCGCAGATCATCTTCGTCGATACGCCCGGCATCTTCAGGCCGCGGCGACGTCTCGATCGAGCGATGGTCGCCGCCGCCTGGTCGGGAGCAGCCGATGCGGACATCGTGGTGCTGCTGGTCGACGCCACGCGACCGGTCAGCGACGATACGCGATCGATTATCGAAGGGCTGGCCGGCGATGGCCGCCAGGCGGTACTCGCGCTCAACAAGGTCGATGCGGTCAAGCGCGAATCCCTGCTCGGGCTGAGTGCGGAACTCAACGCGACCGGCCAGTTCACGGATACCTTCATGATCTCGGCGACCACCGGCGACGGCGTCGAGGATCTCATGAACCTCGTTGTGGCGAGGCTGCCCGAAGGTCCGTGGCTGTTCCCCGAGGAGCAGATTTCCGACATGCCGGAGCGGCTTCTCGCGGCCGAGATTACGCGCGAGAAATTGTTTCTGCAGCTGCACAAGGAACTGCCCTACGCGCTGACCGTGGAAACCGAGGAATGGGAGAACCTCCGCGATGGCAGCGCCCGCATACGCCAGGTCATCTACGTCCAGCGCGACAGCCAGAAAGCGATCGTGCTGGGCAGCGGCGGCAGCCGTATCAAGTCGGTTGGCGTCGCGGCGCGGGAGGAGTTGGAGCTGATGCTCGGCCGCAGGGTCCATCTCGTTCTTTACGTGAAGGTACGCGAGAAATGGGGCGAGGATCCCGAGCGCTATCGCGATTGGGGCCTCGACTACAACGCATAGCATCGGCGGCGGCCATCAGGGCTCGCGCGGGTTCGCATGTCCGTTCGCGCCCGGCACAACAGCGGGAGGACAGACGACGTGACCGACACATATCAGGTCTATGCGATCAAGTACGCGCATCACGAGCGGCCGGCACGGGACAACTTCATCGGCGGCGACCCGCACGACGGGCCCATGCCGCTGGACTACTTCGTCTGGGCGATCGTCGGCGACGGTCGGGCGATCGTGGTCGATACGGGATTTGATCCGGCGATGGGGGCCAAGCGCGGACGTTCGATGCTGAACCCGCCGGCCGATGGGCTGCGAGCGATTGGTCTCGAACCGGAACGGATCGAGGACGTCGTCATCACGCACATGCATTACGACCACGCCGGCAATCACACGCTCTTCCCGAACGCCCGGTATCATCTGCAGGATCGCGAGATGGCTTACTGCACCGGGCGCTGCATGTGCCATGACGCCTTGCGTTCGGCGTTCGAGGCGGAGGACGTCGCGGTCATGGTGCGGCGCGTCTTCGAGGGACGCGTCACGTTTCACGACGGCTCATCCGAGATCGCCCCCGGGATCAGCGTCCACCATGTCGGCGGTCACACCAACGGCCTCCAGGTGGTCCGCGTGCGCACCGGCAGGGGCTGGCTCGTGCTGGCGTCGGACGCCTCCCACCTGTACGCCAATATCGAGCAGGCGCGGCCATTTCCCATCGTCTACAATGTCGGTGACATGCTCGAGGGCTTCGCGCGCATAAAGCGGCTCGCGGACTCGGCCGATCACATAATCCCGGGACATGATCCCGCGGTGCTCGCGCGCTATCCGGCGCCGAACGACGCTCTGCAGGGTTGGGTCGCAAAGGTCGACGCGCCGCCCGAGTGAGTCACCCATTGGCCGAATTGGCCGCACGCACGATACAGGGAGGCAGGGACGATGGCCGAAGAGACATTGGGTTTCGTCGGGCTGGGCCAAATGGGCGGGCCGATGTCGACGCGGCTGCTCGAGGCGGGCCGGTCGCTCTGCGTCTTCGACACGGACGGCGCGGCCGCCGAGCGTCTCGTCGCTCGCGGGGCCGCCCTTGCCGAATCCGCAAATGATGTCGCTTCGGCCGCCGAGATCGTCTTCGTCAGCCTGCCGACGCCCGAAATCGTCGAAGCCGTTGCGCTGTCTGACGAGGGCCTTGCCGGCGGCTCGCGGATCCGGGTCGCCATCGACCTCTCGACGAACGGTCCGACCGTCACCGCCAGGATCGCCGAGCGGCTGGCGGAGCGGGACATCGCCTGGGTCGACGCGCCGGTCAGCGGCGGCGTCGCCGGCGCGGCAGCGGGCACGCTCGCCGTCATGGCGGCCTGTCCGCGCGATCTGCTCGAGCGCGTCGAGCCGATGCTGCGGGTCTTCGGACGGGTCTTCCATGTCGGTGACAGACCGGGTCTCGGTCAGGTCGCGAAACTCGGCAACAACCTGCTGTCGGTGGCGGCCCTGACGCTCACCTCCGAGGTCGTGGCCATGGGCGTGAAGGCGGGCATCGATCCGGCGGTGCTCGTGGAGATCTTCAATGCGGGTACCGGGCGCAACAGTGCCACCCAGGATAAGTTTCCGCGCGCAATCCTGCCCAGGACCTTCGATGCCGGTTTTGCCACCGGCCTGGCCTACAAGGATCTGCGGCTCTGCATCGACGAGGCCGAATCGCTCGGCGTGCCCATGGTGGTCGGCGCGGTCGTCCGCGAGATGATGGCCGTGACCAACGCTCGCTTCGGCCCGCAGTCGGACTTCACGTCCGTGGCCCGGGTCGTCGAGGAATGGGCCGGTATCGAGATCCGCCCCTGAGCCTTACGCGCTTCGGGATACGATTCAATCGTGCAGAAAAGGAACGATCATGGCCCGCATAAATATCCAGTTCACACGGTTTTCCGCCTTCTACAGTCCGCTCATTGCGACGGCCGCGGCAGGCTTCCTGGCCGACGAGGGACTCGAGCCCGAGCTCTCGGTCTCCGCGCCGGGCGTCTCCGCCATCGCGGCCCTGCTCGACGGCAGCGCCCACGTCGTCCAATCCGCACCGTCGCAGGGGCTTGCCGCGCTGGAAAAGGGCGAGGAACCCAAGGCCGTGCATTTTGCGCAGATCAACGAAAAAGATGGTTTTTTCCTGACCGCGCGGCAGCCGGACGATGCCTTCGCATGGTCCAAGCTCGCCGGCAAGCGCGTCCTCGTCGACCATGGCGGACAGCCCCTCGCCATGTTCAAATATGCGTGCAAGAAGCAGGGGCTCGATTTCGAGTCGATCGTCGCCGTCGACGCCGGCAACGTCGACCAGATGGATGCTGCCTTTCGAGCCGGCGAGGCCGACTATATCCATCAGCAGGGGCCGGCCCCGCAGCAGCTGGAACATGATGGCGTCGGCTATGTCGTGGCGGGCCTGGGCGACGCCATCGGCCCCTGCGCGTTCTCGAGCCTGGCGGCGACCCGTGAATGGCTTGGAACCGACATGGCGCGCGCCTTCATGCGCGCCTACCGGAAGGCTCGGAAGTGGATCAACACGACGCCCCCGTCAGAGATCGCTGCCGTCGAGCGCGAGCACTTCCCCGATGTCGATCCGGAAGTCCTTGCCAGTACCATCGCCGCCTACCAGAAGCTCGGCAACTGGTCCGAGCATGTGGAGATCACGCGCGAGGCTTTCGAGGTCACGCTCGACGTGTTCCGCAATGTCGGCCGGACGGTCGCGGGCGACCCTTACGCGAAGATCGTCGTCCCGCCGCCGGATATGAGGTGAACGGCCACGCGGGTTGCGGCGGGCATTGGCATGCGGGCATAGGGCGATGGACTGGACCGATGACGGCATCGTGCTGACGGTGCGGCGGCACGGCGAATCCTCTGCGATCGTCAGCCTGCTGACGGCGCAGCACGGCCGGCATGCGGGCCTGGTCCGCGGCGGGGCGTCGCGACGGAATCGCGGCACGCTGCAGCCCGGCAATCAAGTCTTCGCCAGCTGGCGGGCCCGTCTCGAACAGCATCTCGGCACCTATTCGATCGAGCCGGTGCGCAGCAACGCAGCTCTTTATGACCGCCCAGGGCCGCTGGCTGCACTGGCATCGGCGACGGCCCTAGTCGAGGCGACCCTGCCCGAACGGGCCCCCCATCCGGACCTGTTCCGGGTGCTGACGGTCCTGCTGGACGCGCTTGGCCACCCGGGCTGGGGCGCGGCCTATGTGCGCTGGGAGCTCTCGCTCCTGGCCGAATTGGGCTTCGGCCTCGATCTCAGCGAATGTGCCGCGACGGGCGCCAATGACGGCCTCGCCTACGTCTCGCCGAGAAGCGGCCGAGCCGTGTCGCTGTCGGCCGGCGAACCCTGGAGGAACAGGCTGTTGCCGCTTCCCGGATTCCTGACGCCCGCGAAGACGGCGGCCGCTCCGGGCGACATCCGCGACGGCCTCGCGCTGACCGGGTGGTTCCTCGCCCGGCACGTGTTCGAGCCGCACGGGGCGAAGACACCGATGGCACGCGAACGTCTCGTCACTTTCGTACGCGGGCTCGACGTCCGGCGGCAAGAAATAGTATAAGTTCCGATAGCCCACACCATATCTGGTAGGAAGCCCATGACCGGCTCCATTGCCGAGGATAACGGCACACAGACGGCGCAGCTCTCCGACGTGCTGCAGGATCGTTACCTGTCGTACGCCCTGTCGACGATCATGGCGCGCTCGCTGCCCGATGTGCGCGATGGGCTGAAGCCGGTTCATCGCCGGCTTCTCTACGCCATGCGGCTGCTCAGGCTCGACCCGGCGGCCGGCTACAAGAAGTGCGCACGTATCGTCGGCGATACGATGGGTCAGTTCCACCCGCACGGCGACGCCGCCATCTACGACGCGATGGTGCGGCTCGCGCAGGACTTCGCGGTCCGGTATCCGCTCGTCGAAGGGCAGGGCAATTTCGGCAATATCGACGGCGACCGGGCGGCGGCGATGCGTTACACCGAAGCGCGCCTGACCGAGGTCGCGCAGGCGATGATGGAGGGGCTGGACGAGGATGCCGTCGATTTCCGCCCGACTTATGATGGCGAGAAGGACGAGCCCGTCGTGCTGCCCGCCGGCTTCCCAAACCTTCTGGCGAACGGGGCCGCCGGCATCGCCGTCGGCATGGCGACCAACATCCCGCCGCACAATGTGGGCGAGATCTGCGCCGCGTTGCTGCACCTGATCAAACATCCGAACGCCAGCATCGACACGCTCGTGGGGCTCATGCCCGGGCCCGACTTTCCGACCGGCGGCGAACTCGTCGAGTCGCGCGATACCGTCGTCGAGGCGTATCGCACGGGGCGCGGCAGCCTGCGTATCCGGGCCCGCTGGGAGGTCGAGAAACTGAAGGGCGGGACGTGGCGGATCGTCGTCACGGAAATCCCCTACCAGGTCCAGAAGGGCAAGCTTCAGGCGCAGATCGCCGAGCTCATCGCCGCGCGCAAATTGCCGATGCTCGACGATCTGCACGACGAGTCGACCGACGACGTGCGGCTGGTGCTCGAGCCGCGCAGCCGCAACGTGGAGCCGAAGCTGCTCATGGAATCGCTGTTCCGTCACGCCGATCTCGAGGTCAGGTTCGGGCTGAACATGAACGTCCTCGATGCCGACCAGACGCCGCGCGTCATGGATCTGCGCGAGATGCTGCAGGCCTTTCTCGATCACCGGCACGAGGTGCTGAAACGGCGCACCGGCCACCGGCTGGACAAGGTGGAGCGCCGCATCGAAGTGCTCGACGGCTATCTCGTGGCCTACCTGAACCTCGACGAGGTCATCCGCATCATTCGCGAAGGAGAGGAGCCGAAGAAGGATTTGATGAGTCGGTTCGAGCTGACCGAGTTGCAGGCCGACTCGATCCTCGACATGCGCCTGCGGCGTTTGCACAGGCTGCAGGAGATCGAGATCCGCCAGGAACGTCGGGAGGCGGGGAAGGAGCGCGACCGGCTGCGCAGGTTGCTGGCCGACGAGGCCGGTCGCTGGGACGTGATCGCCACGGAAATTCGCGAAATTCGCAAGCGCTTCGGCAAGGATCCCGTCCTCGGGGAGCGCCGGACCAAACTCGGGGAGCCGCCGGCCCCCGTCGTCGTCCCGGTCGAGGCGATGGTCGAGCGCGAGCCGGTGACCATAGTCTGCTCGGAACGCGGGTGGATTCGTGCGCTGCGCGGCCATCTCCCAGCGGATACCGAGCTCCGTTACAAGGAGGGCGACGGACCGCGGTTTCATGTGCACGCCGAGACCACCGACAAGCTGCTGATCTTTGCCAGCAATGGCCGGTTCTACACGCTCGGCGCCGACCGCCTGCCGAGCGGGCGCGGCTTCGGCGAGCCGGTCAATCTGATGATCGACCTCGGTGGCGGACAGGACATCGTCGCCATCTTCGCGCATCGACCGGGGCGCAGACTGCTCGTCGCCGCCAGCGACGGCCGCGGCTTCGTGGTCGCGGAGGACGGCGTTCTGGCGCAGACCCGGGCGGGCAAGCAGGTGCTCAACGTGGGCGCGGACATACGCGCGCAGGCCTGCGTCCCGGTCGAGGGTGACAGCGTCGCCGTGATCGGCCGCAATCGCAAGCTCCTGGTCTTCCCGCTCGAGGAGGTCCCGACCATGGCCAGGGGCCGTGGCGTGATCCTGCAGCGCTACAAGGACGGCGGCCTGTCGGACGTCAAGACATTCGCCCGGGCCGACGGCCTGTCTTGGAAGCACGGCGCCGGCGAGCGCGTCGAGACGAGGCTCGACGGCTGGCTGGGAAAGCGCGCGCAGGCGGGTCGTCTGCCGCCGTCCGGCTTTCCCAGAAGCAACAAATTCGGCTAGGGTTTTGCCGGCGGCGTCGCTATAACGGCGGCATCTGGATCTTCGCGGTGAAGGGGGAGCGGAGCATGGCGGACATGACTGCGATGACGGGGCAAACGTTGATCGGAACCGTCTGGCCGGAAAGGTCGGTCGCGCGGCCACTGCGGCTGGCGATCCTGGCAATCGCCGGGACTGCGTTGCTGACGCTGTCGGCCAAGATACAGGTGCCGTTCTGGCCGGTGCCGATGACGATGCAGACATTCGCCGTGCTGGTCATCGGCATGGCCTATGGCTGGCGTCTCGGCGGAGCAACCCTGCTGCTGTATATCGCCGAGGGCGCGGCCGGCCTGCCGGTCTTCGCCGGGACGCCCGAGAAGGGCCTGGGACTGGCCTACATGACCGGGCCGACCGGCGGATATCTGCTCGGTTTCGTCCTCGCGGCCGCCCTGGTCGGCTGGCTCGCCGAGAAAGGCTGGGATCGTCGCGTCCCCACGACGGCGCTGGCCATGCTGCTCGGCAACGCGGTGATCTACATCCCCGGGCTGCTGTGGCTCGCGGTAATGATCGGGCTCGAGAAGGCGGTCAAGTTCGGCCTTGCACCGTTTCTCATGGGCGATGCCGTCAAGCTGCTGCTCGCGGCCGCGGCGTTGCCGCTGGCGTGGCGTGTCGTGCAGCGCTGGCGCGGCTCCTGAACCCGATAGAAGGCACCAAGCGAAACGGCCGCCGGAGATCCGACCGGCGACCGTATGCATTTGATTGGACGGTAGCCTTAGAAGCGGAACACCCCCTGGATCGTCACGATGTCGACCGAATTCTCGTAATCGGCCGTCAGCGAGGGAAGCGCGGGTGTCGTATAACCCGCAGGTAGATTCACATTCGAGTCCTTCACGAAGAGATGCGTGTATCCGGCATCGATCGTGAAGGAATCAGAAACGTTGTAGCCGGCTCCGACCGCGATCCATGTCCGATCCTCGTCCGGAATGCGCGGTGTCCGGAATGCATCGGGTATGGGCGACTGGTTCCAGGCAACGCCGCCGCGCAGCTTCCATTTCTCGTCGAGTCTCCAGGTCGCACCGAGCGATACCCACCAGCTGTCGTCCCAATTCTCGGGCGTGATGCTGAAGGGCGTACCGGCAGCGTCCTTGACGCGAATTTCGTCGAACGTGCTCCAGTTGGTCCAGCCAATCTCAGCCATGACGGCAAAGGATTCACTGTAATCGTGATAGGCACCGATGGTGACGATATCCGGCAAAGTGAGGTCGGCCGAAGCGTCGATGACCGTCGGGCCCGGGGACGTGAATGTGCCCTTGATCGTATGCTTGACTCTTGAGCGGTACCCGAGGCCGAACCGCGTCGCCTCGGAAGCTTCGTACAGAATCCCCAGGTTGACCCCGAACCCCCAGTCGTCACCGGTCAACTCTCCGAGCGTTCCCGGTCCCGCTCCAGTCATCTGGCTCAGTGTCGCATCGGCATATTGAATCTGCAGACCGATGCCGACCGACAAGTTCTCGTTCACCCTGTAGGCAACGACCGGATTGACATTGACGGTCAGGAGTTCGGAATCGACCGCATGCAGCCGGCCCTGCCATGTCTGCGTGTATTCTGTCTTCAGGCCGAACGGCGCGTTGATGCCAACCGCGATCTTGAGGTCCTCGCTGACCGACCACATACCGTAACCGACTGGGACGAACGCGTTGACGCCGGCATCACCGGATGTCGACTCACCGCCGATCGCTGCACCGACCGTGGCATTATCCGTCTCCGACTTGGGTGCGATGTAACTCAGAACGGCAGCGACCTGGTTGTCGCCGTGCCGCGTCAGCCCGGCTGGGTTGAAATACATGTAGGTCACGTCTTCGGCGCCCGCGGTCGCCCCTGCGAAGGCGTTGCCGAGCGCCGCGGCGCTCTGCTCCTTCAGCTCGAACCCGCTCGCCGCGGCCGTCCCGGAATATCCGAAGAGGGCGGTGGCAATTGCGCCCGCGGCGATGAATGTGCCGAAGATTCGCGCATCGACGCGCGCAAACGGAAAATTCGTGTCTCCCATTGCGTGACCTCCATGAGTTCATTTGCCCCCAGCGCGTACAGCGAAGCAGCCGCGCCGGTTTGCCGGCAATTCTGACCCAACCGGGTGCTAAAGGAAAGAATTTAAATGTTTTTGTCTTAGTGCGGGAACCGGCTAGAGGCTCGAAATCTCCTCCAGGGTCGACCGGTAGTTGGCGTCGTCGGGGCCGCCGATCTCGATCGCCCTGGTTGCCGCTTCGATCGCCTCGTCGCGGCGTCCGGTCTCCACGAGGACATAGGCAAGGTTGTTCCAGGCCGGCGCCGCCGAGCCCGGCTGCGCGGCGATGGCATCCCGGTACGCGGCCTCCGCTCCGGCCAGATCTTTCAACGCGTAACGAACGTTGCCGAGTCCGAAATAGGCGGCGAAGCTGCGCGGCAAGCGCGCCGCGATCGTCCCGTACGCGGTTTCGGCGGCACGCAGCTGACCGACGCGCTCGAGCCCGGCGGCGGCGCGCAGCAATTCGATTTCGTCGACGGCGACGGGCAGCTCGTCGGGGTTCAGCACGACGAGCGCCCAGTAGCCGCCGCGCGCCCAGGTTCGTTCGAAGGTTGCCAGCGACACGGAGCGGCTCTCGGAGGTGCCGGTATGGAGGGTCAGCTGGCCGGCGTCGAGGTCGTAGCCGATGGCGACCGCGAAATGCCACTGCGGGAGCCAGTTCAGCCCCAGATTCTGAAACACGAGCACCGGCCGGCCGACGGCCAGTTCGGCGAGCATTTCCGCCAACGTCTCGACCGGAACCGCCATGCGGCCGTTGCGACGGACCGCGGCAATCACGTCGGGCTGCAGCGTGCCGACGCGCCCGGGCGTGTAGACCTGCGGAACGAGATCGTCCTGGGTGACCGGCAGACCGGTCCAGGCAAGCGTCATGGCGACGGCCGCGGGACCGCAATAGAACCGCTCCTGCGGGAAGAAAGGCACGTCGTCCACCCGCGCTTGCGTCGGCAGCTCGCCGGCGTCGGCGCGGAGCAGGGCGGTTTGCTCCGCGGTGGTGCAGGCAGCGACGAGGAGGAAGACCAAACTCGCGACAACGGCTCGGACAAATTGCCTGATCACGGGCACGTCACGCCTCCGCGTCCACCTCCACAATTCATCCCCGGCCACGCCGTCACGCACGGGCGATTCATACCAGCAGGATGATGATCACGACCACCAAGAGGATGATAATGAGGGCGGTGGCATTGTCCACTTGCCCGGCCGGCAGCGCGTCGATTCGTCCTGCGATCTCCAGCACCTCGGCGTCGGACAGGCTCTCGACGCGGCGGTTGGCCTCTTCGGGTGCGACACCCATGGCCCGCAGATCATCGCGTACGGTTTCGCGTCCGAAGAACGCCGTTATCTTGGCGCGTTCCGCGTCGATTTCCCGTGCCTCGATTACGGTTTCGGTGGCAACGAGGCCGGCGCGGGCTGCGCCGACCGGACACGAGATCAGCGCGATTGCGAAGGCCAAAGGAAGCGCAAGCGCGGATGCAAATCTGCGTAACCTGTCCATCGACCCTGTCCCCTCTGTTGAAGTGTTGTCGCCATATCATGCTTCGGTAATCGGCAACCGACAACTTCCGCGCGTCGCACCGCAGACGATCGAATAATGCCAAGACCGGGGCCGGCGACCAATCCCCGTCCTCGGTTCGCGCGCCACCCCCTCTCAGGCCGGCGCACCATCGGCCACGCGATCCCAAGGACCGCGATGGCGCGACGATGCGGGTCGGCATACGGCGTCAACCGCAAGGTTTCCGCCCTATTCGAGTCGATTACCTCACCGGTTTCTTGATGAACGGGAAGATGTCGGTGACGCCGAGAATGTCCGTAATGATCAGGACCAGGAAAACGACGAGGAGAATGACGAGAATTGTACCCAGTGCGTCCTGTCCGGCCGGCAGCGTATCGATCCGGGCGGCGATCTGCTGAACTTCCGCGTCGGAGAGGCCATCGACGCGCGCGGCCGCTTCGTCTGGGTCGACACCCATCGATTCGATCTGGCGGCGGACGTCCTCGCGTGCAAGAAAGGCAGCGACACGAGCGCGGTCGTTGTCGATTTCGGTGCGCGTTATGACCTGATCCGTGCCGACGAGCGCGGCCTGCGCGACTCCCATCGGCACGCAGAGTGCAAGCATGAGGACGACCATCGGGAAGGCGATCGTCCTTGCGTTCAAGCGAAGAAAATTCATGAAATTCATGTCGGTGTCCCCCTCATGGACCTTTACGAACCTCGGCCCTTCCCCTCTCGCAGCCATCCCCGACGGCGCCGAGTTTAGCCTTGCAGGAGTACCGACGCAATGGCGACTCGGGTGACGTCGTCGGCCCAGCCCGATCATACTTGCGTATCGGTCGAAAAAGCGGGTACCGCCGGCGATCGGTCCGACGGGATTTGGCGCCATGGCGCCAATCTGGCAGCGACTTCAGGAATCCAGTGCGCGCGAGAGATCCGCTTTCAGATCCTCGACATCCTCCAGCCCGACGGACAGACGCACGAGCCCGTCGCTGATCCCCATGCGCGCGCGCTCTTCCGGCGAGAGCCGCTGGTGCGTGGTCGTCGCCGGATGGGTGATCAGGCTCTTGGCGTCGCCAAGATTGTTGGAGATGTCGATGAGCTGCAGCGCATCGAGAACGCGAAAGGCCCGTTCCTTGCCGCCATTCAGCTCGAACGACACGAGATTGCCGCCCATCGTCATCTGGTTTCGGGCGAGCGCCACCTGCGGGTGACTGTCCAGATGAGGATAGAGGACCCTCGTCACGCCGTCCCGGGTCTCGAGGAACCTGGCGACCGCCAGCGCATTCGCACAATGTCGTTCAACGCGAAGCTGCAGGGTTTCGAGGCCTTTCAGCAATATCCACGCATTGAACGGACTGAGCGACGGACCTGTGTGGCGCAGGAAGGTCTTCAACTCCCCGCCGATGAACTCCCTCGACCCGAGAATGGCGCCGCCCAGCGCGCGTCCCTGGCCGTCGATGTGCTTGGTCGCCGAGTAAACGACGACGTCGGCGCCAAATGCCAACGGCTTCTGCAGCGCGGGCGTGGCGAACACGTTGTCGACGACGACGACCGCCCCGGCGCTCCGGGCCAATTCGCAGACCAGCGCGATGTCGATGATTTCGAGAGCCGGGTTCGACGGCGTCTCGAGGAATATCACCTTGGCAGGCTTTGCCAGCGCATCGCGCCATTGCGCGGCGTCGCCGCCATCGACGAAGTCCCTGTCGATGCCGTAGCGGGGCAGGATGTCGTTGACGATGAAATGGCAGGATCCGAACAGCGCGCGCGAGGCGACGATCCGGTCCCCCGTGCGCAGCAGCGACATCAGCGACGCGAAGACCGCCGACATGCCGCTGGCGGTCGCCATGCAGGCCTCCGCACCTTCGAGGAGCCGCAGCCGCTCCTCGAACATCGCCACCGTGGGATTGGCATAGCGCGAATAGATGAACCTCTCGGATTCGCCCTTGAACGCCGTTTCCGCCTCTTCCGCCGACTCGTAGACGTAGCCGGACGTCATGAAGATCGCTTCGGAGGTTTCCTGAAACCGGCTTCGTTCGAGCCCGCCGCGGACGAGTTCGGTCTGCGGTCGCCTGTCCTTTCGCCTGTCGTCTGTCATCGTGCGCTGGATCCTCAAGCGAAGGATGCCGGGAAATCGCGCAGGGATAGGCCCAATGCCGCGATCTGTCAATCGCGGGGCAGGGAAGGGGCGGGGTTGCCAAGGCTCTCGCGGCATTCGACCATGCGTGGAAGGGCACTGCACCGCTTAGGGAGTTCGAGGCCATGCTGACGATCGATGCCGCCGGCGTCCGCCGACTGACGGCAATGGGCGCGCTGGTCGAGGCCATCCGCGACATGTTCCAAAAGGACTGTGTGATGCCGGTTCGGCATCATCATACGGTGGCGGTCCCGGACCAGCCCGACGCGACGCTCCTGCTGATGCCGGCCTGGAGATCCGGCGAACATATCGGCGTCAAGCTGGTGACCGTCTTCCCGGGCAACGCCGAGCGTGGCCTCGCGGCCGTCAACGCCGCCTATCTGCTGTTCGACGGGCGCAACGGCGGACCCATTGCCATGCTCGACGGCGGCGAGTTGACGGCGCGCCGCACGGCGGCCGCTTCGGCGCTCGCTGCGGATTACCTGGCGCGCCCCGATGCCGAAAATCTCCTCGTGGTCGCGACCGGTCGGCTCGCGCCACACCAGGTCGAGGCCTTTCAGGCGGTACGACCGATCCGTCGCATCGCTGTCTGGGGCCGCAATCCCGAGCGGGCGGCGGCCGTCGTCGAGGGGCTCCACGGAGACCGTCCGGACGCCCACGTGGCGCCGGACCTCGAAGCCGCCGTCGCCGAGGCCGATATCATTTCCTGCGCGACGCTCGCGACCGAACCGCTGATCCATGGCGCATGGCTTCGGCCCGGCACGCATCTCGACCTCATCGGCGGATTCACCCCCGCGATGCGCGAGTCCGATGACGAGGCGGTGCGCCGCGCCACCGTCTTCTGCGACACGCGCGAAGGGGCGACGGTCGAGGCGGGCGACCTGGTCCAACCGTTGGCCAACGGCGTCATCACGATGGCCGACATCGTTGCCGACCTTTACGACCTGACGCGCGGCAAGCACCCCGGACGGACGTCGGACGAGGAAATCACGCTGTTCAAATCGACCGGCGCCGCACTCGAGGACCTGGCCGCGGCCCTGCTCGTTTGCGAGAAGGCGCGCACCACGTGAGCGGACCGGCCGGCGAAGGCTGGAATCGCCGGGTCTGGCAACTCGCGGGTCCGATCATTCTGTCCAACATTACGGTACCGCTGCTCGGCGCGGTGGACACGGCAGTCGTCGGCCACCTGCCGGATCCACGATTCATCGGCGGCGTGGCGATCGGCGCGCTGGTCTTCAGCTTCGTCTATTGGGGATTCGGCTTTCTGCGCATGGGAACCACAGGGCCGACGGCGCAGGCGTGGGGTGGCGGCGACGGCGCCGAACTGCGGGCGATTCTGGCCCGCGGCCTCCTCTTGGCGGGAATTCTTGCAGCCGTGCTGCTGTTGCTGCAGGCGCCGATCGGTGCCGTCGCGTTTACCCTGCTTCACGGCAGCGCTGCTGTGGAAGGGGAAGCGCAGGTCTATTACGCAATTCGCATTTGGGGAGCCCCGGCAGCGCTTGCGAACTACGTGCTGCTCGGCTGGTTTCTCGGTCTCCAGAACGCGCGCTGGCCGCTCGCGCTCCAGGTCTTTGCGAATGGACTCAATATCGTGCTCGATCTGTTGTTCGTCCTGCTTCTGGGCTGGGGTGTGGCCGGCGTAGCGGCGGCCACGGTTATCGCCGAATATTCGGCGCTCGGGCTCGGGCTGGTGCTCGCGCTTCACCGTTTGCGGCGGCTGTCGGGCGCTTTGGCCGGCCGGCAGGTTTTCGACGGGGGCAGGATCCGCAGGATGCTGGCGGTCAACCGCGATATATTCGTCCGCACGCTCCTCTTGATTCTCTCCTTCGCGTGGTTCACTGACCGCAGCGCGAGCCTGGGCGACGTGACGCTCGCCGCGAACGCCGTCCTGATGCATCTGGTCACCATCGCCGCTTACGGGCTCGACGGGTTCGCCCATGCTGCGGAGGCCCTGGTCGGCGATACGGTCGGACGCGGCGACCGCGATGGCCTTGCGGGAGCGGTGCGCGCCGGACTGCGCTGGTCGGTGGTCATCGCGGCCGCCTTTTCGATGGCCTACATTGCGGCCGGCGGTACCATCATCGATCTGTTGACCAATCTCCCCGAGGTACGCGCAGCCGCGCGCGAATTCCTGCCATGGGTCTGTCTAGCGCCAGTCGTCGGCGTCTGGTGCTACCTGTATGACGGCATTTTCCTCGGCGCGACCCGAACGGAAGAGCTGCGGAACGCCATGATCGTGTCGGCGACCGGATACGTGCTGCTCGTCGCCGTCCTGATGCGGGAATTCGAGAATCACGGCCTGTGGGCGGCGCTGCTGTCGTTCTTCGTGCTCAGGGCGCTGGCGCTCGCGGCCTACTACCCTCGGCTGCTGCGCGGCGTCCGCGCTCAACGCTGAGCGCCTCGCGGGCTGCCTCTGACGTGTTCAGCTGCCGCCGGCCGCCGATGCGCGGAATTTTGCAAGGGTCGCCGGCGACTCGGTCCCACCTTCGCCCGGCTGCGATTCCTTGATCGGGGCGGGCAAACGGAGCGTAAAGGTGGTCCCGCTTCCCTGCGTGCTCTCGAGGTCGATCCGGCCGCCCATCAGCTCGGTCAGTTTGAGTGCGACCGCAAGTCCGAGGCCCGACCCGCCGTATTGGCGGGTCGTCGAGGCGTCCGCCTGCTCGAACGCGTCGAACACCTTCGTCTGTTTGTCGAACGGGATGCCGATGCCGTTGTCGCGGACGGTGAAGCGGATCCAGTCGCTGCCATCGAATTCCTTCTCGCGCGCCACCGACAGTTCGACCGAGCCGTCATGGGTGAACTTGCCGGCATTGCTCAACAGATTGAACAGGATCTGCCTGAGCTTGGTGGCATCGATATAGAGGTGCCCGACATCGGCAACCTCGAAGCGGTAGGTATTGTTGTTCTTGCGGATCAGGGGCTGTACCGCTTCGGCGACCTCTTCCACCAATCCCTCGATGTCGACGAATTCGGGGTACAGTTCGAGGCGGCCGGTTTCGATGCGCGACAGGTCGAGCGTGTCGTTGATCATCGACAGCAAATGCGTGCCCGACGCCCGGATCCGTTCGAGGTCGCTGATTATGTCCTTGTAGCCGTGCTCCCGGGCGTCCTCGCACAACATTTCGCTGTAGCCGATCACCGCGTTCAAGGGTGTCCGCAATTCATGCGTCATGCGCGCCAGGAATTCGGATTTCGCACGGTTGGCCGCTTCGGCCTCGATGCTGGCGTAACGGTACGCGCTCGACAGCCGAGCGGTCCTGCGCAGCTCGGCGACGAGCAGGAACACGATGGCGCCGCCGCCGGCCATGATGCCGATGAAGGAGAGGAACAGCTGGGTATAGAGGCGTTCCATCTCGAGCAGCGAAATCTCGTCCTTCAGGCGGATTTCGAACCGGGTCAGGATATCGTGCAGGCGCGGGCCGAATTCCTCCAGTCTGCTGCGGATTGCTTCGTAGGTCTCGAGGTCGCCGCGCTTGAGCGTCATCACCGCGGGTTCGACTTCGCGCAATGCTTCCTGGATATCGCGCTCGACGAGGGGAAGCCAGTCGGTCGCCCGCAGACGCTCACCCTGAACGTCGGAAAGCGGCAGCGGGATACGGCTCCAGAGAATATCGAACCGGTCGACCAGGTCCTGATGGTCAACCCCCTGCTCACCGTGGGAATAGCGGGCCAAGACACGCATGAAACGGCGGAATTCCAGCTCGGCACCGAATGCCACCCAGGTACCCGTTTCCCGCGTTTCGTTGAGGACCGACTTGGTCTCGCCGAGTTTTTGCAGACTGACGACCATGCCGGCGGAAAAAGCGAGGATCGAAAGCACCGCCAGCGCATAAAGCGCGATACCATGCCGCCGCGTCTCGCGCGCCGTGGGAATGGGCGTGAGTGCCGCCCCGTCAGTTTCCTCTCGCCGTGCCACGGTTTGCTAGCACGCCACCCTGTCGCCGCCGGCGAACGCGCTTGCTGGCGGCTGCAACGATGCGCGTGTCACTCCAACCATCTCACTCGATCTGGAGTTGGGTCAGCTGCCAAATCATCCGGTCGATCCGGAATCGCGCGGCCAGATCAACGTCATCGGGGTAGATCACCCAGAGTGGACCCTTGGTGCGGAGCGTCAGCTGCTCGCCATTGATAGCCATGGCGAGGAGCACGTCGTAACGCTCGAAATCGTCGATCGGTATCGCGACGGTGTAGTCGTTCGCCGCGACGGCGCTGACCGTCGTCCCTTTTGCCCCGGCAGCGCGAAGCACGTTGCGGACCAGCACACCCTCGAACACCGTGTTGTCCTCGTGCCACGGGGTGCCCGTCTTGATCGATGTGTGGCCGAGCGCCTCGAGCATGCCCTCGTCGAAGTGGGCTTCGTTGCCGATGTTGGTGTTCTCGATCGCGCCTTTGACGACAAGCAGCACGCGACCCGTCGGTTTCGCGAGTTCACCTGCCGATACGTTGGCCAGAGGAAGAATGAACAGCCACGTTGCCGCCAGCAGCGCGGCGACGCCAAAGGCTCCGATCGTCCATCGCGCGGTTGAATTCATGACTCGGCACGCCGTCCTTACAAATTGGGACACCAACCATCTCCCCGAATGGGTACCGTGCAGACAACTGCAATCATTGCGAAAATGTTGCTTAACTAAAGAGTACGTCCGGTGAAGTTAACGAACGGTAATTTCTGGCAAAAAGTTTCGCCTGCAAGGGCCGACTTTTCAAGCGATTTCCGGTTCCCTGCCAGCTCCCTTACACCGCGGCGCGCCATACATACGATCGTAGCACGGAGCGCCGGCGCAGCGAAAACGGGCCGCCCATACCACCCCGGACGGCGAAATTCGGGCCGATCCTGAACCGTCGGCCCAGACAGAGGCTATGCGCCAACCTTGCGAGATTCCCGAAGTTCGATGTCGTCCTCAATCGTGAACGCCGTGATATCGGCCGGGAGGCTGACGGAAAAGGTCGTGCCTTGCTTTGGCAGGCTCTCGAGCTCGATCGAGCCACCCATCAGCGTGCACAGCGAGTGCGCGACCGACAATCCCAGTCCCGAGCCGCCGTGGCTGCGTGTCGTTGAATCGTCGACCTGCACGAATGGCTGGAAAACCCGTTCCTGGTACTGCGCGGGGATGCCGAGGCCGGTATCGCCGACGCGAAACCGGATCCAGTCGACACCGCCATCCGATTCCCGGTCCATGTCGAGTCTGATCACGCCGTCCTGCGTGAACTTGGCCGCATTGCTCAGTAGATTGAACAGGATCTGCCGGAGCTTGGTCGGATCGGTGTAAGCGGTCCCGACGTCGCCGATCGCCGTTTCGAGTTTGTTGCGGTTCTTCCGGATCAGTGGGCGCACGGCCTCGACCACTTCCCGCGCGAGCTGATTTACCTCCACCGATTCCGGATGCAGTTCGATGCGGCCGGTTTCGATCTTGGCAAGGTCCAGCGTGTCGTTGATCATCGCCAACAGGTGGTTGCCCGCGGTTCGAATCCGTTCGAGGTCCTCCAACATGTCCCGGTAGCCGCGATCGGCAGCGTCCTCCTGCAGCAGTTCGCTGTAGCCGATGACCGCGTTGAGCGGCGTGCGCAGCTCGTGCGTCATGCGTGCGAGGAACTCCGACTTCGCGCGGTTGGCGGCTTCCGCCTCGAAACTCGCGCGTTTGTGGGCCTCCGACAGCCTGACAATTCTGCGCAACTGGCTGAACAACAGGAAGATGATTCCGCCACCGCCGACGAGCACCCCCATGAAGGACAGGAATACCTGCCGATAGGCCGATTCCACGATCTCCTGCTGAAAATTCTGCTTCAGGTCGATCTCGACGGTAACGAGCAGATCGCGGAGGCGCTCGCCGAACGGATCCATGACGACACGAACGCGCCGATACGCCTCACGGTCACCGAACTGCATGGTTTCTATGTCGCGCTCGATTGTTGTCAGCGCGGTCGTCAGGTCGTGCTCCAGATCCCAGGACTTGTCGGCCTTCCTCAGGCGCTCGGCATCCTTTCCCGACACGAGCAGCGGAATGCGGCTCCAGAGGATGTCGAAGCGCCGTTGAAGTTCACTTCGCGTAACGCCGTCCTCACCCAGCCCGTAGCGCGCCAGCGTCGTCATGAACCGCCGATACTCCAGCTCGGCATTGAACGCGACCCAGCTTCCGGTCGCTCGACTGGCGTAGAGCGCCGCACGGCTGTCGCTCAAGCGATCGAGGCTGAGCAGCAGCGCACTGGAGAATACGATGACGGCAAGCACGGCGAGCGCGTAAAGGCTGACGCCGGCCCGCCATCTGAATTTCGGTACCGATTGCCTGACCAGTCTTGTCGCCGTGCCGCCGCCGGACCCAGCGTCGCCCTGCGACGCGCCCACTCGCGCCGCTTCGCTGTCGCGCGTGCGTCCGACAAACAGACTGGTCTGTTCCGCCGCCTCTTCCTTAGCCATGATCCGATTATCAGTTATTTGATGCGCAATTCGACCAGCTGCCAGATCATCCGTTCAGCTCGTTCGCCCGCCGGCATTTTCGCCTCTTCGGGATAGATAACCCAGATCGGTCCCTTGTTGCGGAGCGTCAAGTCCTCGCCGGCAATCCGCATGGCAAGCAACACGCCGTGCTTCGCGAAGTCCGTAACGGGAATCGTCACATGGTAATCGTTCGCGGCGAGGGCGACAATCGTGTCCCCGCGCGCCCCGACCATCTCCATCACGCGTGCCGCCTCGACACCCTCGAAGACGGTGTCCTGCTCGTGCCAGGGTGTCCGCGTGACGATTTCGGTCCAGCCGATTCCGGCGAGCAACTCGCGGTCGAAATGCGCTTCGCCGTTGACGTTGGTGTTGCGGATCGCCCCCTTTATGACCAGCAGTACCTCACCCTTCGGGTCCGGAAGCGCCCCGGCAGCGACGGGAAGGGCGGTCGCAAGTACAACGGCCAACACCAGCAGCATGGTGGTGCCGATCTGCGTCGCGGATTTCATCTCGTGTCCCCTCTGGTGACCGACCGACAGGTGTTCAGATCGTCCAAAAAATCCGGGTTCGGTCGTATTTCTCGCACGGAAACGGTGAACGAAGAGTAACCGTCCGTCGGTACGGGTCAAGCACCGGTTGCATTTGTCGACGGATCTGCCAGTCAACGAGTCCGTTACCGTCCCTTCCAGACGGGCTCCCGGTTCTCGGCGAAGGCGCGCGCCCCCTCTTTCTGGTCCTCGCTGGAATAGAGCCGGTCCACGGTTCGGAATTTGCGGCGGGTGACCATGTCGATCGCTTCCTGGAAGGTCTTTCCCTCGCTCTCCCGTGCGACCTCCTTGATGGCGGCGAACACGAGCGGCGGCCCGGACGCCAACAGATCGGCGACTTCGCGCGACCGGTCGAGCAGCCGGTCGGGCGGCACGACCTCGTTGACCAGGCCCCAGCGCTGGGCTTCATCGACCTCCATCCAGCGCCCGGTGAACAGCAGATCCATGGCCACATGATACGGAATCCGGCGCGGCAGCCTGATCGTCGCGGCGTCGGCCAGGGTCCCCGCACGGATCTCTGGCAGCGCGAAACGGGCCGCATCACTGGCGAGAATGAGGTCGCACGCGAGCGCTATCTCGAACCCGCCACCGACCGCCAGTCCGTTCACCGCCGCTATCACCGGCTTGTTGAGGTCGCGCAATTCCTGCAGACCACCGAATCCGCCGAGGCCGTAATCGGCATCCGGGGGCTCACCCTGTGCCGCAGCCTTGAGGTCCCAGCCGGCCGAGAAGAACCGGCCGCTGCCGGTCACGATGGCGACGCGCAGGGCCGGGTCGTCACGGAACGCCGCGAACAGCTCGCCCATCCGACGGCTCGTCGCGGCATCGATAGCGTTCGCTTTCGGCCGGTCGATACGCACTTCGAGAACGGCGCCGCGCCGGTCTATATGCAGCGGTTCGGTCATTCCTGCCTCCCTGTCATGCGGGTCGCGCCAGACGGATCAAGGCGTCGGCGGCGACGGCGCCGAACCCTTCCGGGCGGACGATCAGCGGGTTTACGTCGAGTTCGAGCAGCGTGTCGGCGTGATCCGCCGCGAAGGAGGTGACCGCGAGTATCGCGTCGACCGCCGCCTCGACGTCGGCAACGGGCAGGCCGCGATAGCCCGATAGCAGCGGCGCCGTCTTGAGCGATTTGAGGGCGGCGAAAACTTTGTCGCGGCTTACGGGCAAGAGCAGCGTCACGCTGTCGTTGATCAGTTCGACGAGGACACCGCCGAAACCGATGACGAGATACGGGCCGAACTGCTCATCTCGATCGATGCCGATAATGAGCTCGGCGACGCCGTCGTCGACCATCTTCTCGACGAGGAGGCGGTCGGAGAGGCGTGCCATGTTCTCGGCCGCTGCGCGGACCGACGCCGCGTCGATCAGATTGAGCGCGACGGCGCCGTGTTCGGTCTTGTGCACCATGTCGACCGAAATCGCCTTTACCGCCACGGGGTAGCCCAGATCCCCCGCCACGGCGACCGCGTCGTCCGGCGACGCCACCAACGCGGCCTCCGGGAGCATGACGCCGTACGCCGCCAGAAGCTGTTTGGATTCCCATTCGTCATGCACTTTCGCGCCACGCCAATCCGGAGCGCCCGGGCGGAGCAGCGGCCGCGGGTCGCCGTCCGCGAGCACGCGGCCGACACGGACCGCGGCCTCGATCGCCGCGAGCGTTTCCTGCATGCCCTGCATTGGCGCGATCCCCTGTTCGACGAGATGGCGGCGGACGTCTTCGGGCAGGCGTTCCGGCATCGTGGCGACGACGGCCGCCCGTCGGCCGGTCGATCGCGACGCATTGGCGACGGCGTTGACGGTCAGCCACCAGCCGTCCGCGCGGCAGCGGTCGAGCCGCGGAAAATCGACGACGAACAGCGAGAGATCGTAGCCGCCGCGCATCATTGCTGCGAAGGTTGCAGTCTGGGCCTCCTCGTCGCCCCAGATGAAGGTGTGATAGTCGAGCGGGTTCGAGATGTGGACGAGCTCGTTGAGCGTGCCGGCGACCGCCGTTCGGTGCTCGTCCGTCATCGGCGGGAACAGGACATCGCGCCCGTCCGCCAAGTCCGCCATCAGCGAGGCTTCTCCTCCGGAACAGCTGACGCAGCAGAGCCGGTTGCCGGACAGCGGCCCCGTCACCGCCAGCAACTTGAGTGCCTCGAGCAATTCAGGCACCGAATGCACCTGCGCCACGCCCAGGCGATCGAAAAGCGAATCGTAAAGCCCGCCGGGACCGGCGAGGGAGGCCGTGTGGCTGAGCGCGATCGTCGCGCCCGTCTCGGACCGGCCCGTCTTGAGGGCGACGACCGGCAATCCCCGGCCGCGGGCCTTGCCGATCGCCCGCTCGAAGCTTGCCAGATCGCGCAATCCCTCGATATGCAGCCCGATGGCGGTCACCCGATCGTCGTCGGCAAGCGCATCGACACATTCGTGGATCCCGACCGCCGCCTGGTTGCCGAGCGTCACGAGATAGGCGAGCGGCAACGTGCGCTGCTGCATCGACAGGTTGATCGCGATGTTGCCGCTCTGCGTGACGATGGCGACGCCGCGCTCGACGCGCTCGCCGCCATGCTGGTCGGGCCAGAGCGCCGCACCGTCGAGGTAGTTGATGAAGCCGTGGCAATTGGGTCCGACGACCGGCATGGTGCCCGCCGCGGCGACGAGCCTTTGCTGGCGCTCGTGCCCGGCCCCGCCGCCGCCCGACTCGCTGAACCCGGACGCGTAGCAGACGGCGCCGCCCGCCGCCATCTCGGCGAGCATGCCGACGGCCTCGATCGTCGGCTCGGCCGGAATCGCGATGAACGCGGCGTCCGGCGCGTCCGGCAGATCCTCGAGCCGGCCGAAGCAATCCCTGCCGGCGATCGCCTCGCGCTTGTGACTGACCGGCCAGATTGCCCCGGAGAAGCCCAGCTTGTCGCACTGGTGGGCGACTTCGGCCGCCTCGCGTCCGCCGATCACCGCGATCGATCGCGGCCGGAGCAAACGGGCCAGCCGGCCGGCCGAACGGGGCGGCGACGACGTCATCAGCCCCCCAGCGGCCGCAATACGGCGCGCGCGATGATGTGGCGCTGGATCTCCGAGGTCCCGTCCCAGATCCGTTCGACCCGGGCGTCGCGCCAGAATCGCTCGAGCGGCAAATCGTCCATCAGACCCATGCCGCCGTGGATCTGGATCGCCTCGTCGGTCACCCGGGCCAGCATCTCGGACGCGAACAACTTGGCCGAAGCGATCTCCCGAGTGGCATCGAGGCCCCGATCGAGCCGCCAGGCCGAGGCGAGCGTCAGCCAGTCCGCGGCGTCGATCTCGGTGATCATGTCGGCGAGCTTGAAACCGACGCCCTGGAACTTGCCGATCGCCTGGCCGAACTGCTTGCGATTGGCGGACCAGTCGGCGGCGATATCGAATACGCGCCGCGCCCGGCCGACGCACATCGCCGCCACCGTGATGCGGGTCGCGTAAAGCCACTCGTTTGCGACCTCGAAGCCACGGCCCTCCTCGCCGAGGATCTGCGAGGCCGGCAGCCGGCAATCGTCGAACACGAGGACGCAGTTCTGATAGCCGCGGTGCGACACCGACTTGTATCCCGGCCGGATCTCGAAGCCGGGCGTATCCCGGTCGACGAGAAAGCAGGTGATCCGTTTCTTGGGTCCCCGGGACGTATCCTCCTCGCCGGTGGCGACGAAGGTGATGACGAAGTCCGCGATGTCGGCGTGGCTGATGAAATGCTTGGTGCCGTTGATCACCCAGTCGTCGCCGTGACGCCGGGCGAACGTCTTCATGCCGCGCACGTCGGAGCCGGCGTCGGGCTCGGTCATCGCCAGCGCATCCATGCGTTCGCCCTTGACGCTGGGGATCAGGTAGCGCTTGCGCTGCTCGGGCGTGCAGGCGCAGAGGATGTTCGACGGCCGGCCCCACCAGTGGTTCAGGGCCATCGACGTGCGGCCGAGCTCGCGCTCGAGCAGCGCGAACGTCAGGTGGTCGAGCCCGCCGCCGCCATACTCCGCGGGGATGTTGGGGGCATAGAAGCCGAGTTCCAGCACCTTGCGCTGGATCTCGCGGCCGATTTCCGCGGACACGCGGCCACTGCGCTCGACCTCGGCCTCGAGCGGGTAGAGCTCGTTCTCGACGAAGCTCCGCACGGTGTCGACCAGCATGCTCTGCTCGTCGGTCAATCCGAAATCCATGACCGCGATCTCCCGGCTCATCCAGCGCCCGCGCGCCGGGCCTCGTCTTCGGCAAGCACGGCGCCGGCGCCGATCTCGTACTTGCGCAGCGCCCGCATGATATCGATCAGACAGTTGTCGCGCAGGCGTTCGAGCTGCTTGACCGATCGGCCCCCGGCCTGCGCCTGCGTGCCCTCGACCATGCGGTCGACGAGCGTTGCCGTCAGCTTCGGCGCCACGAGCCGCGTCCACGGCAGTTCGAGTGCGGGTCCGAACTGTTCGAGCATGTGGCGCATGCCGGCATCGCCGCCCGCCATGTGAAAGATCAGGTTCGTGCCCATGAAGGCCCAGCGCAGGCCGGGACCGAAGCGGATCGCGTCGTCGAGTTCCCCCGTCGTGGCCACGCCGTCATTCACCAGATGCAGGATCTCCCGCCACACCGCTTCCTGAAGGCGGTCGGACAGGTAACCCTCGATCTCCGTGCGGACGTGCAGCGGATGCATGCCGATGGCCCGATAGAACGCCGCTGCCCGCTGGATCGTCTCCGGTTCCGTGGCCTGGCCGCCTACGAGTTCGACCAGCGGCAGCAGATAGACCGGGTTGAACGGGTGGCCAATCAGTATGCGGCCCGGCCTGCGGCAGTCCGACTGTATCCGTGTCGGCAGAAGGCCCGACGACGACGAGGCAACGATCGCCTCTGGTCGCGCGGCGGCGTCGATTTGCGCGTGCAGGCGCCGCTTCAGATCCTCGCGCTCCGGGGCGCTCTCCTGAACGAAATCGGCGTCCGCGACGGCCTCCTCGACGCTGTCGACGAAGCGCAGCGTGCCCGCGGCGACGTCGGTCGCACCATACAGGGCGGTCACGGCCGGCCAGGCATTCTCGATCGCGGCGCGCAGCTTCGCTTCCGCGGCTTCGCCGGGGTCGCTGGCGACGACGTCGAGCCCGCGCGCCATGCAACGTGTCGCCCATCCGGCCCCGATCACACCGGTGCCGACGATCGCCACCCGGCGCACGCCGGCCAGTTCGCTGTCGCCCATGGCGCGGCTCCTCTCCGTCGTCTAGTTGCGCGGCCGCAGGCCGAGTTTGTCGCGAGCTTCGGCCGGCGTCAGCGTCCGGCCGCCGAGCAGGCGAATGATCTGGCACGCCCGCTCGGTCAGCTGCGCGTTGGTCGCATACACGCCCTTGTCCAGGTAAAGATTGTCCTCGAGGCCGACGCGCGCGTTGCCGCCAAGGATCGCCGCCTGCGCCACCATCGGCATCTGCGCGCGGCCGATTCCGAAGGCCGCCCAGTTCGCCCCGGCCGGCAGCTGGTCGCGCATGATCCGCATGGTGTCCGGATCGGCAGGTGCCGCCCACGGTATGCCGAGGCAAATCTGGTAGAGCGGCGGCTCGTCGACGAGGCCCTCCTCGAGCAGCCGGTTGGCAAATCTGAGATGTCCCATCTCGAACACCTCGAGCTCCGGCTTGACGCCGAGTTCCTGGATCCGCGCCGCCATCTCGCGCAGCATCGCCGGCGTGCTGATGTAAAGGCTGTCGCCGAAATTCAGCGAGCCGCAGTCGAGCGAGCATATCTCCGGCCGGATCGCTTCGACGTGGGCCAGCCGCTCGCGCGCATTTACCAGGTCCGTGCCCTCGACGCCCCTGGTCGGATCGTCGCGATCGGGGACGTAGTCGCCGCCCATTCCAGCTGTCAGGTTGATCACGACGTCCGTGTCCGAGGCGCGGATCCGGTCGACGACCTCCTCGTAGAGCTCGACGCGGCGGCTTGGCCTGCCGGTGTCGGGTTCGCGCACGTGGATGTGGGCGATGGCGGCCCCGGCCCGTGCCGCAGAGATCGCCGCGTCGGCGATCTGCTCGGGTGTGACCGGAATGTCCGGGTGCTTGCCCACGGTATCGCCCGAGCCGGTAACGGCGCAGCTGACGATGACGTCGGTGTTCATCGCGTTCTCCTCCTCCCCGTCGGCGCGCATTGCTGCGCGTGGGGGACCATCTCGGCCGCAAATCGAGTCGCCGATCGATCCCTCGCGACACTGGGTTGATTCTTTCGCACTCGCGGGACGCTGTAAATGGCGGATGCTCCCGCACGCTTCCGATCGCGGCCACAGCACCGAGCAACCGACGGTGATGCCCGATCGAGGCGCCGATCGTCGCAATACCCATGCCCGACGATTCGACGCATGACAACGCGGCGATATCGGCTAGGGTTGCGACGATGCCGATCGATGCTCCGCTGCACCTGCACGGCGCCACCGTGCTGCCCGAGTGGGTCGACTACAACGGGCACATGAACGAGGCCTACTACGTCCTCGTCTTCAGCAACGCCACCGATGCGTTCATGGACCTCGCCGGCATGGACGCGGCCTATCGCGCGGCGGCCAATGCCTCGGTCTATACGCTCGAGACGCACGTGCTCTACCTGCGCGAGGCGAAGGAGGGCGAGGCGTTGCGCGTCGACACGCAGCTGCTCGGGTTCGACTCCAGGCGCTTCCGGCTGTTCCATACGCTGTACCACGCCGCAGACGGAGCGCGGCTGGCAACCGGCGAGCACATGCTTCTGCACGTCGACATGGGTGGCCCGCGCGCCGCCCCGTTCCCGCCCGCGATCGCCCAGCGCCTGGCGGCCATTGCCGAGTCGCACGCAAGCCTGCCGACGCCCGAGGAGGCCGGCCGCGCGATCACGCTGTCGCGGTCCGGTGGATGACGGCCTCATTCGAAGGCTTTCGCGAGCGCCTCGCGCCCGGCATCGCCGAGTATCTGGGGCGTTATGATTCACTTTTTACACACGCCGCCGCCGGCGCCACGGTCGACGCGCAGCGCGCGATGTTCGGCGCCATGTGCAGCGCCTTCGCCCGGCCGCGGCCGCCGGGCCTGGCGGTGGACGAGGCGACGGTCGCGGCGGCTGACCACGAAATCCGCGTCCGCGCCTACCGGCCGCCGTCGCGGGATGCGCTGCCCGGCCTGCTGTACTTCCACGGCGGCGGCTGGATGTTCGGCGACCTCGAGAGCCACGACGACATCTGCGCCGAGCTCGCCCATCGCGCCGGCGTGGCGGTGATCGCCGTCGACTACCGGCGCGCGCCCGAGCACGCGTTTCCGGCGGCGCTCGACGACGGCTGGGCGGTGCTGCACGAAATGCACGAAAACGCCGCCGCGCAAGGTCTCGACGCGAGCCGCATCGGCGTCTGCGGCGACAGCTCGGGCGGCACGCTCGCGGCCGCGCTGTGCCTCAGGGCGCGCGACGCCGGCGGCCCGCCGGTCAAGGCGCAGATCCTGATCTATCCGGCGCTCGGCATCGACTTCTCGCTGCCGTCCTATCGCGACAACGCGCAGGCGCCGGCGCTGACGACGGACGCCATGCGGAGCTACTGGCGCGCCTATCTCGGCCGCGAGCCGGCCCCCGACATCGGCGCCCTGGCGGCGCCGCTGCTGGCGGCGGACGCATCCGGCCTGCCGCCGGCGCTGTTGCTGGCGTGCGAGCTGGACCCGCTGCGCGACGACTGCATTGAACAGATGCGGCGCCTGGAAGCCGGCGGTGTGCCTGCGTCTCTGCACATCGGACGCGGTCTCGTGCACGGTGCCGTGCGGGCGCGTGCGATGTCGGGGGAAGCGGCGCGGTTGTTCGACGCGGTCTGCGACGGGGCAGGGCGCCTGCTGCGGGCTTGACCGGACGCCGCGCCTCCATAAATAACAGGAAGCGCTAATATAATGGACGCACGCCCCATGACCCCTGCCGTGACCGCGTTCTTCGAGGAGGGCACGAGCACGATGTCCTACCTCGTCGCCGACCCGACCCGGCGGCGGGCGGCGATCATCGACCCGGTTCTGCTCTATGAGCCGGACGCCGGACGCACGCGGGGCGACTTCGCCGAGCGCATCGTGGCAGCCGCGGCGGACCAGCAGCTGACCGTGGACTGGATCCTCGACACGCACCCGCACGCCGACCATCTGAGCGCCGTCGCCTGGCTCAAGGACCGGCTCGGCGCGCCGGTCGCGATCGGGGCCGGTATCGCAAGCGTGCAGGCGACCTGGCGCGAGATCTTCAACCTCGGTGATCGATTCCCGGCCGACGGCTCGCAATTCGACCGGCTGCTGGACGAGGGCGACCGGCTGCCGCTGGGCGACCTCGAGATCGAGGTGTGGCACACGCCGGGTCACACGCCCGCCTGCCTCAGCTACCGGGTCGGCGACTGCATCTTCGTCGGCGACACGCTGTTCATGCCGGACTACGGCACCGCGCGTTGCGATTTCCCGGGCGGCGACGCCCGGATGCTCTACCGTTCGATCCGCCGCATCCTCTCGCTGCCGGGCGAGACCCGCATCTTCGTCGGTCACGACTACCGGCCGGACGATCGCGAGCCGGCCTGGGAGGCCACGGTGGCGCGGCAGCGCAGCGAGAATCCGCACGTCCGGGACGGCATCGACGAGGACGCCTTCGTCGTCCTGCGCACCGAGCGCGACCGCGAGCTCGACATGCCCGAACTGATCCTGCCGTCGCTGCAGGTCAACATCCGCGGCGGCCGCCTGCCCGAGCCCGAGGACAACGGCACCGCCTATCTCAAGATCCCGCTGAACCGGTTCTGAACCGGTGTCCCGCCGGGCTCTGGGGCCGTCTTTCACGTTTACGAGAGATAGTTGACGTATACGTAATATGGGGTGTATGCTGCACGCCATGGACGCATCGAGCCATGGCGAACTCTACTCGGTCGGCGAGCTTGCGGACGATCTCGGCATCACGCCGCGGACGCTGCGGTTCTATGAGGACAAGGGCCTCGTCGAACCGCGCCGCATCGGCCTCACCCGCGTCTACACGCACCGTGACCGCGGCCGTCTGATCCTGATCCTGCGAGGCAAGCGCCTCGGCTTCTCGCTCCGCGAAATTCGCGACTGGCTGGATCTCTATGACGCCGATCCCGGGCAGGTGGCGCAGATGCGCGTCCTGCTCGCCAGGGCCGGCGACCGGCTCGAGGCGTTGCAGCAGCAGCGCCGTGACATCGATGCGACGATCGAGGAACTGCAGGACATCATCGCCGCCGCAAAACGGCATCTCTCGCGGCGGGCCCAGTCAGCTCTGGACTCTTGAAAGGCGCAAGCATGACCAAGAATGTCGTGATCGCGGGCTTTGCCCGCACTCCCTTCACCTTCGCCAACAAGGGCGAACTCAGGCGGACGCGGCCCGACGAGTTGGCGGCCATCGCGGTCCGCAGGCTCATCGAGAAGACCGGTGTCGATCCGCAAGACATCGAGGACCTGATTTGCGGCTGCGCCATGCCGGAGGCGGAGCAGGGGCTCAATGTCGGGCGGCTGATCGGCTTGCTGGCCGACCTGCCGATCGCGGTCGGCGGCGCGACAATCAACCGGTTCTGCGGCTCATCGATGAACGCCATCCACATGGCGGCCGGCGCCATCAAGATGGAAGCCGGTGACGTCTTCATCTGCGCCGGCGTCGAATCGATGACCCGGGTGCCGATCCCCGGCTACAACCCGATGCCGAACCCGGGTCTCGCCGAGCGTCTGCCGGGTGCGTACATGTCGATGGGGGAAACCGCCGAGAATCTGGTTCAGAAATATCAGATTACGCGCGACGAACAGGAGGAATTCTCGGTCAAGAGCCACGCCAAGGCGGCAGCCGCCCAGAAGGCCGGCCGGCTCGACGACGAGATCGTTGCGGTCGAGACCAAGGACGGCAAGGTGGAGCGCGACGGCTGCATCCGCCCCGACACGACGCGCGAGGCGCTGGCCGACCTGAAGCCGGCGTTCAAGGAGGACGGCTCGGTCACCGCGGGAACCTCCTCGCCGCTGACCGACGGCGCCGCCGCGGTCCTCGTCTGCAGCGAGGACTATGCATCGAGCAAGGGACTGAACCCGCTTGCGCGCGTCCGCAGCGCGGCGGTCGCGGGCTGCCAGCCCGACGTCATGGGCATCGGCCCGGTGCTGGCGACGCGCAAGGCGCTGGAACGCGCCGGCCTGAAACTCGACGAGATCGACGTCATCGAGATGAACGAGGCGTTCGCCTCGCAGGTGCTGGCGTGCGCCCGCGAGCTGCCGTTCGACTTCGAGCGCATGAACCTCGACGGCGGCGCCATCGCGCTCGGTCATCCGCTCGGCGCCACCGGCGCCCGCATCACCGGCAAGGCGGCGCAGATCCTGAAGCGCGAGAAGGGCAAATACGCGCTCTCGACGCAGTGCATCGGCGGCGGCCAGGGCATCGCGACGATACTCGAAGCGGTCTGAGGAGGGCGTGTCCATGGAAATCAAGCGCGCGGCCGTCATCGGCGCCGGTGTCATGGGCAGCGGCATCGCCGCCCACATCGCCAACGCCGGAGTCCCGGTCCTCTTGCTCGATATCGTGCCCAAGGGCGCAAAGCAGGGCGCGCGGAGCGCCATCGCCGAGGGCGCCATCGCGAAACTGCTGAAGGCGGACCCCGCGCCGTTCATGCACAGGCGCAACGCGCGGCTGCTCAGGCCCGGCAACATCGAGGACGATCTCGATGCGCTCGGCGACTGCGACTGGATCGTCGAGGCGGTGCTCGAGGACCCGAAGATCAAGCGCGACCTCTACGCGAAAATCGAGAAGCACCGCAAGAAGGGCTCGGTCGTCTCGTCGAATACCTCGACGCTGCCGCTGGCGGTCCTGACCAAGGGCATGCCGAAGAGCTTCGCGCGCGATTTCCTGATCACGCATTTCTTCAATCCGCCGCGCTACATGCGGCTGCTAGAGCTGGTGACCGGGCCGCAGACCGGCGCCGAGGCGATCGCCGCGATCGGCGACTTCGCCGACCACCGGCTCGGCAAGAGCGTCGTCGCCGCCAAGGACACGCCGGGCTTCATCGCCAACCGGCTCGGCGTGTTCTGGATCGAGTGCGCGATCGCGGAGGCGCTCGACGGCGGCCTGACGATCGAGGAGGCCGACGCCGTCATGGGCCGGCCGATGGGCATTCCCAAGACCGGCGTCTTCGGGCTGGTCGATCTCGTCGGCCTCGACCTCAGCCGCTATGTCTCGCGCGAGATGGCGGCGGCGCTGCCGAAACAGGATGCGTACCATGCGGTCAAGCGGGAGCTGCCGCTGTTCGACAAGCTGATCGCCGACGGCTACACCGGCCGCAAGGGGAAGGGCGGCTTCTACCGCCTCAACGTTGCCGACGGCGAGCGGGTCAAGGAGGCGATCGACCTGAACAGCGGCGAATACGCGCCGGCGCAGCGGCCGCGACCCGACAGCGTCGCCGCCGCCGGCAAGAATCTGCAGGCGCTGATGGCCTATCCGGACAAGACGGGCGGCTACGCCTGGCGCGTGTTCTCGCAGCTGCTGGTCTATGCCGCATCGCTGATTCCCGAGATCGCCGACGACATCGCCGCGGCGGACGAGGCGATGCGCCTCGGTTACGCCTGGAAGGAGGGCCCGTTCCAGATCGCCGACCGCGTCGGCGTCGCGTGGATCGCGAGCCGGCTCGAGGCGGAGGGGCGCGAGGTGCCGGCGCTGCTGCGCGAGGCGGCGGAGGCCGGGGGCTTCTACCGCGTCGAGCAGGGCCGCCTGCAGCATCTCGCGGTGGACGGCGCCTATGTCGACGTTACCCGGCGCGAGGGCGTGCTGCTGCTCGAGGATATCAAGCGCGCCTCCGAGCCGCTCGCGCGCAACGGCTCGGCCAGCCTGTGGGACCTTGGCGACGGCATAGTTTGCCTCGAATTCCACAGCAAGATGAATGCGCTCGACCAGGATTCGCTGAAGCTGGTCGAAGACGCGGTCAAGCTCGTGCCCAAGGCGCACAAGGGCCTCGTGATCTACAACGAGGGCTCGAACTTCTCGGTCGGCGCCAATGTCGGCATGGCACTGTTCGCCGCCAACGTGGCGCTGTGGCCGATGATCGAGGAGCTCGTGGCCACGGGCCAGCGCATCTACAAGGCCCTCAAATACGCGCCGTTCCCGGTCGTCGGTGCGCCGTCGGGCATGGCGCTCGGCGGCGGCTGCGAGATCCTGCTGCATTGCGACGCGATCCAGGCCCATGCCGAGAGCTATATCGGGCTCGTCGAGGTCGGTGTCGGGGTGATTCCGGGCTGGGGCGGCTGCAAGGAGCTGTTGACCCGCTGGGCGACCGCGCCGAAGGCGCCGCGCGGTCCGATGCCGCCGGTGGCGAAGGCGTTCCAGAGCATCGGCACGGCGCAGGTCGCCAAATCCGCGGTCGAGGCGCAGGAGCTCATGTTCCTGCGCGCCGGCGACGCCATCACGATGAACCGCGACCGCCTGCTCGCCGACGCCAAGGCGCGGGTGCTGCAGCTGGCCGACGGCTACAGCCCGCCCGAGGAGATCATGCTGCGGCTGCCGGGCGCGACCGGACGGGCGGCGATCGAGATGGCGGTGCGGGACTTCGAGCTCAAGGGTCTGGTGACGCCGCACGACCGCGTCGTCGTGCAGGAGTTGAAACAGGTCCTGACCGGCGGCGATACCGACATCGTCGACGAGGTCGGCGAGGACGCGCTGCTGGCGCTCGAACGCGCCGCGTTCACGAGGTTGATCCGGCATCCCGGGACGCTGGCCCGCATCGAGCACATGCTCGATACCGGCAAACCGCTGCGAAACTAGGCCGAGGACCATAAGCCATGGCTGTCTACGCTCCGCCCCTCGACGACATGCGGTTCGTGATGAACGAGCTGCTCGAGGCCGAGAAACTGACCGAGCTCCCCGGGTTCGAGGAGGCGACTCCCGACCTCGTCGACGCCGTGCTGGCCGAGGCCGGGCGGTTGTGCGAGGAGGTGCTGCTGCCGCTCAACCGCAGCGGCGACGAGCAGGGCTGCACCTTCGAGAACGGCGTCGTGCGCCTGCCCGAGGGGTTCAAGGAGGCCTACGAGGCGTTCGTCCAGAGCGGCTGGGGATCGCTCGCCGCGGACCCGAAATGGGGCGGGCAGGGGCTGCCCGCGCTGGTCGGCGCCATGGTCAAGGAGATGGCGTGCTCGACCAACGTCTCGCTGGCGATGCTGCCGGGCCTGACGGAGGGCGCCTACCACCTGCTGGAACGCTGGGGCAGCGACGAGCAGAAGGCGACGTATCTGCCCAAGATGGTGGCGGGAAGCTGGGGCGGCACGATGTGCCTCACGGAGCCGCAGTCCGGCACCGACCTCGGGCTCATCCGCACCAAGGCGGAGCCGGCCGGCGACGGCACATACAAGGTCACGGGAACCAAGATCTTCATCTCGTGCGGCGAGCACGACGCGACCGAGAACATCATCCACCTGGTGCTGGCGAAGCTGCCCGACGCGCCGGAGGGAATCCGCGGCATCAGCCTCTTCCTGGTGCCCAAGTTCCTGGTCAAGGACGGCGGTGAGCTGGGGCCGCGCAACGGCGTCGCCTGCGGCTCGATCGAGCACAAGATGGGCATCAAGGCGTCGCCGACCTGCGTGATGAATTTCGACGAGGCCGAGGGCTATCTGGTCGGCCCGCCGCATAAGGGCATGCGGGTGATGTTCACGATGATGAACGATGCCCGCCTGGCGGTCGGCATGCAGGGGCTCGGCCTCGCCGAAACCGCCTACCAGAGCGCCGTCGACTATGCGCGCGAGCGGCTGCAGGGGCGGTCGCTCAAGGGTGCGCAGCAGCCGGACAAGCCGGCCGATCCGATCATCGTCCACCCCGACATCCGGCGCATGCTGCTGACGATGCGCGCCTACGTCGAGGGCAGCCGCGCGCTCGCGGCCTGGGTCGCCATGCAGCTGGACGTCGCGAGCCGGCATCCGGACGAGGGGACCCGCCAGGAAGCCGACGATCTGGTGTCGCTGATGACGCCGATCGTCAAGGCCTTCATCACCGACATCGGCTCGGAGTGCGCCCACCTCGGCGTCCAGGTCTTCGGCGGCCACGGCTACATCCGCGAATGGGGCATGGAGCAGCTGATCCGCGATGCCCGGATCGCCCAGCTCTACGAGGGCGCCAACGGCATCCAGGCACTCGATCTGGTCGGGCGCAAGATGGGCCAGCATACCGGCCGCCTGCTGCGCCGCTTCTTCCATCCGGCGATGGCCTTCGTCGAAGAGCAGATGGCGAACCCGGAGATGGCGGATTTCGTGCTGCCCTTCGCCAAGGCGCTGGGTCGCCTGCAGCAGGCGACGCTGTGGGTTGCGCAGCAGGGGCTGCGGGACCCGGAGGAGGCCGGGGCGGCGGCCAGCGACTTCCTGCGGCTGTTCGGCGTGACGGCGCTCGCCTTCATGTGGGCGCGCATGGCGGCCGTCGCGCTGCCCAAGGCGGCCGACGACGATACCGGCTTCTATACGGCCAAAATCGCGACCGCGCGCTTCTACATGACGCGCGTCCTGCCGCAGAGCTCGAGCCTGTTCGCGACCCTGATGGCGGGCAAAAAACCCCTGATGGAACTGGACGCCGAACTGTTCTAGGATAGGGGCCAAGGCAACCCGTTGGGAGGACGACCATGCGGGGTCGAGGGGCGGGGCGTGCCGGACGTGCCGGGGTACCGGCGCTGGTGCTGGCGCTGGCCCTCGCTCCGGGGACGCAGACGATGGCGGCCTACCAGCCGCCGGCAGGGACGGTCGAATACACCATCCATCACTCGAAATACGACGTGATCGGGACGCACGGCGTCTCGTTCTCGCGCGGCGCCGACGAGCTGACGGTCAACGTCGTCATCCAGATCAAGGTGAAGCTGCTGTTCATCACCGCCCACTCGCTCGAATCCGAGCGGCGCGAGGTGTGGCGGGGCGGACGGCTCGTCGCCTACCGTGCGCGCACCGACGAGAACAGCAAGCTGTTCAACGTCTCGGCGCGCATGGAGGGCGACAGCCTGGTCATTTCCGGCAGCAACGGCACGACGCGCACGCAGCAGCCGGTATTTCCGACGCATCCGTGGAATCCCGAAATCGTCAATCAGCGCTTGCTGATGGACACGAAAACGGGGGAATTGCTCGAGGTTTCCACCAAAGCCGCGGGCGAGGACACGGTCGAGGTCGCGGGCGTCCCGGTCCGCACCCGTCGCTACGTGATGTCGGGTGGCCTCGACCGGGAGTTGTGGTTCGACGAATCGGGCAACTGGATCCAAATGAAGTTCAAGAACGACGGCGCGACGCTGACCTTCACGCGCTCGACGCCACTGCGTTGAGGGATTGCACGATCCGATGCGGCGGCGGCCGGGCGCCCGCCGTTCTTTCCGGCCGGGCGAGCGCGGGCGCCGATCAAGGCTGGATCACGTTCTGGATGACCGTCAGCAGACGTTCGGTGCGGAACGGCTTGCGCAGCACGGCCACGGCCCCGAGGCTCTTCATCGTCTCGAGATAGGCCGGATTGCCCGACATGGCGATGACCGGCAGGTCAGGGTAGTGCAGCTTCATCGTCCGCAGCGTCTCGACCCCTTCGCCGGAGCGCATGATGACGTCGGTGACCACGATGTCGATCTCCGTCGACTTGAGGATGCCGAGCCCGGCGACACCGCCCGCGGCCGATACGACCGTGTACCCCGCCTTCTCGAGCTGATGGGCAAGGATGGCGAGAAGTTCGCTATCGTCCTCAATCAGGAGAATTCGTTTCAAGACCAGTTCCCCGGACCGGTATCGAGGCCGGTTCCGAAATCATGCACGCGCCCCCGACGACGTGCGCCGCGGCCACCGTCCGCCCCGCGAAGCGACCGAACCGCCCGCCCCGACCGCGACAGCGGGCCGCGACAACCGTGATCAGCCACCGTCATCCCGTAAGCTCATAGTCCAACTATTTAAGGTTGTAAATCCTGTTGCCGAACACGATCACCGATTTGTGCTCGGATAGCGGCCGCGGGGCGGCCGGCGACGGGCCCGGCCCGACCCGGGTTCAATCCTCCATCATCGAGGCGAGCTTCAGGGCCACGCCGAGCGAACCGTCCACCTTCAGCTTGCCGAGCGTGTAGGCGAGCGTCGGGTTGAGATCGCCGCCGATCAGCTTGCGCGCGTTGTCCAGCGACAGACGCAGCGTACAGTCGGCGTCCCCGTCGTCCTCGCTCAGCGCGGGCGGCGTCACCGTGCCGTCGAGCAGCAGCACCCCGCCCTCGTCGAAGGCGAATTTCACCCGGTAGTTCAGGCCGGCAAAGCGCATGAGGTCGCGGCGCATTTCCTCGGCAATCGTCTCGACGGTCATGGGACGGGCTCCTCGGTCGGGCGGGGTTCGCGGGTGAGTCGGGTCACGAGCCGGCGGTCTCGCGCTCGGCCTCGGCATCGTCGCCGCCGACCGCCAGACCCTCGTTCTGCCGGCGGACCTCCTCGGCGACCAGGTCGCGTCGCGAGTGCTTGCCGATGAAGGTCTTGGGCAGCTCGTCCCGGAACTCGATGCGCCTCGGCTGCTCGTACGGTGCCAGCTTGTCCTTCAGGAAGCGCTTGAGCTCACCGGCGTTGAGCGACTCGCCGGCGCGCAGCTTGACGTAGGCCTTGACGATTTCGCCGCGGTTCTTGTCGGGCACGCCGCAGACCACGGCCTCCTCGACGGCGTCGTGCAGGTAGATCGCCTCCTCGACCATGCGCGGATAGACGTTGAAACCGGCATTGAGGATCAGATCCTTGATGCGGTCGATCAGAAAGACGTAGCCCTGGTCGTCCATGTAGCCGACGTCGCCAGTGTGCAGGCGTCCGCCGCGAAACGCCGCGTCGGTCTCTTCCGGCTGGTTCCAGTAGCCGGCCATCACCTGCGGGCCGCGCACGCAGATCTCACCGCGCTTGCCCGGCTGCAGCAGCAGGTCCGGGTCGTCGAGCGAGGTGATCTCGATCACCGTGCCGGGCACCGGCAGCCCTATCGAGCCGGCCTTGTTGACCCCGACGAACGGGTTGATCGTGCACACCGGAGACGCCTCGGAGAGGCCATAGCCCTCGACGAGAACACAGCCGGTCAGCTTCTCGAACATGTGCTTCACTTCGACCGGCAGCGGGGCGCCGCCGGAGATGCAGTCCTTGAGGCTCGAGAGATCGAATTTGCCGAGCTCGGGAAAGGCATTGATGCTGGCGTAGATCGTCGGTACGCCGAGAAACGCCGTCGGCTTCTGCCGGTCGATGATCTGCAGCACTTCGGCGAGCTTGAACCGCGGCACGAGGATGATTTCGGCGCCCAGAAAGAGGCCGACATTCATGACACCGGTCATGCCGAAGACATGGAACAGCGGCAACACGCCGAGGAACCGCTCTTCGCCGGGCTGCGCGTTGACCGCCCACATGCGCGTCTGGATGGTATTGGCGTAGACATTGCCGTGCGTCAGCATCGCGCCCTTCGGCAGCCCCGTCGTGCCGCCGGTGTACTGCAGCACGGCGATGTCCGATGCGGGCTCGATCGGCACCGCGTCGAATACGCCGTCATTGGCGATCAGCTTGTCGAAGCGGACGTGCCGGGCGTCGTTGGGCACGGCGGCGATCTCCTTGCGCTTGAACAGGCTGAAGAACGTTGCGGTGACGAGCGGCAGGACCCCGGCCATCGGGCAGACGATGACGGTCTCCAGGTCGGTCTTGTCGAACAGGCCGGCGAGCTTAGGATAGGTCGCGACGAGCTGCAGCGTCACCATGATCCGGGTGCCGGAGTCCTTGACCTGACGCTCGATCTCGCGCTCGGCGTAGAGCGGATTGAAGTTGACCACGGTGCCGCCGGCCTTGAGCACCGCGTAGTAGCAGATCACGTAGTAGGGCGAGTTCGGCAGGAACAGGCCGACCCTGACGCCCTTGCGCACGCCCATCGCCTGCAGGCCCTTCGCGGCCCGGTCGACCAGCCGGCCGACCTCGGCATAGGTGTAGCGCTTGCCCATGAAGCGCAGGCACGGCCGGTTGGGCCAGGTTCGCACGGCGCGGTTGAGGATCTCGGGCACCGGCGCGACCTCGATCTCGGCATGCCAGTCGATGCCGTCCGGATAATACGCCTCCCACGGATAGGGCGCCGGCTCCGGCGCGATCTCCTCGGGCGGCGGGACGGCGGGGCGGAAGCGGCTCCGCAGCGTTTCCGCGAGACCCTTCAGCCGTGTGACGAGCGCTGACGCCATTGCTATCCCGTTGCCGTTTCAACCCGTGGTCGCGGTGCGTGCGGGCGCCGCGAATCGGCGTGAATATACCAGCCCGGATGTCCTTGCAGCAGTGTTTGCACCACGATCCCCGGTCAACTATGCGTGCAGCTCGCCGAACACGGCGATCGCATCCTCGATCTCCGGCATTGCCCGTGCCACCGCGGATTCGCCCAGCTCTATCAGCTCGTCCGCCATATGGAAGTCGAGCAGCCCGATATGGCCGATGCGGGGATTGATGCTGACGTCGGGGGGCTCGCCCGCGAGACGGCTGCGCGAGATGCGGTCCTGCACGATGTTGAGCGTTGCCGCCATCGCCGTGAACATGCTTGGTTCGCCGCGCCGGTGCGCCAGCATCGCCTTGAGCATGGCGCCGGTCTGCGTCGACGCCACCGCCTTGACGTCGGTCGATCCCTCGGCCAGGCGGCTCGGCTCGGCGATATTGGCGGCAGCACGCTCGTGGCCCTTGCCCATGATATCGGCGTTCAGGTTGACGGCGATCACCATCTGCGCACCGAGCGCCCGGCACACCGACACCGGGACCGGATTGACGAGGGCGCCGTCGATCAGCCAGTGGCCGTTCATGCGCAGCGGCTTGAATATGCCGGGAAGCGAGAGCGAGGCCCGCATCGCGTCGACGAGGCGACCGTCGCGCAGCCATACCTCGTGGCCGGTCCAGAGGTCGGTGGCGACGGCGACGAACGGCGCGCGCAGCTGCGCGATGTCGGTGTCGCCGAGATACGCCTCGGCCTCGCTGAAGAGGCGGTCCCCCGAGATCATGCCTCCGCCCAGCGGCAGGCTCAGGTAACGCAGCATGCGCAAGGTCGAGAGGCTGCGAACCCACTTCTCGAGCGGCTCGACATGGCCGGCGAGGTAGAAGCCGCCGACCAGCGCGCCGATCGACGACCCGGCGACGACGTCGGGCACGATACCGAGCCGGTCGATCGCCTTGAGAACGCCCAGATGGGCCCATCCGCGCGCAACGCCGCTTCCCAGCGCAAGACCAATGCGTATTCTCGACATTACGCTTCCAGTGAAAGCCGAGACCAACGAGCCGCCGTACGGCCCCCGGGGCCCCGCAAACTTCCGTCACATAGTAATTCCTCGAGCCCGACACAATGATCGGGCGAATTCGTAAAGATCACGTTTAGGTAAGACTGCCCGCACGCGGCCGGGACCGGCGCCGCGCTCGCGTCGCCAAGGCGGGCAAGGGCGCGGCGGACGAGGACAGTAATCGCGAAGACTGAACGATTCTGGTCTGTAACTTGCTTAACTAAAGCAGGAGAAAATACGTCCCAAGAATTTTGCTTAATATTTTGTAAAACCATTCATGTGCATACGTACCCAAATGGAAGCGACATCGGACCGACGCTACGGGGCGGCGGGGCCGAAGGCCTGCGCGCGTGATGCACCGGCGGCGCCGAGCCGCGGGATGCCTGACCCGTTCCGTCCCGCGCCCGGACCGCCGCTGCGGGCGGTGGTGTCGCTTGCGCTCTGTCTGGCAGGCCTGTTGGCGGCCTGCAGCGGCGACGATGCAGCGACCGCCGGCCCGGCGCTCGAAGGCGGCACCGCACCATCGCCCGTGGTCCGCGAGCAGGCCCCGGCGGCAGGGGAGGCCGCGGTGGAAAGCGCGGGTCCGACCTACGAGCTCGTCGTCGCCAATCGACCGGACGACCAGCTCTACATCCTCGAGCTGCGGCTCAACAGCATCGTCCTCAGCCCCGGGGTGCTGGGCTATCTCGACGGCAGCACGCTGTATCTGCCGCTCGGGCAGGTCGCCGACGCACTCGAATTCCCGATCAGCGTCGATCCGATCGGGGGCCGGGCGAGCGGCTGGTTCCTTAGCGAAAACCGCTTGTTCTCGCTGAACATGGCGCGCCAGGAGGTCGTCGTCGAGGGCCGGCGCGGCAGCTACGATGCACGCGCCGTCGAGCTCCATGCCGACGACATCTACGTCGATTCCCGCCTGCTCTCGAAGTGGTTTCCCGTCGACCTCCGCTACGACCTCTCGAACTCGCTGATCAAGGCGCGCTCGCGCGAACCGCTGCCGGTCGAGGCACGGATCGCCCGCGAGGAGGCGCGCGCCCGGCTGGCCGGCGCCGAGGCGCGCGAACGGCCGGATTACGACGAGCTCGACGTTCCCTATCGCTGGCTCGACTGGCCGTTCATCGATTTCAGCACCGAGGGCGGCTACACGCACGATCCGGACACCGGCGAGCGCTGGGTGGTGCGCTACAACAGCCTGATCACGGCCGACCTGCTGAAGATGAACGCGACGATGTTCGTCGCCGGCGACCAGGACGACGGGCTGACGCAGGCGCGCCTGACGATGGGACGCAAGGACCCGCAGGGCGAGCTTCTCGGCCCGCTGCGCGTCACCGAATTCGCGCTCGGCGACATCGACAGCCCGAACACGACGCTGGTCTCGCGGAGCAATTTCGGGCGCGGCGCCGAGATCTCGAGCTTCCCGATCGGCCGCTCGGGCTCGTTCAGCCGCATCGACCTGACCGGCGACCTGCCGCTCGGCTGGGACATCGAGCTGTATCGCAACGAGGTGCTGATCGATTTCCAGCTGACGCGGCCCGACGGGCGCTACGAGTTCCGCGATGTGCCCCTGGTGTACGGGGTCAACGTGCTGCGCCTCGAATTCTTCGGCCCGCAGGGTCAGCGCCGCACGGAGACGCGGCGCGTCCTCGTCGGCGACGGCCAGGTGCCCAAGGGCAGGTTCAATTTCCGGCTGTCGGCCAACCAGCAGGATACCGAGCTGATCGAGGTGAACGACGATCCCGTCACCGCGGACAGCGCGATCGAGGGCGACGGTCGCTTCTTCGCCGAAGCGCAGTACGGCGTGACGCAAAACTTCGCGATAGCGGCCGGTTTTTCGAGCCTGCCGCTGCTGTCGGGGCGGCGCAACTACGGCTCGGTCGGGGTGCGGCTCGGCTACCGCAACACCTTCTCCGAGCTGGACGTCGTCAGCGACAGCGAGGGCGGCGTCGCCGGCCAGGCGAGCGTGCAGATGGTGCTGCCGGCCAGCCTGTCGCTGCTGCTGCAGCACGCCCATTTCGAGGATTTCGTAAGCGAGCAGGCCGACGACGCGAACGGCCTGCTGCTGAGCCGCTCGAACCTGCGCCTCGACGGCGTCCTGTCGCCGCCCGTGCTGCCGCGCCTGCCGTTCAGCGTCACCGGCTTCCACGAGCGGCGCGAGGGCGACTACCAGGAGACCGAAGTGAGCAACCGGCTGTCGATGGCGATCCGCATGATCGCGCTCTCGAATACTTTCACCTGGCGCAACGTGCACATTGCCGGGACCGACACCGAGACCGCGAACGGATCGCTGCTGGTCGGCGGCCGCTTCGGGCGCGCCTACGTGCGCGGCGAGATGCAGTACGAGGTCGAGCCGGAGTCGCAGGTCACCGCCGGCGTGTTGACCGGCGACTGGTACTTCGACACCGACTTCAGCGCGCGCCTGAGCGTCCAGCGGCAGTTCGTGGCGCCGGCGCGAACCGTCTACGGCGCCGGCATCAGCCGCAAGTTCCGCTATGCATCGGTCGGGCTCAGCGCCGAGTACGGCTCGGACGAGAGCGCCACCGCCCTGCTAAACGTCTCGTTCGGGATCGGCCGCGACCCGCGCACCGGCTCCTGGTACGCCAGTGCCGACCCGACGGCGGAGCAGGGCGCGGTCTCGGCGCGCGCGTTCCTGGACCGCAACGTCAACGGCACGTTCGATGCCGGAGACGAGCCGATCGAGGGGGTGCGGTTCGCGACCAACCGGGGCCGCGCGCGGCAGCTGACCGACGAGGACGGCGTCGCCTTCGTCACCAATCTGCCGTCGTACGAGCGGGTCGACGTGATCCTGCCGCCGCGCAACCTCGATGACCCGTACTGGGTGGCGCAGCCGCAGGGCTACACGCTGACGCCGCGACCGGGCCGCGCCGCGGTCGCCGAGTTCCCCGTCGTCACCACGGGCGAGATCGACGGCACGGTCTACCTGGTGCGGGACGGCGTGCGGCGCGAAGTATCCGAGGTGGTCGTCGAGCTGATCGACGAGACGGGCCAGGTGGTGCAGCGGGTCGACAGTGCCTATGACGGTTTCTATCTGTTCGAGTCGCTGCTGCCCGGCCGCTATACGGTGCGTCCCGATCCCGACCAGCTGGGCCGGCTCGACCTGTGGTCGACCGAGTCGCGCAGCGTCGTCATCGGCGGCAACGGGGACGTCGTGTCGGGGATCGAGTTCACCCTGTATTCGGCGGAATAAAGGTCTTCCGGCCAGGTGGGGGGAGGGCGCATCGCGGGCGCCCGGACCGCCGCTTCAGCGAATGTCGACCTGTGCCCGCGCCAGCATGTCGCCTTCCGCGGCCGACGCCGCACGGTACTCGACGATCAGCCTGCCGGCGGAGAGCTTGACCCGTTCCGGCACCTGCAGCGGCAGGGCGACGTTGCGGTGGCTGTTGGGCGTGTACACCGCGAGCTGGTTTATCTGCCCGACGACGTATTCATCGTTGCTGCCGGCCGGCCGGTAGGTCACCGAAATGTCCCCGAACAGCGACCGGGTGCCGGTGCGGTTGATGCGGAAATTGAGGATCGGCTTGCCGTCCGGCGTGCGGTTGTCGGAATCGAGGCGGAAGTCGCTCAGCGACGCGGAAGCCGAAAGCTTGCCGTGGCGCACGATCAGCGGGATGGTGATCGCCGGGACGACGATGAGGCGGATGCTGAGTCCCTCGTCCTTGGTCGTCATCTCGACGCTTTGCCCGACCGTCGGGTCCGGCACGGCCTGGAACAGGATGTGCGAGCGGTATTCGCCCTCGGGCAGGCCGCTGGGCTTGCGCAGGATGATCCGCACGGTTTGCGATTTGCCCGGCTTCAGCTCGACCTGACGCGGCGCATAGCGTACCAGCGAATCCGCGTAGAAGCCGGCGGTGCCGGTCTCCTCGACGCGCTGGTATTCGCCGGACTCGGTCATCCGCATGTTGATGACCGAAATGCGGTAGACGGCGGTGTTGCTGCCCTTGTTGAGAAGCGAGACCTGGGCCGCGCGGTCGCGACCCTCGAGGATGATGCGCGTCGGCGCCACGGCGAGGTCGCCGATATTCTGGGCGGCCGCATGATGCGCGGATCCGAGCAGCAGAAGCGCGCCCACCAAAACCGGCGCGGGGCGATTCAGCCACCGCAGGCCGGCCCAGAAAGACGCCGCCATTCCGTTCCGCATGCACTCGCTCCAACGCAACCGGGCCGGGAGCCCGCACAGTGTTCGAACACCAATACACTCGCAATTGGTTGATAAATTGCGAACGAAGGCGTTCAGCTCAGTTGTTCGATACGATGATGTCGATGGCCCAGATATACACGCGTTCCCGGGACTTTTCGTCCTGCTCGAGGCTGAAGATCCCCTCGACGTTGAACTTGCGCGTGCCGCGAACGCTCAGTGCGGGGGTCTTGCCCGCGTCGTGGGAAAAGGCGCGGACGCTGTGTTCGGCATTGCCCGTCTGCAAGAGCGTCGAGCCGGGCAGCGAGAGGCCGAATGCCTGGTTCGGCAGGCCCGAGAGCGTGAGCGCGGCGGAGAACGATGCCTCCAGATGCGGATTGCCGCCGCCTTTGGCGACCAGCTGTCCGCGGGGTTGAATGCTCATGCCCGACGTGTTGCCTGGCACACGCATTCCCGGCCCGAAGTTGAGATAGGCGCCGTTGCCGAGGTCGATCGCCGTCGGCTCGGCCCCCGCGCCCATGCTGGTGACGATCGTCGCCCCAGCCGTATTCGTCGTCGAGACAGACCCGGCGCGGGCGACGCCGGCGCTCGAGACGAGCGCCAGCGTCACAACCGCGGTCAGAGCGAGTCGCACCGATTTCCCGGTGCCGCCAATAGAATCTGTCACGAAGTCTGGTCGCATCTCAAACCTCGAAACTCGGGCCGTCGCTTCCGGCAACCGTATCAGTAATTGACGGTGACCGTGAACGTGCCGGTATAGGCACCGGCCGACTCGCCGCCGACGATGACGAGGTCGGCACCGACGTCGAAATTGGCGGTCCCCGCCGTCAGGGTGGCCGGCGCGTTGTGCGTGAAGTTGTTGACCGTCAGATTGTCGGTACCGTTCGTGATCGTCGTCGATGCCGGCAGCGTGACCGTAAAGGCCGCCGCGCCGTTACCGGTGACCGTGAAACGGGCCGCCTGCGGGGCGCCGCCGGCGAGCTGCGTCGCATCGGTCGCGGTGCGCGTTCCCGCCGTATCGATGGTAACGGTATTCGCGGCGTTGCCGATGCTGCCGAACTCGAGCGACTGCACGGCCGCGATCGAGATCGCCGTCACCAGGGTCGCGTTCGCGGTACCGTTGGTGCTGGCCGCCATCGCGCTGCTCGACGCGAAGCCGGCGACTCCGAGGGCCGCCATTCCAACGGCCAGTGTGCTAATGCGTTTACCGAACTTCATGACTATTCTCCGTTAATACTGCTTGCTTCTATTGCAGCCCGCCGGTTTTCCGGCATCGCTGGCTCTAACGCGGACCACCTGAATTGGTGGTGGCCCATACCTTACGTAGCAACTTCCGTGCCAAGTGTTGTTATTCTTTATAAATCAATAAATTGAACTCCATTTTGTTTCCATCAAAACGATTGATCGGCGCCGTGCGGGCGCCGGTTTGATCACTGGTAGTCGACCGTGATCGGAAAGATCCCGCTGTAAGTGCCGGCCGCCTGGCCGGCCGCGACCTGCAGGGTCGCGCCAACGGTAATCGTGGCGTTGCCGTTGACGTCGAATACCCCGGCCAAGGGGGGATTCGACGTGAAACCGTTCAGCGTCATGGTATTGGCGCCGGATGTCAGCGTTATCGACGCCGGCAGGGTGATCGAATAGGGGGACAAAGCGTTCCCGGTGACATTGAACATGGCGGCGTTGCTGATACCGCCGAAATCATAAACACCGCCGGTCACCGTTTTGGTCCCGGTGACCGGGTTGACCGTTGCCGTACCGGCCGAGTTGCCGTCTCCGGCCAATGTGCCGAATTCCAGATTCTGGACCACCGTGATGGTGATTGGCGGGCCACCAATGTGGCCGGGCTTGTGGTGGCCTATCGCCGGGTCTTGCGAATCCACGAGAAACGCTCCTGTGAGCACGATCGCCGTGCATACCCAGCGTGCCGCACGGCTGTGTCGGCCTGCAGTGCGAGCGAGCAGAGCGCCGCTCCGATCTGCCGGAACGTCGCTTCGCGTCTCACGGTTACCGGTGCAAAGCACCTCGCTCATCTTCCATACCCCTGGTCAGCCAAACCGATGGCTGTCCGGTACCATGCAAATGCGATGCCAAATCGGCCCGACTGCTATTCGCATCGCAAAACGAATATTCGGCACGAGAAATCCCAGTTAACTTATACAAACAGAAAGTAAAAATTCGCTTAAGTGGGGACTCTTCTTAAATTGCATATCCGGCAAGGAGAACACTTATTTGGGGAAACGGAATAACGATTCGAATGCAATCTCTGATTACTTTGTAGAAACGATATGCCCTCATTGCGATAATTAACTTGCCGTGTTCTTGGCGGAATGTTTCCGGCGATTACGGACAGATCCAGCTTGATCGGCCCGGCTTTTCCCACTACCAGTGCGCCGCGGCACCGGACGATCGGGCGGGGCGGGTCCTTCGCCGGAAGGGCGGCTTGCCGGCCCGAGAGACCGGGACGACCGCGCACAGGAGGGAACGGGACGGGGCGGGTCCGGCTTGGCACAGGCTCAACAGGCGGCGGCGCAGGCGCCACGGGCGGATCCGATCCTGCGCGTGCGGGACGTCGGCAAGCGGTTCGGCGGCGTTCGCGCGGTCGACGGCTGCGGTTTCGACGTTCGCCGCGGCTCGATCACCGGACTGATCGGCCCCAACGGCGCCGGCAAGACGACGCTGTTCAACATCATCGCCGGCTTCCTGCGGCCGGATACCGGGGAGATCCTGCTCGACGGCGAGAACGTAACGGGCCTCGCGCCGCATCAGCTGTTCCGGCGCGGCTTGGTGCGGACGTTCCAGATCCCGCAGGAGTTCCAGCGGCTGACCGTGCTCGACAACCTGATGCTCGTGCCGCCGGCGCAGCTCGGCGAGAGCCTGCTGGCCTCGTGGTTCCGCTGGGGCAGCGTCTGCGGCGAGCAGGACGACATCCGGCGGCGCGCCGAGGAGGTCCTCGACTTCCTGCAGCTGACGCCGCTGCGCGACGAGTTCGCCGGCAATCTCTCCGGCGGCCAGAAGAAGCTCCTCGAACTCGGCCGCACGATGATGACGGACGCGCGCATCGTGCTGCTCGACGAGCCCGGCGCCGGCGTGAACCCGACCCTGATGGCGAAGCTGACCGCGGACATCCGGCGCCTCAACGAAGAGCGGGGCTACAGCTTCTGCATCATCGAGCACGACATGGACTTGGTCGCGGCGCTCTGCGACCCCGTCGTCGTGATGGCCGAGGGCCGCGTCCTCACCGAAGGATCGATGGCCGCGGTGCGCCGCGACGAACGGGTCATCGAGGCCTATTTCGGTGGCGCGCGTGGCGCCGGGGAGGGCACGGGATGAGCCTCCTCGAGATCCGGGGACTCCATGGCGGATACGGCGGCGCCGATATCCTCAAAGGCATCGACCTGCGCGTCGAGGACGGCGAGATCGTCGTCATCGTCGGCCCCAACGGCGCCGGCAAATCGACGGCGATGAAGTCGGTGTTCGGACTGGCGCAGGTGCGCAGCGGCGAGATCCGTTTCGACGGCGCCGGGATCACGCGGCTGCGGCCGGACCGCCTGGCACGCCTGGGCATCGGCTACGTGCCGCAGGAAAGCAACGTGTTTCCGTCGCTGACCGTGCGGGAGAACCTCGACATGGGCGCCTTCATCCGCCGCGACGACATCAGCCCCCAGATCGAGCGCGTGTTCGAAATCTTTCCGCCGCTGCGCGAGAAGCGGTCGCAGCGCGCGGGGGCGCTCTCCGGCGGTCAGCGACAGATGGTGGCGATGGGCCGTGCGCTCATGCTCGAGCCGCGGCTGCTGCTGCTCGACGAGCCGACCGCTGGCCTCTCGCCGGCCTTTACCGACCTGATCTTCGAGAAGATCGTCGAGATCAACCGCGCCGGCGTCAGCGTCCTGATGGTCGAGCAGAACGCCCGGCAGGCGCTCGGCATCGCGCACAGGGGCTACGTGCTCGCGCTCGGCTCGAACCGGTTCGAGGATAGCGGCGCGAACCTGCTCGCCAACCGCGAGGTCGCCGAGATGTTCCTGGGCGGGTAGGGGGCGTCGGATGTTCCAGGAGTTCGTGCAGCTCGTCGCCTACGGGATCGTGCTCGGCAGCATCCTCTCGCTTGGCGCGATCGGTCTGTCGCTGCTGTTCGGCATCCTGCGCTTCGCCCATTTCGCGCACGGCGACGTCATGACCGTGGGCGCCTACATGGCGCTCGCCTTCGTCGCCGGCCTCGGCTTGCCGCTGTGGGCGGCGTTCGGGCTGGCCATCGTCGGCGGCGCCGGACTGGCCATCGTCATCGACCAGCTCGTCTACCGCCGGCTGCGGCGCACCGCGCCGGTGATCCTGCTGATCGCGTCGGTCGGCGTGGCGCTGATCCTGCGCAGCCTGGTGCAATTCATCTGGGGTCCGGACACGCAGGTCTTCAGCCAGGAGCTGGAGATGCCGCTGCGCATCGCCGGGATCCGGCTCAAGCCCTCGCAGCTCAATATCGTCGTCGGCACGATCGTGCTCGTCGTGCTGCTGCACCTGTTCCTGCAGCGCACGCGGATGGGCAAGGCGATGCGGGCGATGGCCGACAATCCGGATTTGGCGCGCGTCGTCGGCATCGACACCGAGCGCGTCGTCGTTGCGACCTGGATCATCGGCGCCGCGTTCGCCGTCTCGGCGGGCATATTCCTCGGCGTCGACACGCGGCTGCAGCCGACGATGGGCTGGCACGTCCTGCTGCCGATCTTCGCGGCGACGATCCTCGGCGGCATCGGCAAGCCCTACGGCGCCATCGTCGGCGGCATGGTGGTCGGTATCGCATCCGAGCTGTCGACCGCGGCGTTTCCGTCGGTCTACAAGCCGGCCGTCGCGTTCGCGCTGATGGTGGCGATGCTCATCGTGCGGCCGACCGGCCTGTTCGGGACGCCGCGCTAGCGAGGCGGGGAGGAGGGAAATGGCCGATCTGCTCAGTTTCGCCGTCTTTTTCCTGACGCTCGTCGGGATCTACGCCGTGCTGGCGCTGGCGCTCAACGTGCAGTGGGGTCTCACCGGCCTGTTCAACATCGGTATCGCCGGCTTCTTCGCCATCGGCGCCTATTCCAGCGCGATCCTGACCACGCCTCCCAGCGCCGCCCATCTCGGCGGGTTCGACCTGCCGATCGCGCTCGGCCTCGCCGCCGGAATGGTGCTCAGCGGGGTGATCGCGCTCGGAATCGGAATCGTCACGCTCAGACTTCGTGAGGACTACCTCGCCATCGCGACGATCGGCATCGCCGAGATCATCCGCCTGGTGCTCAAGAACGAGGAGTGGCTGACCAACGGCGTGCGCGGCATCGCCGGCATTCCGCGACCATTCGAACATCTCGTCGGCCGCGGCCAGGACGTCATCTACCTGCTCATCGTCGGGATGGCGGTCGTCGTCGTCTACCTCGCCATCGAACGTGGCCGGCAGTCGCCGTGGGGGCGCGTGCTGCGGGCGATGCGCGAGCGCGAGGTGGCGGTCATGGCGGCCGGCAAGGACATCGTCCGCTTCCGCCTAGAGAGCTTCGTGCTCGGCGCCGCCTTCATGGGGCTGGCCGGCGGGCTGTACGCCCATTTCTTCTCGTTCATCAGTCCCGAGGCGTTCGATCCGATGTACGCGACGTTCCTGGTCTGGGTGATGCTCATCGCCGGCGGCAGCGGCAACAACCGCGGTGCGATCCTGGGCACGCTGGTGATCTGGACGATCTGGGCCGGCACCGAGTTCCTGACCAATCTCTGGGTACCCGCGGAATACATGACGCGGGCGGGCAGCATCCGCGTGATGCTGGTCGGCGCACTGCTGCTGGTGATCCTGCTGGTGAGGCCGCAGGGACTGCTGCCGGAATCGCAATTCGTCGCCGCGACGACGTCACGGCGGCGCCGGGGCGATGGCGGCGCGGCGGCTACGGAGGAGGGCGGTCCCCAGGAGCCGTGAGCCCGCAGCGGTTGCTACGGGCCCACGCGTTGGCACCGGGGCCGTCGGTTCCCGCCTCAGGCGGTCACGGCTCGACGATGCGCAGGGTTGTGATCTGGCCGCCCTTGACCGTCCAGACGCCGAACGTGCCCGGCACGTCGCCAGCCTCGTCGAAGTTCTGGCTGCCCGAGGCGCCGACATAGTCGATGTCGGTGCCGAGGGAGAGCAGCTTCTTCGCGCTCGCCCAGTCGCCCGGCAGGATCTGCACGCCGGGCGGATTGGCGACCAAGCGCAGGGCGTCGCGGACCTGCGCCCCGTTGGTGCTACCCGCCTTCTCGATGGCGAGCGCCAGCAGGTAGGTCGCGTCGTAGGCGGTATCGATGTAGGGCACCGGCGGCAGTTCGCCGTATTTGGCCCTGTAGGCGGCGTCGAAGCGCTGCTTCGCGTCGGTCTCGGGTGCCTCCGGTGAGGTGCCGATCGATCCTTCGAGGTACTTCGCCGGGATCGCCTTGACCATGTCCAGCGACTTCATGCCGTCGGTGAAGATGAACTTGCTGAAGAAGCCCTCCTCGATCGCCTGCTTCAGCATCGGCACGCCGTCGCCCGGATAGGCGATCTGGACGAGCGCTTCCGGACCGCCCTTCGCCGCCTGGGACAGTTCACCACGGTAGCTCGCCTGCTTCTCCTCGTAAGCGATCGACGCGGTGACGCTGCCGCCGAGCTTGGCGAAGCTGGCCGCGAAGGCATCCGCGAGGCCCTGGCCGTAATCATTGTTGACGTAGATGATCGCGACCTTGGCGTAGCCTGCGTCGCGCACGACGTCCGCCAGCACGATGCCCTGCAGCGCGTCGTGCGGGGTCGAGCGGAACAGGAAGTCGTTGTCGTCGAGCGTCGTGATGACCGGCGCGGTCGAGGCGCTGGATATCTGGGGGATGCCGGCAACGCTGCTGACGCTCTTGGCGACCGGTATCGTGACGCCGCTGGCCAGGGCGCCGACGAAGCCGACCACCTTGTTCGTCGCGATCAGCTGCTTGGCCGCGAGCACGCCGGCCTGCGGATTCGTCTGCGTATCGCCGACGGCGACGTTGAGGTCGGCACCGAGGACGCCGCCGCCGGCGTTGATCTCGTCGACCGCAAGCTTCACGCCGTTGAGCGAATGCACGCCGTACTCGCCGAGGGCGCCGGTCATCGGCATCAGCGCGCCGATCGTGACGTTGTTCTGGGCGTGTGCGGGCGCGCTTACGGCGGCCAGTGCGAGGACGACGGCCGGCGTCAGGGCCGTCATGACCCGTCCGGACCGTCTGCGTAGTGTGCTTTTCATTCAAGCCTCCCTGTATTCGATCGGGTTATTGCACAGCGAACATGCGAACCTCCATGGCGATGGCCTGCAGAGGTTCGGCACGCCTTCCCGACCGCATGTTCGCATATCCACCCGCGGCGCACCACAGACCTTGTCGGTCGGGAGACGCTCACGCAGACGGCCCGGTCCGGCTGTTTTCCGGACCGGGCCGCAAGCAGCCTGGTCAGTGAATGCGTGCTAGATCGGTATTCGCAGAGACGCTGTTCAGTTCAGCGAGTTCCAGCCGTTCTGGATCAGGTTCGCTTCCTCTTCCGCACTGACGATCGCATCGTCGGACAGCGCGAATACCTCCTGCACGGTCGGCAAACTCCGCACGGCGGCCTGGGCCGCGCCAACCGCAGCCCCGTCCGTCGGCGAGGAGACGTCAGCACCCTCGATCGCGTCCATGGCGTCCGAGAATTCCGAGTCCTCATTGTCGGCGGCATCGGCGCTGCCGCCGCCCACGTCAGAGCCGCCGGCACCGTTTCCGTTGCTGCCATTCCCGGCGCCGCCGCCACCGGACCCGGCGCCACCGCCCGAACCGGCACCGCCGCCATCGTCGCCCGAACCGGCACCGCCGCCATCGTCGCCCGAACCGCCACCGCCGGCGCCACCGCCGCCGGAACCACCGCCGGCGCCACCGCCGCCGGAACCACCGCCGGCGCCACCGCCATCGTCGCCCGAACCGCCACCGCCGGCGCCACCGCCGCCGGAGCCATCGCCGGCGCCACCGCCGCCGGAGCCATCGCCGGCGCCACCGCCACCGGAACCACCCCCGGCGCCGCCGCCGCCGGAACCATCACCGGCGCCACCGCCGCCGGAGCCATCACCGGCGCCACCGCCGCCGGAGCCATCGCCGGAGCCGCCGCCGGCACCACCGTTACCGTTGCCGCCACCGTTGCCGCCAGCGTTACCGTTGCCGTTGCCGCCGGCATTATTGCCGGCGCCATGGTTTCCGTTGCTGCCGTTGCTGTCGTTCGTTGCGCCGTTGTGATTGCCGTTGCCTTGCGCGTAGGCGTTCTTGAACAGCCCGTGGGAGCTGCCAGGATCCCACTGGTCCGGAAGGCCGACCATCATCGAGAGGGTGAACGCGGTCGTCGCTGCCAGCACGACGGAGAGCCGGCGCGCGGAGCCAAGGCTGCTGCCGCAGTGCCGCTTCATTACGTTGCCCGTTCCTGCCATTTCTTACACACCTTCAATCTAGGGCTATGCGCCCTCGGGGTGCTCATCGGTCGCCGTCGTTACAGGGCTCGACGTTTCCCGCCGAACGACTCTACAACGGGTACTCCGGCGGTTTATTCCCGGTTCCCGCAATTTTCGTTCGCATGTGTGGGCGTACCGTAATCATCCCGTACCGTTGGCCCGTAAACGTGCAATCCCGCCGATTCTAACGCCGAGAAATAAAGCTTGAGTTAAGCAAAACGGGCGCATTTGAAAAAAATGACGGAGGAAAAAATCCTCCGCCACCAAGTCAGGACGTGAATTCTGTCGCGATCGGCTGCCGTGCCTCGGCGCGCCGAAAACCGGCTATCGTGCCATGATCGTATCCGGGCCGTCCGCCGTGCGCCACGTGCCCCAGCCGTTGCGGATCGCCTCCATTTCCTCCTCTTCGGACAAGGCCGAATTCTCCGGAAGGCCCGCAAGCTCCTTGATCACCGTGATATTCGCGGGCGGTGTATCCGACGGCAGCGCGTCGTCCGCCGTGTCGGCGGCACCTCCGCCGCTTTCGGCGATGGCCCGCTCGTCCGGGCCCGGCGCCGTCTCGCCCATGTCGACGACATCTTCGTCCTGCTGACCCGCCTGTCCTGGCGCGGTGGCGCGGCCCTTGCCCTTTCCATTGCCCTTGGCGAAGGCGGAATCGACGCCGGTCGCCGGGACCACGATCGCCAACGGCGCCATGACCGTGAATGCGAAAACACCTAGGAAGCTCAAGGCCAGGACGGCAGGGCCCCAGCGCGAGCGCGACCGGCGCGGATTGGGAATGTCGATCGTTGCGTTCAGCATCTGCCCACTTCCTTACTTGAGGGGACGCGCGTTCACGGGCCGCTGCGCCCGTTTCGTTCCATGCCTCTAGCCGACAACGAAATGCCGCGCCGATTATTCCAGCACCGCCTTCCGCTCGCTGACCTGGGTGGCGCGGACCACGGTAAAGCGCCGCGCCTTTCGGACGGCGGCCGGCGTGCACCGAGCAGCCGCGCCGGCATCGCCGCGCCGCGACCGGCGTCCCGATCGCCTCGCCGCCGCAAACCCGAGACGACCCTAGCGGACCCATGACTAACTTTTTGTAAACAATTCTCGCGAATTCCGATGCCGGCGGCACAGAAATTGCTTTTTCAACGGGCAATCGACCGATCGTGTTCGCCTCGTTCGCGATTTGCGAATTTTGCGGCCGGTCACCCCGCCAAACCGGCGGCGGTCGATCCGATCGCGAAGGCGAGGTCGAACGGTCGAGGAAGGCTCCGGACGGACCGGAAGATGCGAGGTCGAAGGCCGGTCGGGGTCGTTAAGGACAGCTTAAATTTTTCTTTACGGTGAACGGAATAAGCTGCCCTTGGTGTTCGTTATAGCGGTGAATCGTTAGAGGGAATATCCCTTGGACAAGCGCACGAAAGCCGAGATGATCGCCCTGCTGCCGCGATTGCGGCGGTTTGCCCGTGGCCTGACTGGTTCCGAAGAAGAAGCCGACGATCTGGTGCAGGCCGCCTGCGAGAGGGCGATCCAGCGCATCGGCCAGTGGCAGCCGGGGACACGCCTCGACAGCTGGATGTTCCGGATCATGCAGAACCTGTGGATCGATTCGATCCGGGTCGGCAAACTCCGCGGCAGCCATCTGTCCGTCGTCGATCCCGAGGGCCAGCAGGCACCCGGTCTCGACGGTGAGCAGGCGACGATGAACCGGCTCACGCTCGAGGCGGTGCGACGCGGCGTTCAGCGTTTGCCGCCCGACCAGCGGTCGGTGCTGCTTCTCGTGTGTGTCGAGGGTTGTTCCTACAAGGAGACCGCGGATGCCCTGGGTATCCCGGTTGGAACCGTCATGAGCCGGTTGTCGCGTGCACGTCTTGCGCTCAACCGCATGGTTGGCGGTGCCGAGGCGGCTACGGCCGCGGTGAAGGGAGCCGATTTCTGATAACGGTCGGGAATCGAACGAAACGATGATCCATCCAGAGTTTGGCATAACGAACACCAATGAGAGGCCGTCATGAAACAGCTCGACGCGAATACGCTCGTGGCATATGTCGATGGGGAGCTCGATCTGGAGTCCGCGATCCAGGTCGAGCGGTTGCTTGCAGAGGATGCGGACGCCCAGAATACGGTTCGCATTTTCCAGGAAACAGCGGTTTTGGTGCGGGCGGCGCATGCATCGCTGGCTTACGAGCCGGTTCCCGACCGTCTGGTCGATGTCGTCAGCGACGCCCCCGAAACCGGCATGCCTTCGGCAGACACGATTCCGGAACGATTGGTCAATATGATCCTCGACGCGCCCGAGGCGCGTCCCGCCAACAGCGACGGCGATACGAGGCCGATTGCCCGCATCGCGCCGGCACGGCGTCGATCGGTTGCCGCAATTGCAATGGCCGCGGCGGTCTCGGCGGTCATGCTCGGCAGCTTCTACGCCGGGCAGATGCGGATGACGGCGCTGCAGGAGCGTTCGAACGACGCAACGCAGGCCAGCGCCATTTCGGCGATCAACAACCCGTGGCGCGAGGCGGCTTTCCAGGAGGCGCTCGAAAACAAGCGGAGTCAGGAGGCGGTTGTCTGGGAAAACCCCGAAACCGGCATCGGTGGCGCGGTTATTCCAGTAAAAACATACAGGCGAGCGGACGGAACGTTCTGCCGTGCTTTCCGCACGGTCGACACGCAGGCCCGTCCGACCCAGCCGAATTTCGGTGTTGCCTGCCGCGAGGCGGGCCCCGAGGGACGTTGGATCAAGACTGTCGAGGCGATTGCCGCACCCGGTAACAAGCCGGAATTGCGCTACTGACCGGGTCGCACCGGCCTCGACGAACGAGGGCTGCACGGTAAGGCAGCACTAGGGGCTCCCGCTTCGGGGAGCCCAAATGTGCAGGCAAGCCGGCGCCGCCCCGCGCGAGGCAGAGAGTGTGTCAGGTCGGCGACTGCAAGTACTGATTCGCATCGAGGCGATCGTCGCAGTAATGCTCGTGCTCGGTTGTGCACCCCAGGAGCAACCCACCGGGGACTCCAGGGGCGTCGTCGATTCGGTCGCGTCGGCGCTCGGGCGCACCGCCGACGCCATTCGTGACCGACTGTCACAGGATTTCACGCCTACCGATTACGATGGCCCGCCGCTGGCGGAACTGCCGGTGTATCGCGAAGGCGACACCTACACCTACTCGAGCGGCCGCAGCGAAATCATCACCGACACGATCGAAGAACAGGTGATCTGGGAAAACGATCTCGATGCGACCCTCGAGCGTTACCGCAACTTCGTCCTGCCGACGGCGCGAACCAGGACGTCGCGCGGTGAGGTCCGCCGCAGCTTCGATGTTCAGCCCGACGTGCTGTGGCCGCTGATCCCGGGGGCCCGGCGACAGTTCGCCAGCGAGGTGCGGGTCCAGATCGCCGGGCAGAACGGCGAGCGCCTGTTCCGACGGGACTGGGTCTGCACGGTGGACGGCGCCGAGCGGATCGCGGTGCGGTTCGGCGAATTCGAGTCCGTGCGGGTGTCGTGCGACCGCTACAGCCGCGGCAAGTGGCGCGAGCGGCGCACCTGGTACTACGTCCCGGAGGTCGGCCACTACGTGCGCAGGGTCGATACCCACGTGCAGCGCGAGACGCGCGACATCGAGCTCGTGTCCATCGAGCAGGCGTTCAACGGCACCACGAAGCGGGCTCTGTACGAACTCGAACAGACGACCCTCGAACGGATGCCGTCCGGCAAGACCGCGAACTGGCGGTCGTCCGACGGCACGATCGCGGTCTCGATGACCGTGCTGAATACGGTGAAGACCGAAGCCGGCCAGTTCTGCCGGACGTTTCGTCAGGAAATCGTCGACAATGGCCGCTCGCGTCTCGTCCCCGGCCTCGCCTGCCGGGCCTGGAACGGCCGCTGGGTCAGGCTCTAGTACGTCATCCACCTGCGTGGAATCGGCACCGGCCCGCTCGCCCACCCGGACACACAGGGTATCGTACGCTGTGGGTGGCCGGGTGGCGGAGCGGGCTGGAGCGAACCAATCGGACAATGCTCTAGCGAAACGCCATCGATCGTGAGGCCGGCGGCGGCCATGCCCTAATACGATCGCGGCAGGCCCAGCACGTGCTGGGCGAGATAGGCGAGGATCATGTTCGTCGAGATCGGCGCCGTCTGAAACAGCCGGCATTCGCGCCATTTCCGCTCGATATCGTATTCGCGCGCGAAGGCGAATCCGCCGAAGGTCTGGAAGCACGTATCGGCAGCGTGCCAGCACGCCTCGGACGCCAACAGCTTCGCCATGTTGGCCTCGGCGCCGCAGCGCCGGCCCGCGTCGAACAGCGCCGCCGCTTTCCGAGCCATGAGATCGGCCGCCTCGGTTTCGGCGTGGCAGCGCGCGATCGGAAACTGGATTCCCTGATTGGCGCCGATCGGCCGGCCGAACACGTGCCGTTCGCCGGCATAGGCGGAGGCGCGCTCGATGAAGTAGCGTGCGTCGCCCAGCGCTTCGGCCGCGATCAGAATCCGCTCCGCGTTCATGCCGTCGAGAATGTGCCAGAAGCCCTGTCCCTCGTCGCCGACGAGCGCCTCGGCGGGAACCCTCAGCCCGTCGATGAACACCTCCGTCGTGTTGTGGTTGATCATCGTGTCGACCGGCCGCACGTCGATGCCGTTGCCGATCGCCTCGCGCAGGTCGATCAGGAACACCGACAGGCCGTCGCCGCGCCGGGCAACGGCATCCGCCGGCGTCGTGCGCGCCAGCAGCAACATCAGGTCCGACTGCATCGCGCGGCTTGTCCAGAGCTTCTGTCCGTCGATGACGTATCCCTCGCCGTCGCGGACGGCACGGGTCCTGATCTGCGTCGTGTCGGACCCGGTCGTCGGCTCGGTGACGCCGAATGCCTGCAGGCGCAGCTCACCGGCCGCGATGGCCGGCAGGTAGCGAGCCTTCTGCCGCTCGCTGCCGTGCCGCAGGAGCGTTCCCATGACATACATCTGCGCATGGCAGGCGCCGGCGCTGCAACCGGCGGAATGGATGGTCTCGAGAATGACGGCGGCGGCACGCAGCGGCAGGCTGGCGCCGCCATATTCCTGCGGTATCAGCGCAGCCAGATAGCCGTCGCGGGTCAACGCCGTGACGAACGCTTCCGGATAGGCCTGCGCGTCGTCGAGCTCGCGCCAGTAGCTGCCAGGGAAATCGGCACAAATGCGTACCACGGCATCGCGGATTTCGGGGAAATCGCGCCCGAGATCCATGACGACGGACGGTTCGGTCATGGTCCGCGACCTCCTATCGTCCGCGAAATCGTGGACGGCGTTTTTCGTTGAACGCAAGCATGCCCTCGCGACGGTCCTCCGTCGCGGCGGTCCGGTAGTAGCACTCGAGTTCGATCGCCAGCCCCCGTTTCAGGTCCGTATCCATCGCCGCCGACAGGGCGCGTTTCGCCTCGCGCACGGCGACGGGCGCATTGCCGGCGATCTGTCTTGCCGTCGCCAGCGTCTCGGCGAGCAGCGAGTCCGGCGCCACGACGCGGTTGACAATGCCCCATCGCAGCGCCTCTGCGGCGTCGAACGGACGGCCGGTCAGAACGATCTCCTTGGCCCTGCGGACGCCGCACGCGCGAGGCAGGTTCTGCGTGCCGCCGACGCCAGGCATGATGCCGAGCGTGGTTTCGGTCAGGGCGAAGCGCGCCGTTTCCGCGGCATAGGCGAAATCGGCGGCGAGCGCGAGTTCGCAGCCCCCGCCGAAGGCGGCGCCATTGACCGCGGCGATGACCGGAACGTCGCAATCCATCATGGCGTAAAACGCCGCCTCGAAGATCTCGTGCTGGTGGCGCCAGTCGGCGTCGCTCATGGCGCGCCGTTCCTTCAGGTCGGCGCCGGCGCAGAACGCCCGATCACCGGCTCCGGTGACGACGACGCAGCGAACGTCACCGTGCGCCGACCCGAGGCCGGTCCAGAACGCCCGCAGCTCTTCACCCATGCGCGTGTTGAACGCGTTCGCCGACCGCGGCCGGTTGAGCGTGAGCAGCAACAGATCGCTGTCCGGATACGATAGCAGCAGGGTGTCGAAAGATTGGTCGTTCGTCATCGCGCAGCTCATACGAGTGATTTCCTGACCGGAATCAGCCTATTTTTGAAAGGGCTGGCCAAGTCCGGCATAGTTTCATAGTTTATGCGGACCGTCGCAAGGACGGCAAAGGATCAATCCGCGCCAAGCTACGGCGCGGTAGTGGGAGGAACCAATGGCACTTGATTTTCTGAAGCAATCGCGGCGCAGTGCGCTTGCCGTCATGGGCGTCGCTGCGGCGGCGCTGGTTGCCGGCATACCGGCAGCCGACGCCAAGGTAGAGGGCGACACCATCATTCTCGGCTCGGCGATTTCGTTGACCGGCAAGTACTCGACCAACGGCATCCATGCGCAGAACGGGTACGAACTGGCGGTCAAGCGCATCAACGAGATGGGCGGGGTCAAGGTCGGCGGGAAGTCATACAAGCTGAAGGTCGTCTACTACGACGACGAGTCCACACCGGCCCGCGGGGCGCAGCTTGCCGAGCGTCTGATAAAGCAGGACGGTGTCCAGTTCATGCTTGGCCCGTACAGTTCCGGCATGACGAAGGCTATCGCCCCGGTCACCGAGAAATACAAGATCCCGATGGTGGAGGCCGAGGGCGCCTCGCGCTCCCTCTTCACGCAGGGTTACCAATACCTCTTCGCTGTGCTTTCGACCTCCGAGCAGTATCTCGCCAGCGCCATTACCCTGGCGGCCGAGATCGCGGAAAAGAACGGCAAGAAGGCGTCCGACGTGAAGATCGCCATGGCATTCGAGAACGATCCGTTCTCGCAGGACGTGCGCGCCGGCGTCATGGATGACGCAAAAAAGTACAACATGCAGATCGTCATCGACGACAAGCTGCCGCGTGACCTCAGCGACATGTCGACGACGCTGACGAAGGTTCGCGCGGTGCAGCCGGACCTCCTGGTCGTTTCCGGCCATTCCAAGGGCGCCGCGACCGCGGCACGCCAGCTCAAGGATATGAAGATCGACGTCCCGATGATCGCCATCACGCACTGCGAGGCGGCGGACATCATCGGCAAGTACGGCGCGGACTCGACGGAAGGAATTCTCTGCCCGACGCAGTGGGCCGAGACGCTCTCTTACCGGGACGACTATTTCGGCACGGCTGCCGAGTATGACGCGCTCTTCAAGCAGGCCTTTCCCAGCTACAACACGGTTCCGTACCAGGCCGCCCAGGCGTCGGCTGCGGTGCTGGTCTGGAAGGACGCGCTGGAGCGTGCCAATTCGTTCGATGTCGAGAAGGTCCGCGATGCCATCGCCGCGACCGACATGCAGACCTTCTATGGCGGCATCCGGTTCGCGCCGGAAGGCAACAACATCGCCAAGCCGATGGTGCTGCGCCAGATCCAGGACGGTGGCTACGCCGTGGTCGCGCCGTCGAAGTGGGCCTCCGCCGAGGTTCGCTGGCCGCGCAAGGCTCCGATGAACTGATCGCGGGGTTCCGGCACCTGATCCGTCAGGTGCCGGTACCGCATTTATCGGAAGCGTCCGCCCTGTCGCCCGACGGGGCGGATGCTGCCGGTACGCAGGCATCGACAATCAGCATCGGACGGGACCGAACATGTTAGCCAATTTTCAACTGCTTGCCGCCGTCCCGGTTCTTAACGTCCAGCTGCTGCTGGACGGCCTGATGATCGGCTCGATATTCGCGCTCGCGGCCTATGGGCTGGCGCTGGTCTGGGGCGTCATGAACGTCAAGAACCTGGCACAGGGCGAATTCGTCATCGTCGGCGGCTATATCGCCTTCTACATGTACCGGGATCTCGGCATCAACCCGCTATGGGCGCTGCCGGTTGCGTTCCTGGTGATGTTCGGTTTCGGGTGGCTGATGTACCTCCTGATCGTCCGCTACGTCATCGGCCGCGACCTGTTCACCTCGCTGCTGGCGACGTTCGGTGCCGCCATCGTCATCCAGCAGCTCCTCAATCTGATATTCGGTCCCGACGTTCAGACGGCCGATTCCGGATTGGGCACGCGCCTGATACTCGGCAGCGTTACCGTACAGGAGATCCGCGTACTATCGTTCGTCATCGCCGGCCTGCTCGCCCTCATGGTCGTGCTGTTCATGAAGAACAGCCGCATGGGACAGGCGATCCGCGCCACGGCGCAGGATCCCCGTGCCGCCCGCGTCATGGGCATCGATACCGACAAGGTCTACGCCTTTACCTTTTCGCTCAACGCCGCGATCTGCGGCGCCGCCGGCGTGCTGATTTCGATGATCTGGGTGATCCAGCCGTTCTACGGTATCGCCCACTCGATCCGCTCGTTCGTCATCGTCGTGGCGGCCGGGCTCGGCAACCTGCCCGGCGTGATCGTCTCGGCGCTCGGCCTCGGCGTGCTCGAGCAATATGGCGGCTTCGGACTTGGCGCTGAATTCCAGCAGGCCGTCGTGGTCGGTCTCTTGATCGTGGTTCTGATAATTCGACAGATCATGCAGGCCCGGCACAGGCAGGTCGTGCAATGACGAGGGCCCAGAACAAACTGCTCTCGTATGGCGCCATCGGGATCGTCTCGATCGCCGCGCCCTTCGTCTTCGACAGCTATATCTCGCAGCTCACGATGCTCTGGGTGATGGTCCTCTTCGCCATCACCTGGGACGCGATGGGCGGCCAGATGGGCTACAACTCGCTCGGCAACATCTTCTTCTTCGGCGCCGGCATGTACATAAGCGCGGTCGTGCAAATCGGCCTGCATTACGACGTCGCCGAGTACACGGCGGCGTATGGCGCCATCAAGGTCGATTTCTCGGAACAGGAGTATTTCACCGGCCTGTTCCTCGGGACCATCGTCGCCGCGGTCGGCTCGGTGATCATGGCGGTGATCCTGAGCTGGATCGTGTTCGGGCTGCGCGGACCGTATTTCGCCATCGGCACGCTCGGCATCGCGTTGGCGGCCGGCGAACTCGTGGGCGCCTGGGAGTATGTCGGCGCCGGCAGCGGCATCTCGCTTCCCGTCTTCCCCGGCGAGCCGGAGCCGGGGGAGATCTTCTTCTACTTTGCCTTCTTCCTGGCCGCGGTGCTGACCTTCTTCTTCTTCCGTTGGCTCTACCGGACGCGGTTCGGGCTGGCGATCAATGCCATCCGCGACGACGAGGAAAAGGCCGAGGCGATGGGTATCCGGACCATGCGCTACAAGACCATCACCTGGTCCATGTCGGCATTCTTCCTCGGTATCTGCGGGTCGCTCTTCGGCAATTACAATATCTTCATCGAGCCGCTGGAAGTCGCCTTCGCGACCGTCGTTTTCGGCATACCGATGGTCGTGATGTCACTGCTGGGCGGCAAGGGTACGCTGTGGGGACCGGTGATCGGGGCGATCCTCTATCACGTCATCAAGGAAGCGACGTGGACCTACCTGCTCGGCTGGCAGTGGGTTGCGCTCGGTCTGCTGATCATCATCTCCGTCGTGTTCTTCCAGCAGGGCATCATGGGCTGGGCGCAAGAAAAATGGCCTGAGCTGTTCGGCATCGAGGTGGAGGAATCGCCGCCGGAAGCCGAGAGGGAGGCGGCGTAATGCCGGAAATGATCGAAATCAGAGACGTCTCGAAATCGTTCGGGGGTGTCCGCGCCAACCACGAAATCAGCCTCGACGTCGAACAGGGAAGGATCACGGGCCTGATCGGACCCAACGGATCCGGAAAGACGACCCTGTTCAATTCGATCGTCGGCTATCACCCGATCGACGGCGGATCGATCAGGTTCGAGGGCCGTGAGATTTCGAAACTGAAAGTGCCGCAGATCGCCCGCCTCGGCATGCTTCGCACGTTCCAGCAGACGCGCATTTATGGCAACATGAACTGCGTCAGGAACATGCTGATCTCGGTACCGCACCGGACGATGGGATTTTTCGAGATCTTCGGCGACTACTCTGCCGAGGAGCTCGAGCGGGCCGAGCATCTGCTCAATTTTGTCGGCCTGTTCGCCAAGCGCAAACTCCTGGCCGGGGATCTCTCGTTCGGCCAGCAGAAGCTGCTGGAGTTCGCCATGGCGCTGATGAACGGTCCAAAGGTCCTGCTGCTCGACGAACCGACGGCGGGCATCAATCCGACGCTCATAAACGGTCTCATCGATCGCCTGAAGCATGCCAACGAGGATTTCGGGATCACGCTCTTCGTCATCGAACACAACATGCGCGTGATCATGAACCTTGCCGAGCACATCTATTGCCTGGCCCACGGCGAGCTTCTGGCGGACGGCAAGCCCGAGCAGATCCAGAAGGACAGGCGGGTGATCGACGCCTATCTGGGAGCGCACTGATGGCCGGCAGCGATAAGACCAAGGCGGGCGGCAAATCGGCCACCGGATACCATGGCGGATCGGTGGATACCGTCATCTCGGTCGACGACGTCAACCGCCAGGCCGCGGAGCTGAAATCCGGCATCACGCCCGAGCGGATCGCCGGACTTGCCAAGAACAAGCCCTATGTCAGGATCGAGAATTTGCGCGCAGGCTACGGCAAGATGGAAATCCTGCACGATTTCAATCTTCAGGTCGGCGAGGGCCAGTCGCTGTGCCTCATCGGGCCCAACGGCGCCGGCAAGTCGACCGTCCTGCATTCGATCTTCGGCTTCACGCGGATCTTCGACGGGCGCATCTATGTCGGGTCGGGTGATCAGGCGCACGACGTCACGCGAATGAGCGCCAAGGACAAGCTGCGAAAGGCCGGCATCGCGTACATCCTGCAGGACAAGTCGGTGTTTCCGGCGATGACCGTGGAGGAGAACCTGTGGATGGGCGGCTATCTGAAGGATCGCCCGGACCAGGCGAAGCAGGCGGCGGAGCGCGTGTTCGAGAAGTATCCGCGGCTGGCCGAGCGCCGCAAACACCCGGCACGCGTCCTTTCCGGCGGCGAGCGCCGGCTCCTCGAGATATCGCGCGCCCTTGTCATGAATCCGGACGTCCTGCTCGTCGACGAACCGTCGATCGGCCTCGAACCGCGGTTCATCGACATGGTTTTCGAGATTCTGGACGACCTTCAGAACGCCGAGGGCAAGACGATCATAATGGTTGAGCAGAACGCGAAGAAGGGCCTCGAATTCGCCGATATCGGCTACGTCCTCGTGGCCGGCGAGACGGCCATGGTGGGGCCCGGTCGCGAGCTGCTCGAGGATCCGGAGGTCGGCCGCTTGTTCCTGGGCGGATGAACCCGCCCGCCGAGGATGCCCCGCGCATTCCTGGAATTGATCAAGGTCTAGGCGTTGCGCGGCCAACACACACAAGATATGTTTGTCACTCTGGATTGCCGAGCCGTTGTCCGCGTCCGTTTCGAAATCCGGCGTCGCGTGCAAACGTCTGGAGGTGCAAGAGCATGACACGGGTATCGGGTGTCCTGAGCGCTGCGTTCGTGTCGATGTTGCTTGCCGCCTGTTCTTCGGACGACGCCGCACAGCAGCCCGATGACGTCTTCGGCCGCGAGCGACCCGGCCGCTATTCCGTCGGCGACAGTTTCACCTTCGATAATCCCACGCTGACCTGGTCGGTGGTCGCGGTCGAGGGCGAGAAGGTCTACTGGCGGAGCGACCGCGGCGACGAGCAGGTGACCGGGCACGATCCGCTGCTGCCGGCGACCGAGTGGAAGAATCCGGATCAGGGCGGCGGTCGCCGCATCATCAGCGACATCAAGGGCGCCCTGTTTCCCCTCGAGGTCGGGAACCGCATGACCTTCACGTCTAAGGTCGAGAACTGGACCACGCGCGACGGCGTGGCGGGGGAGCCGCAGACATTGCAGACGAACTGGTCCTGCAATGTCGCGAGCCGCGAGCGCGTCGACGTGCAGGCCGGCAGCTTCGAGACGTTCAGGATCCAGTGCGGACGGTTCAAGCCCTCCGAACTGGTTTTCTACTATGCGCCGCGCATCGGTCATTACGTCGTGACGCGGATCGACGACGCGTCGGGCCAGGGCACCGTAACGCGCAATCTCATCTCGTTCCGGCGTGTCGCCCTGGGCGGCGAGGAGATCGTGCCGCCACCGCCGCCGCCCGTCGTCCAGACTGCCCGGGTGCCGCCACCACCGCCGCCGCCTCCGCCGCCGCAGCCGACCAAGAAGCTGGAGCCGCCCCCCGGTGTCGCTACGGGCAGCGGACCGCGCGTCGTCCTCGGCTTGTTCAGCAGCCAGGAGAATGCGGCGCGGGCCTGGGGGATCTACACCAAGGAGAACGGCGATTTGCTGGGCGATCTGGAGCCGCAGATCGTGCCCACGGGCAGGTACTTCCGCGTGGCGACCGAACGGCTCGAGAGCCGGGCGATCGCGAACGATTTGTGCTCGAAGCTCAAGGCGCGCGGCATGGAATGCCTGATCTCGAACAAATAGCGTCCGGCGACGGGGACTCACGGCCGAGATCGGCCAAGCGCTGGCGGATCGTGCTCGTCGCGCCGCCCGTCATCATCGGCATCGCGCTCCTGGTCTTCGTCATTCGCAGCAGCGAGGAACCGGTCCGCGCCCCTCTCGGCGAGCGCGCCAGCGCTGTCCGCGTCATCGACGTGCCGCGCGTCGACCTCGTGCCGCGGGCGCTCGGCTATGGCTACGTGCAGCCGGGCCGGGTGTGGGAAGCGGTCGCCGAGGTCGCGGGGCGCATCGTCGAGAAACATCCGCGGCTGAAGCCTGGCGAGCTGATCGCGGCGGGAACCGTGATCCTGCGCATCGACCCGACCGACTATCAGCTGTCCGTGCAACGGAACGAAGCGCGAATCCGAGGTGCCGAGGCGGAAATCGCCGAGCTCGAGGTGCGCGAGGCCAACACACGGCGGGCGCTCGAAATCGAGGAGCGGAGCCTGGTCCTCGCCGAGACCGACCTCAGGCGCAGGCGCACGCTGCTCGATCGCGGGAACATCTCGCAGGCCTCGGTCGACGAGGCGGAACGCACGGTGCTGACGCGGCGACAGGCCGTCCAGGGGCTGCGCAACGAACTGGCGCTGATCCCTGCGGATCAAGAGGTTCTGCTGGCCAATTTGGATCTCTCTCGCGCCGAGCTTGCGCAGGCCAGGAGCAACCTCGAGCGCACCGCCGTGGCCGTACCGTTCGACGGCCGGGTCGCGGCGGTGAACGTCGAGACCGCGCAATACGCGACCGTTGGCAAGATTCTCGCCGTCGTCGACGGGCTCGACACGGCGGAGGTGGCGGCGCAGATCCCGCTCGATCGCATGCGCCGGCTGATCGAGGCGGCGGAAATGTCGGACGTTCAGCTGACCGCCGAGTCCGCTGTTTCGCTGTTCCAGAGGCTCGGGCTCGAAGCGGTGGTCCGTCTCACGTCGGGTGATTTCACGGTGCAATGGCCGGCCCGCTTCGCCCGCATCCGGGAAACCGTCGATCCGCGAACGCGCACGATCGGGGTCGTGGTGGCGGTGGACGAGCCTTACAAGCAGGCGCGTCCCGGTGAACGGCCACCCCTGGCGAAGAACATGTATGTCGAGGTCGAACTGCGCGGCCGCACGCAGCCGGGGAGGGTGGTCGTGCCGCGTTCGGCGCTGCAGAACGGCACGGTCTATGTCGTCGGGTCCGGCAGCCGTCTCGAGCGACGGACCGTCGCGGTCGGCATGCGGCAAAGCGACTTCGTCGTCATAACCTCCGGGCTCGAAGCCGGAGAACAGGTCGTGGTGAGCGATCTGGTGCCGGCGATCGATGGCATGCTGCTCAACGCCACGCAGGACGAGGACCTGCGTGATTACCTGATCACGATCGCCACCGGCGGCGGTGTGGTCCGGTGATCCGGTACTTCGCCGGCCATCCGACGGCCGCAAACCTGCTGATGGTCGCCATCCTCGCGGTGGGCATCGCGGCGCTTCCCGGCCTCAAGCGCGAAACCTTCCCCGATCTGCCGATGAGCGACGTTCGCGTTACCGTCGTCTACCCCGGGGCGAACGCGGAGGAGATCGAGGACGCGATCTGCCGTCGCATCGAGGATGCCGTCGACGGCATCAACGATATCGCGGAGATCCGCTGCGAGGCCCGTGAAGGCATCGCCACCGCTCTCGTCGAGATGACCGAGGACGGCAACATCGATCGCTTCCTCGAGGACGTGAAGAGCGAGGTCGAGGCGATCAGCGACTTCCCCGACGAGGCCGAGCGACCGACGATCCAGCTGCTCGGCCGCAACGACTTCGTGGCCGCCATTGCCGTCACGGGGCCGATGTCGGAACCCGATCTGAAAGCGTATGCGGAGGATCTGAAGGAGCGGCTGCAGGCGATTCCGCAGGTCACGCAGGTTGCCATAGCGGGCTTTTCCGACCATCAGATCCGCATCGAGATCCCCGCCCAGGCGCTGCGCCAGTATGGCTTGAGCGTGCCGGACATCGCCGCCGTGATCGGCAGGCAGAGCATCGACTTGCCGTCCGGCAGCATCGAGACCCGCGAGCGCGACGTGCTGGTGCGTTTCGCCGACGAACGCCGCTCACCGCGCGAGTTCCTCGACCTCGTCGTCGTCGGTGCCGAGAGCGGCGCGGAGATCCGCCTCGGCGATATCGCGACGATCGAGGATCGGTTCGAGCAGAGCGAGCAGAAAATCGTCTACAACGGCCAGCGAGCGGCATTGCTGGAAATAAGCAAGGCCCGATCGGGCGACACGCTCGAGGTCATCGACGCGGTGAACGCGTTCCTCGCGCTCGAACGCCGGACGGCGCCACCGAGCGTGACGCTCGCCTTGACCCGCGACGTCTCGACCGTGGTCCGGGACCGCCTCAACATGATTGTGAGAAATGGCTCACAAGGTCTTGCACTGGTTCTAATAACGCTGTGGCTGTTCTTCGGATTACGGTTTGCGTTCTGGGTTGCGCTGGGGCTTCCGGTCGCGTTTCTGGGGACGCTGTTCGTGATGTCGACCGGCGGTTTTTCGATCAACATGATCACCCTGGTGGGGCTGTTGATCGCGACCGGCCTGCTGATGGACGACGCGATCGTGATCTCGGAGAACATCGCGCGCCACCATCGGAACGGCAAAAGCCCTCTCGAGGCCGCCGTCGATGGGGCGCGGGAGGTCGGACCGGGCGTGATCGCCTCGTTCCTGACGACGATCTGCGTCTTCGCGCCGTTGACCGCGCTCGAGGGCGACATCGGCAACGTTCTGAGGTTCATCCCGATCATCCTGATCATGACGCTGACGGTCAGCCTGATCGAGGCGTTCCTGATCTTGCCGAACCATCTGCGGCATGCGCTGGAACACGCGCGCGAGCCGACCGGGGTACGCCGCCTTGTCGAGCGAGCGGTGACCTGGGCGCGCGAGAACGTGGCGGGGAGGGCCGCCGATCTCGCCATCGAATGGCGTTACGCCGCGGTCGGCCTGACCGTCTTCCTGTTGCTGGGATCGATTGCCACGATCGCGGGCGGTATCCTCAAATTCCAGGCCTTTCCGACGCTCGACGGTGACGTCGTTCAGGCGCGCGTGCTGTTGCCGCAGGGGACGCCGCTGCACCGGACCGAGGCGATCGTCGAGCGGCTTGTCGAGGCGATCGGGCGGGTCGACGCGACGTTGTCGCCCGAACAGCCGGATGCTCGTCCGTTGGTCCGCCAGGTCGGCATCGAGTACGGGGTGAACGTCGACGCCTACGAGAGCGGGCCGCACCTGGCGACGGTCACGGCCGACCTGCTGGCGGCGGAGGTCCGCACCACGCGCGTCGACGAGATCATCCAGCGCTGGCGTCGCGAAGCCGGAGACCTGCCCGACGTCATCGCCATCAAGTTCGCGGAATTCCAGATCGGCATCGCCGGCCGACCGATCGATATCCGGCTGACGGGCAACAGCCTGGAGCGCTTGAAGGCGGCATCCGTGGACCTCCAGGATTGGCTGGCGGGCTATCCGGCGGTGTCCGACCTGTCGGACGATTTGCGCCCGGGCAAGCCGGAAATACGGGTCCGCCTGCGCGAGGGCGCGCTTGCCATCGGGCTCGACGCGGCCACGATCGCCACGCAGCTGCGTGCCTCGCTGTTCGGATCGATCGTCGACGAGATTCAGGTCGGTCCGGAATCGTACGAGATCGACGTGCGTCTCGCCGCTGCGGACCGCGATACGCTGGCCGATCTCGACGACTTCGCGGTCACGGCTCCGGACGGGACGCAGGTGCCGCTGGGCGCGGTCGCGATCGTCGAAACCGGCCGCGGCTATGCCCGTATTCACCGGATCAACGGCCGCCGAACGGTCTCGGTGCAGGGTGACATCGACACCGACCGCGCCAACGTCTCGGAAATCCTTGCCGTGACGCGGACGCAGATGCTGCCGAGGCTGCAGGCGAAATATCCGGACATCGCCGTCGCTTTCGAGGGCGAAGCCAGGACGGGCGCGGAGGGAACCGCCTCCGTCCGACGTGCCTTCCTGATCGGAGTCATCGGCGTTTTCCTGCTGCTCAGCTTCCAGTTTCGCAGCTACGTCGAACCGCTCATCGTGATCGTGACGATTCCGCTGGCGCTGATCGGCGTGATCTGGGGACATCTGCTGATGGGGCTCGATCTGTCGATGCCGAGCATGGTGGGTTTCGCTGCGCTCTCGGGCGTCGCGGTGAACAATGCGATCTTGCTGGTCACTTTCATCAAGCAACGGGCCGGCGACAAGAGCGTCCTCGATTCGGCGCGTGCGGCGGCGCGCATACGTTTCCGGCCGGTGCTTCTGACATCGCTCACGACCATTCTCGGTCTTCTGCCGATGCTGCTCGAACGCAGCCTGCAGGCTCAGGTCCTGGTACCCCTGGTTACAAGCCTCGCGTTCGGACTGTTGGCGGCAACGGTGCTGGTGCTGATCGCCGTGCCGGCGCTCTATTCCATTCTGCATGATTTCGGCGGTACGACGATCGCGCGGCTGCGCCGACAAGCCGAGCCGGCTTGAAGCGCCGGCCCGACATCACAAACTTTAGGGGCGTGCGCGATCGGGGATACCACGCGCTGCGACAAGGACCTCTCGGGTCGCCGAATGCAGCGGCGGGTCCGACGGTGCAGAAAAGGAAGAGCGGATGACCGGCCTGCTGATCGCAGGAGTGACATTGTACGGGCTGGTGCTGGGCGGGCTCTATTTCGGCCAGCGGGCGCTGATGTACCATCCCGACCAGACGGTCCCCGAGCCGAGCGATCACGGTGTCCCGGAGATGAGGCCGGTCCGGATCCGGGCACAGGACGGCGTCGAGTTCCTGGCCTGGTGGACGCCGCCGGCGAGCGACGATCACGCGGCCGTGGTCCTGTTCCACGGCAATGCCGGCCATATCGGCGAGCGCGCCTACACGGCGCGCACGCTGATCGATGCCGGCCACGGCGTGTTGCTGACGACGTACCGCTACAATGCGGGTGCCGGCGGACGCCCGGCCGAGCCCCTGCTGCTCGCGGACGGACACGCGGCGGCGGACCATGTGGTGTCGCTAGGGATCGCGCCGCACCGGCTCGTGATGTACGGCGAGTCGCTCGGATCCGGAGTCGCCGTCGCGGTGGCGGCGGAACGCGATGTCGGCGCGCTGATCCTCGAGACGCCCTATAGCAGCGTCGCCGAGGTGGCGCAAAGCCACTACTGGTATACCCCGGCCAAATGGCTGGTTCGGGACCGCTACGATTCGATGGCGCGAATCGGAGGTGTCAGGGCACCGATCCTGGTGTTTCACGGCGACGCGGATACGACGATACCGATCCGCTTCGCGCAACGCCTGTTCGAGGCCGCACCGGAACCCAAGGAAGCCCGGTTCTTCCCGGGCGGCGGTCACACCGATCTGTTCGACCGCGGCGCCGATCGCCTGATCGTCGATTTTCTCGATCGCCACATACGTGCGCGAAACAGCGGCGACCTCGTATCTTAACCCTTTTATAAGCCCCCGCAGGGCAGCATACTTTCGGGGAAGGTAGGATGCGAAAGTTGCTCAAGAAAGCCAGCACGGCAACGCTCACCGTCGGGGCGGTCTTTTATATCGGGGTGCTTGGCCTCCTGTACTGGGGCCAGCGCGACCTGCTTTACCACCCGACGACGATCGTGCCTAACCCCGCGCAATCCGGGGTCCCGGAGATGACGGCCCGGCGGTTGACGACGGCGGAGGGATATCGGCCGCTCATCTGGTGGTCGCCGCCCGCAAACGGGGTCGAGCCGGTGGTCATCTATTTTCACGGCAACTACGGACATATCGGCACGCGCGCCGTGCGTGCCCGCGACTTCATCGATGCGGGCTACGGCGTGTTGCTGGCCGGCTATCGCTACAATTCCGGTGCCGGTGGCGAGCCGAGCGAGGAAGGGCTGATCGCGGACGCCCGGGCGGCCCTGGAGTTCGTCAGGTCCGAGGGTATCACGGGGCACCGCATCGTGCTCTACGGCGAATCGCTCGGAACCGGCGTGGCCGTCGCGCTGGCCACCGAGAACGACATCGGCGCGCTGGTCCTGGAAATGCCGTATACGAGCATCGGCGACGTGGCCCAGGACATCTACTGGTACCTGCCGGCCAAATGGCTCGTACGGGACAATTTCGATTCGCTGGCGCGAATCCGCAACGTTCGGGCGCCCGTGCTGGTCATCCACGGCGAGAACGACAATGTGATCCCGGTCCGCTTCGGCCGCCAGCTTTTCGAGGCCGCGCCTGATCCCAAGGAAGGGCATTTTCTGCCCGGCGGCACGCACGGCAATCTCTACAGGCTGGGTGCCGGATCGATCGTCATGGATTTCCTCGGCCGCCATGTCGTCGCCTGCCGCTGACGGTCAGCAATCGTCGTCCGTGGGCTCGGACCGGCGCGGGAGGAAGGCGCGCGCCTCGCGCTCATAAAGGCCAGCCAGATTGCGGATGTAGTCGCGCGCGGCGTCGCGCGGCGGAGCATAATCCCACAGCTGCCGGCGGCCCGTCGCAAGTGCGCCGAACACGGCGCGCCGCGCTCGCTGGCTAGCGATGACCCGCTGCCAGACGGCGTCCGCGTCCCAGGTCCGCCGGGCGATGTCCGCGAGTTCCGCCTGCGCCGCGGCGTGGCGGGCGTCGTCCGCAAGGTTGTCGACTTCGCCTGGATCGGCTGCCACATCGAACAGCTGCGGCGGATCGCCCGGCCCCGTTGTATATTTGTAGCGCCCCTTGCGGACCATGAAGAGCGGCCGGTCGGTGCCCTCGGCCAGGTACTCGCAGAGTACGGTATCGCGACCACTCCCGGCGGAATCCGTCAGCAACGGTTGCAGGCTCTCGCCGTCGAGCGGCACGGGCAGCATGGCGCGGTCGACGCCGGCAAGATCGAGCAGCGTCGGCAGCATGTCGACGAGCGAGACATTGCATCCGACGCGCCCGGGCCGAAAGCGGTGCGGCGCGTGGACGATCAGTGGTACGCGGCTTGCGGCCTCGAAGAAGCACATCTTGAACCAGAGGCCGCGCTCGCCGAGCATGTCGCCGTGGTCGGACGCGACGACGACGATCGTGTCGTCCGACCGGCCGGTCGCATCGAGGGCATCGAGCAGCTCGGAGAGCCGGTCGTCGACGTAGGAAATCGCGCCGTAATACGCGTGGCGGGCGTTGCGCACATGCCTTTCGGTGATGCGGTACTCGCCGCGGTCGTAGTTCTCCCACAGGCGCCGGCTGTGCGGATCCCGCTCATCGGGCGCAATCGGTGGCACGGCGGGCAGGTCGATCTCGTCATGGTCGTAGCGATCCCAGTATTTCCGCGGAATGTTGTAGGGATCGTGCGGGTGGCTGAAGGACGTGATCAGGAAGAACGGCCGGTCGTCGCTGTCGCGCGCGTGGTCGTACAGCCAGCGCACGGCGGCGAACGCCACCTCGTCGTCGAAGTCGATCTGTAGCGTCCGCTCAGACGGCCCCGCGGCGGCGACGTTGACGAGGCTGTGGAACCATTCGAGGCGGTCGCCCGGATTGTCCCAGTCCGGGGTCCAGCCGAAGTCCGCCGGATATATGTCGGTCGTCACGCGCTCTTCGAAGCCGTGCAGCTGATCGGGGCCGATGAAATGCATCTTGCCGGCGAGACAGGTCCGGTATCCGGACAGCCGCAGATGATGTGCGACGGTGGGTACCGCCGCCGGCAATTCGGCGGCGTTGTCGAAGGCGCCGATGCGCGAGGCAAGGCGACCGGTGAGCATCGAGAAGCGCGACGGCGCGCACAGCGGGAAATTGCAGTAGGCGTTGTCGAAGACGACGCCGTTCTCGGCCAGGCGGGCCATGGTCGGCGCTTTGACCACGCGATGCCCGTAGACGGGCAGGAACGGCGCCGCCATCTGGTCGGCCATGACAAGCATGAGATTGGGTCGATCGCGCATCATCGGGGCTCCCTCGGCACATGGCGCGGCAATCGTCAGGCCCCCGCATTATCCGGTGTTCCGGGCGGCGCAGGCGGTGGTCCGAGGCCCGCCTCGACGATCGCGCGACGCAGCGCGACGAGCGGCAGGAGCACGCATTCGTGCCGGCTCCTGTGCTCGGCCACCGGCCTGAAGATGCGCAGCTCCGGCCAGGCGACCGGCGGCAGCTCGCTGCCGCTTCGCAGCATGACCCGGACCGCGTCCTCGACCTCCGCAAGCCGGTCTGGGGCGGTCCCTGGCGCCTTGCGGGCAATGACCGAGGCCGCGGCCTGACAAAGCACGCAACCCCTTACCTTGTGCCTGATGGCGTCGATGGTGCCGCGTGCCAGTCGCAGCTCGAGCGTCACGCGATCGCCGCACAGCGGGTTGTCGACCGTCACCCGGACGTCGGCGTCGGGCATCGCGCCTGCGCCCGTTGCCTTGCGGGCCTCCGCAAGGATCGCATCCTGGTAGAGCCGGCGTGGCATCAATCGGCAAGCCGCGCCAGCGTCTCCGGCGTATCGACGTCGAGCAGCACGGCCTGATCGTCGATCTCCACCTCGCACACCAGCTCGGGCGACTGGCCGATCAGATGACGGGCACCGACATCCCCGGCAACCGATTCCATCTCCTCGAAGAACCGGCGTGCGAACAGCACCGGGTTGCCGCGCTTGCCATTGACCGTCGGCACGCAGATCGCGCGTCCTTCAATCGGGTTGAAGGCGGCTATCAGGCGGTCGAGTTGCGGCGCCGTCACGCGCGGCATATCACCGAGACAGATCAGCGCACCATCGATATCGTCGGGCAGGGCACGCAGGCCGGCGCGAAGCGACGTGCTGATTCCGCCCGCATAATCCGGGTTCTCGACGATCGTGACGTCGCGACCCGCGACGGCGCTGCGCACTCGATCCGCCTCGTGTCCGGTGACGACGACCACCGGCCGCGCTTGCGAGGCGAGAACCGCATCGACGACCCGTGCCACCATCGGTTTGCCCCCGATATCGGCCAGCAGCTTGTTGACGGCACCCATGCGCCGCGATTGCCCGGCGGCCAGCACGATGGCGGCGACGCGCGGCGCGCGCAACAGCGAATCCCGCGCCGAAACGGCGGCGCGCGGCAGCGGCCGAGACGCGATTTCGGTGAGCAGTCCGCCCGCCCCAAGCGCCATGATGTCTGCGGACTCGATCGGGAGGCCCGCGGCGAGGCGCTGCAATACCCAGTCGAAGCCGTTCAGCTTTGGCGAGCGCACGCACCCCGGCAGTCCGACAAGAGGGATATTCCCCTTGCGACCCAGCAGCATCAGGTTGCCCGGATCCACGGGCATGCCGAAATGCTCGACGCTGCCGCCGACGGCCTCGATTGCGGATGGAACGACGTCGCGCCGGTCGGTGATCGCGGAGGCTCCCGATATCAGCACCATCGTGCAGCCGGCATCGAGCCAGCGCCCGATAGCCGTCGCCACGTCCCC
>JBFHDX010000002.1:0-84244 GCA_041584475.1 Alphaproteobacteria bacterium
AGGAACCATAGTAAACCGACACGACGTCAGGTACCCATGAGCAAGGCCTTCACACGCGAGACCGACGACGCGCCCGACGACGACCTGCCGGACGAGCCCGATCCGCTGCCGGCGGGCTTCAAGAACTACATTACGCCGGCCGGGCTCGCGCGGCTCCAGGACGAGCTCAACCGGCTGTGGACCGTTGAACGGCCGAAGGTCGTCGAGACCGTCGCCTGGGCGGCGGGCAACGGCGACCGTTCGGAGAACGGCGACTACATCTACGGCAAGAAACGGCTGCGCGAGATCGACCGGCGCGTGCGCCACCTGCGCAAGCGGCTGGAGATCGCGGAGGTCGTCGATTCGAGGCTGCAGAAGAACCGCGACCGCGTGTTCTTCGGCGCCACCGTCACCTACGCGGATTCGCACGACAGGGAGCGCACGGTGCGCATCGTCGGCGTCGACGAGGCGCGCTCGGAGGCGGGCGAGATCAGCTGGATCTCGCCGGTCGCGCGGGCGCTGCTGAAAGCGCAGGAAGGCGACGTCGTCGAGGTGCGCACGCCGGCCGGCGTCGAGCGGCTCGAGGTGCTGGAGATCGCCTACCCGGACGACTGAACGGCACAGGTCACGCCGGGACCGAACGAGAGAGCGGGGCCCCGCGTCGCTTTGCCCCGGTGGTCGCCGCGGCTCAGATCAGCCGCGCCATCGCCACCGCGGTGTCCGACATGCGGTTCGAGAAGCCCCACTCGTTGTCGTACCACGACAGGACGCGCGCGAAGCGGCCGTCGATCACCTGGGTCTGCGTCAGGTCGAAGGTCGAGCTCGCGGCGCTGTGGTTGAAGTCGATCGAGACCAGCGGCTTCTCGTTGGTCTCCAGCACGCCCTTGAGCGGCCCGGCCGCCGCCTTGCGGATCGCCTCGTTGATCTCCTCGGCCGTCGTCTCGCGGGCGGCGTCGAACTTCAGATCGATTAGCGAGACGTTCGGTGTCGGCACCCGGATCGCGGTGCCGTCGAGCTTGCCCTTGAGCTCGGGCAGCACGAGCCCGACGGCCCGCGCCGCGCCGGTCGAGGTCGGGATCATCGAGACGGCGGCGGCGCGCGCCCGCCGCAGATCCTTGTGCAGCGTGTCCACCGTCGACTGGTCGCCGGTGTAGGCGTGGATCGTCGTCATGAAGCCGCGCTCGATGCCGATCGCCTGGTTCAGCACGTAGGCCACCGGGGCGAGGCAGTTGGTCGTGCACGACGCGTTGGAGACGACGATGTGCTCCTGCGTCAGCTGGTCGTGGTTGACGCCATAGACGACCGTCAGGTCGGCGCCCGTGGCGGGCGCCGAGACCAGTACGCGCTTGGCGCCGGCCTCTAGGTGCATCGCCGCCTTCTCGCGCGCGGTGAAGATGCCGGTGCACTCGAAGGCGATGTCGACGCCCAGCTCCTGCCACGGCAGCTTCGTCGGGTCGCGCTCGGCGGTGACCTTGACCTTGCCGCGGCCGAAATCCATCCAGTCCTCGCCGGTCGCGACCTCGACCGGCAGCCTGCCGTGCACCGAATCGTACGCGACCAGGTGCGCGTTGGTCTCGACCGGTCCGAGATCGTTGATGCCGACGAACTCGATGTCGTCGCGCCGCGCCTCGACCGCCGCGCGCAGCACCAGCCGCCCGATGCGCCCGAACCCGTTGATCGCCACACGTACTGCCATCTCTCGCTGTCCCCCTTGCCTGTTCCTGCCTGTGCCGTATCGCTCAGAGCCGCTTGGTCACCTCGCCGACGACGGCGGCGGCGGTGATGCCGAAATGCTCGTAGAGATGTTCCGCCGGGGCCGAGGCGCCGAAAGATTCCATGCCGATGAAGCCGCCGTCGGGCCCGATATAGCGGTCCCAGCCCTGGCGGACGGCCGCCTCGACGGCGACGCGCAGTGTTCCCTCGCCGAGCACCGAGGCGCGGTAGTCGTCCTCCTGGGCGTCGAACAGCTCGAATGAGGGCAGCGAGACGACGGCGGTCGGAATGCCGTCCGCCTCCAGCGCATCGCGCGCCTTGACCGCGATCTCGACCTCCGATCCGGTCGCCAGCAGCGTCACCTTGCGCGCCTTGGCACCCTTTTCCGCCTCGCGCAGCACGTAGCCGCCCTTGGCGCAGAGATTCGCGGACTCGTGCTCGGTGCGCAGCGTCGGCACGCCCTGGCGCGTGAGCGCCAGGATCGTCGGCCGGCCCGTGGCGCGCAGGGCGAGCGCCCAGCATTCCGCCGTCTCGATCACGTCGGCGGGGCGGAAGACCGCCAGGTTGGGCATCGCCCGCAGCGCCGCCAGATGTTCGATCGGCTGGTGCGTCGGGCCGTCCTCGCCGAGGCCGATCGAATCGTGCGTCATGACGTAGACGACGCGCTTGCCCATCAGCGCCGACAGGCGGATCGCCGGGCGGCAGTAATCCGTGAACACGAGGAACGTGCCGCCATAGGGGATGAGGCCGCCGTGCAGCGCGATGCCGTTCATCGCCGCCGCCATGCCGTGCTCGCGCACGCCGTAATTGATGTAGCTGCCGGCGTAGTTGTCCGCGTCGACCGCCTCCATGCCGGTGACCCGCGTACCGTTCGAGCCCGTCAGGTCGGCCGAGCCGCCGACCATCTCGGGCACCGCGCGCGTCAGCACCTCGAGCACTTTCTGGCTCGCCACCCGCGTCGCCAGCTTCGGCGTCTCCGCCGCCATGCGCGCCTTGAACGTATCGAGCTCCGACTCCCAGCCGACCGGCAGGTCGCCGGCCATGACGCGCTCGAACTCGCCGCGCACGTCGTTGTCGAGGGCGGCCACGCGCTTCTCCCATTCCATGCGTGCGGCTTCTCCGCGCCCGCCGATCACGCGCCAGGCATCGAGAATGTGGGCGGGAACCTCGAACGGCGGGTGCGGCCAGCCCAGCTTCTCGCGGGCGCCCGCGACTTCCTCGTCGCCGAGCGGCGAACCGTGCGTCTTCTCGCTGCCCGCCTTGGTCGGCGCGCCATAGCCGATGATGGTGCGGCAGGCGATCAGCGACGGTCGCTCCGACGTCCTGGCCGCGGTCAGCGCCTCGTCGATCGCCGCCGGGTCGTGGCCGTCGATGCGCGTCACCTCCCAGCCCGAGGCGTCGAACCGCTTGAGTTGATCGTCGCCGACCGACAGCGAGGTTTTGCCGTCGATGGTTATGCCGTTGTCGTCGAACAGCACGATGAGCCGGCCGAGCCGCAGATGGCCGGCAAGCGATATCGCCTCGTGGCTGATGCCCTCCATCAGGCAGCCGTCGCCGGCCAGCACGTAGGTATGGTGGTCGACGAGCTCCGGCCCGTGCCGCGCCGCCAGCATGCGCTCCGCCAGCGCCATGCCGACCGCGTTGGCGAGCCCCTGGCCGAGCGGCCCGGTGGTCGTCTCGATGCCGGGCGCGTGGCCGTATTCGGGGTGGCCGGCGGTGCGGCTGCCGAGCTGGCGGAAGTGCTCGAGCTCTTCGATATCCATGCCGACATAGCCGGTCAGGTAGAGCAGCGAATAGAGCAGCATGGAACCGTGTCCGGCGGACAGCACGAAACGGTCGCGGTCCCACCAGCCGGGCGCGCTGGCGTCGAACTTGAGGTGGCGCGAGAACAGCACCGTGGCAACGTCGGCCGCGCCCATCGGCATCCCCGGGTGGCCGGAGTTCGCACGCTGCACGGCGTCCATCGACAGGGCGCGGATCGCGTTCGACATCTCCTCGTGCGTCGCCGTCTGCGAACGCGATTTCACAACGCTCATGGACGTGTTCCCGCTTGTTTGCCCGTTGCCCGCAAAATGACCGCTTTGGCGCCGCTCCGCACCGGCCCCGTCACGCTGTCCCGCCGCCGCCGGCAGCCGGCCGCACCCCGTGCGCCCCAATCTGCCGTCGGGCAAGTCTGACAGCAAGGCGGCAAAATGACGCCACGCCGCAGTGTCGTCAATGGCCGACACTTCCGGGTAGGCCGCCGACCGCTGTGGACTTTCCGGTGGATCAGTGCCTGTGGAAAAAGGGGATAACATCATGAGCCGGCGTACCCTGGACGCGGATGGCGGGCGTTGCTGTGGACAAACCTGTCGATAAATCGCGAAAATCCGCACCGCCCCAGAGCCTTACACCGCGGCTGGAACTCTGTTATGACAATAGCCGCCATGCGCCGCGCCGGGGCGCGTGCGGCACGCGCTGTTCGCAGAGGCTATTCGGGGTCGAAACCATGACCGAGTCGGCAAAGACCGTCGCCGCGGGCGCAGGGCGTGAAGAGCCCGGCGCGGCGCGGCGGCGCAACGGCGTACTGCCGTTCCAGGCGCTGCGCGATCTCGTGCGCGACGGCCAGATCGTCGCCGCCGAGGAGATCGCCGAGGCGCAGCTGCAGCCGGCCAGCATGGACCTCCGGCTCGGGCGCGTCGCCTACCGCGTCCGCGGCAGCTTCCTGCCCGGCCGCGAAGCCACGGTGATGGAGAAGATCGGCCGTTTCGGCATGCACGAGATCGATCTCGGTGAGGGCGCCGTGCTCGAGAAGGGCTGCGTCTATATCGTGCCGCTGATGGAATCGCTCAAGCTCGAGCGTGGCATCACCGGCATCGCCAACCCGAAGAGCTCGACCGGCCGGCTCGACATCTTCACGCGCCTGATCACCGACCATGCGAGCGAGTTCGAGCGCATCCGCGGTGGCTATGCCGGGCCGCTCTACCTGGAGATATCGCCGCGCTCGTTCAGCATCGTCGTCCGGCGCGGCACGCGGCTCAACCAGCTGCGCCTGCGGCGCGGCGCGTCCGCTTACAGCGACGCCGCGATCCGCCGCCTGCATCGCGAGGTTGGCATCATCGACCGCGAGGCGCGCGAAGACGACGTCTCGAACGGCCTCGCGCTGACGGTGGACCTGACCGGCGAGCCGGGGACGGATGTCGTCGGCTATCGGGCGAAGCATCACACGCCGCTGATCGATGTCGAGAAGGTCGGCCATTACGACCCGCTCGAATATTGGGACCCGATCCGCGTGCGGCCCGGCGAGGGCATCTTCCTCAACCCCGATGATTTCTACATTCTCGCCTCGAAGGAGGCGGTCCGGGTGCCGCCGGACTGCGCCGTCGAGATGGTCGCCTACGACACGCTGGTCGGCGAGTTCCGCGTCCATTATGCGGGCTTCTTCGATCCCGGCTTCGGCTATTCCGGCGACGACGCCGGCAATACGCGGGCGGTGCTCGAGGTACGCTCGCACGAGGTCCCGTTCCTGCTCGAGGACGGGCAGATCGTCGGACGCCTCGCCTTCGACAAGCTGGCGGCGGTGCCCGAGAAGCTCTACGGGGCGGACATCGGCTCGTCCTACCAGGGCCAGGGCCTCATGCTGTCCAAGCAGTTCCGCCGCGACGGCCTGCCACGCTGAGGGGCCGAGGCGCGTTGTTGACCGGGGCGGCGCCCGCTGCCTATTGTCTGGTCGATCAACCAGACAGAACGCGAGGCGACCGGGACCGCAAGATGACCCGTCTGCAAGCTGCCCAGAACCGCCTCGAGGCGGCGGTGGCCCGGCTCGAGGCCGCTCTGACGCATCGTCAGGAAGGCGACGGGAACGCCGATCTGGCGGACCAGCTGGCCCGCGTGCGCGAGGACTATGCGGCGCTGAAGACGACGGCCGACACGGTGGCCGGGCGTCTCGATTCGGCGATCGCGCGGATGCGCCGCCTGCTCGGCGAAGCCGCGGAATAGGAACGTCGCAGCCCATGGCGCAGGTCACGATCACGGTCAACAGCCGCCACTACACGATCGGTTGCGCCGATGGCGAGGAGCCGCGCCTGCGCGAGCTGGCGGCGGACCTCGACCGGCGCATGGGCGATCTGGTATCCGACGTCGGCCAGATCGGCGATGCGCGCCTGCTCGTCATGCTCTGCCTGCTCCTGCTCGACGAGATGGAGGGATTCGGCAGCGAGGCGCTCGCGCCGCAGCCCGGCAGCGAGGATGCGGCGGCGGCGCTTGTCGAAGGCCTGGCCGAGCGCATCGAAAGGCTTGCCGAGCAACTCGAGGCCCCTTAGATAAGGAAGCCGGGCGACTGCGGCGCGGTGCGTGAGTCGTCGAGATCCCTGGGGCCAACGTTATCCTCTAGGGAGCTGTCCCTGCCGGGATCGTGGTCCCGGTATACGGCGCCCACCTGCTTACGCAGGCCCGAGAGGAACCTGACAGCACGGCCGAGGCGGCATCGCCCGACTTTGACCCCTTCCGGTCGCTCCTGCAGCGGCGCAGCGAACCCCGTTATCCCGATGACCCTGGCGACCGACATCAGCGACGCGAAGCGCGGCCTGCGCGCCGAGGCGACGGCTGCACGGCGCACGGCGGCGCGCGCCGACGACGGCACGGCGGGAGCACGGCTCGCCGAGCGCCTCGCGGCGGCGGCGATCGTGCCGCGCGCGGCGACGGTGTCCGGCTTCTGGCCGATCGGCGACGAGATCGACGTGATGCCGGCCCTGCGCGCCTTGGCGGCGGCGGGTCACACGGTTGCCCTGCCGGTGGTCACCGGCCGGGGCCGCCCGCTCCTGTTCCGCGTCTGGCGCGAGGGCGACGCGATGCAGAGCGGCCCTTTCGGCATCCATGAACCGCTCGAGTCCGCCCCGTCGATCGACCCCGACGTGGTGCTGGTGCCGCTGCTCGCCTTCGACCGGGCCGGATTTCGCGTCGGTTACGGCGGCGGCTACTACGACCGCAGCCTCGCCGCCCTGCGCGCCCGGGCGCTCGTCGTCGCGGTCGGCATCGCCTGGTCGGCGCAGGAAATCGCCGCCGTGCCGCACGACGCCCGCGACGAGCCGCTCGATTGGGTCGTCACCGAACGCGAGGCGATCCGCGTCGCCCGGGGCGATCGCCCATGAGGCTCTTGTTCCTCGGCGATATCGTCGGCCGCAGCGGTCGGGAGGCGGTCGTCGAGCGCGTCCCGGCGCTGCGCCGCGACCTCGAACTCGACTTCGTCGTCGCCAACGGTGAGAACGCGGCCGCCGGATTCGGGCTGACCCCGAAGATCTGCGATGCGCTCTTCGCGGCCGGCGTCGACGTCGTTACCGGCGGCAACCATAGCTGGGACCAGCGCGAGATCATCCCCTATATCAGCGAGCAGGCGCGGCTGCTGCGGCCGGAGAACTACCCGGCCGGGACCCCTGGACGCGGCGCCGGCCTGTTCGAGACGCGCGGCGGCCGCAAGGTGCTGGTCGTCCAGGTCATGTGCCGGCTCTTCATGGACCCGCTCGATTGCCCGTTCGCGGCCCTCGACCGGCTGCTGCCGAAGGAGCGCCCGCGCGGCGCCGGCGCCGACGCGGTCTTGGTCGACGTGCACGGCGAGGCGACCAGCGAGAAAATGGCGCTCGGCCAGTGGGCCGACGGCCGCGCGAGCCTCGTCGTCGGCAGCCACACCCACGCGCCGACCGCCGACGCGCAGATCCTGCCGGGCGGTACCGCGTACCAGACCGACGCCGGCATGTGCGGTGACTACGATTCCGTGATCGGCATGCAGAAGGGACCCGCGATCGAACGTTTCGTCCGCAAGATGCGCGGCGAACGCCTCGTGCCGGCCGACGGCGAGGCGACGCTGTGCGGCGTATTCGTCGAGACCGACGATGCCACGGGCAGGGCGCGCCACGTCGCGCCGATACGCCAGGGCGGGCGGCTCGCGCCCCACTGGCCGGTGTGACCCGCGAGAATCCGTAGAGCACTGTCCGAATTATGCGGACGCGGGTCTCGCCGCCGGCGCGGTGGGTTGCGCCCCCGCCCCCGCCCTGTGCCCGCGAGGGGGAGCGTGACTCTCCGTATCGCGGCAGCCTTGCGACCGCCTTTCCGGTTGGGGAAGGGCAGGGGGACAGGCGCGACGTGCCGGTGCAGGCCGACCCGGATCCCGACCTAGCGGATCTTGCTCCGGAAATAGGGTCACGCAGGGCAAGCGGCCCCTGTCAGCGGTCGAGCGCGGCGGACTCAGGCGGCGCGAACGCCCTCCAGGAAGCGGTTGACCTCGTCGCGCATCGCTTGCGCCTGGCGCGCCACTTCCTGGGACGTGCTCAGCACCTGTCCCGACGCCGTCCCGGTCTCGCCGGCGGTGCGCGCGACGCGCTCGATATTCTCGTTCACCGACTGCGTGCCCTTTGCCGCCTCGTGGACGTTGCGGGCGATCTCCTGCGTCGACATGCCCTGCTCTTCGACCGCGGACGCGATCGTCGTCGAGATGTCGCTGATCTCGTCGATCACCTCGCGGATGCGCCGGATTGCGTCGACGGCGCCCGCCGTCTCGTCCTGCACGGCGGAGATCTGCTTCGCGATCTGCTCGGTCGCTCTGGCGGTCTCGTTGGCGAGGTTCTTGACCTCCTGGGCGACGACGGCGAAACCCTTGCCGGCCTCGCCGGCGCGCGCCGCCTCGATCGTCGCGTTCAGCGCCAGCAGGTTGGTCTGGCCGGCGATGTCGTTGATCGTTTCGACGACCTCGCCGATCTCCGCTGCGGCCTTGGACAAACCGCGCACGGTCGAATCGGTCGCTTCCGCCTCGGCCACCGCGTTGGCACCGATCTTCGCGGACTGCTCGACCTGGCGAGCGATCTCGCCGATCGAGGCCGAGAGCTCCTCCACGGTGGCTGCGACGGTCTGAACGTTCGCGGTGGCCTGGTTGGACGCTGTCGCCACGACCGTGGTCTCCTTGCTCGTCGCGTGGGCGGTTCCCGACATCTGCTGCGCCGTCGACTGCATATCGGCCGCGGCCATCGACAGCGTCTCGACGACCCCCTTGACCGAATTTTCGAAGCGGTCGGCAAGCGCCAGCACGGCCGAACGTTTTTCCGCCTCCGCCTGCTGCTTGGCCTGCGCCTGTTCTTCCTCGAGCCGCTGCTTGGCGATCGCGTTCTCCTTGAACACCGCGATCGCCTCCGCCATGCGCGCGACCTCGTCGCTGCCGGTCACAGGCGGCAGCGCGACCTCGAGGCGACCCTGCGCCAGTTCACCCATGACCCTTGTCAAGCGGACAATCGGACGGCTGAGCGTGTTGGCGCCGAAGAAGCCGACCGCAATGACAAGCGTCGCTACTATCGCTGCAATCAGGGTAAGACGGTTGCCGAGAGCGTGCACATCGGCGAAAGCCACATTCGTCGTCACGATGGTGTGAATCGCCCAGCCTGGATCGGCGAAATGGTCGTGACCCCGGGAGATCGAGGTGCTGATGAGTGCGTCGACGCCGGCGAACGTTCCCCGAACGACCCCGTGCTCCCGCCCCATGGCTTGAATGTCCGCCGCAGCGTGTTGCCCCCCGTACATCGTTTGACCGCGACGGTGGTCTTCCAGAACGAGGATATGGTCGTTGCCTTGCGGCGAGCCTACGACCTTCGTCTCCGAGAGCATCTCGCGCAGCCAGCCCCAGTCGAGGAAACCGACGATGACTCCGACGATCGCCTCCCTGTCGTAATTCGCGCGGATCGGCGCTGCGAATGCGATGTTCTCGAAATCGACAATGTCCGACCCGCCGTGGCCACCGGTGATGCGTTCGCCGCGCATGGCCGCCTGGAAAAAATCCGATCGGCCGATGTTACTGCCGTGGAACACGGCGTCGGATGCCGCCATCACCGCACCCGAATCGTTGGCAACGACAAAGGCGCCGAAATGGGGATAGCGTTCGCGGAGCTGGATTACGAGGCCCGAAATCAGTTGCTCGCCGTCGTCGATCAGGATGTCCTGCATCGCCGGCGCGTTGCTCCACGAGTCGAAATCGACCGCCGCCTTGCCGAGAAATTCCTCGAGTCGTTCCATCGTCGCGTCCGCGTCCGCCTGAAGCACGCGCATCGCCTGCGCCTCGAGTGCGGTCCGCGCCGATGCGAAGAAATCTATGCCGACCACGGCCATGGGCACCATTGAACAAGCCAGGAGCAGGAGGATCGTCTTGCTCTTGATCGTCATTGCTTTTGTCATTTTCGACCTCCTGGTCCCTGGGTGGCGGTCCCGGCGCAGCGCCGGGACCGCGCTCTCCTAGCGACGCTCGACCGCAATCAGCGTCAGGCCGCCCTCGACGACGGCATAGGCGACGCCGTAGTCGATCCCGTTCTCCGAGATCCGCGTGCTGCCCGTGCGGCGCTCGTCGATGCCGGCGTAAACCCTCGCGAGACCGCCGGGCGCGACGTCGCCGACATGCTGGAAGTAGGCCGCCATTTCCTCCGCGTCGCCGCGCTTGGCGATCTCCGGGTTGCGCCGACTGTCCGAGATGACGTAGCCGCCCTCGGCGACGATGAGGAGGAAGCGGGTGTCGCCGCCGAGACCGCGGTTAACGGCCTGCCGAAACACCTCCAGCCCGTGCTCGTAATGCAGGATCGCCTTCTTCTCGCCTTTGGCGACCACCGGCGTCGCGTAGGCCAGCACCCACTTGTCGGCGTCGGGAGACATGTAGGGGCGCGTGACGTAGACGCGCTTCGGCGCCTCGGCAAAGGCCGGCTTGAAGAAGCTTGCCTCCGACTCGTCCTTCGAGAGTTCGCTGTCCGGCGCGATCGCGTTGCCGACGATGCGCGCGACCTCCGGTCCCGCCGCATCGATCAGGCACATCTCCTCGACGTGGAAGCGGCTCTGCGTGGAGAGCGAGACCTCCTCGATGCGCTGCTTTGCGGCGTGGCGGTCACGGTCGTCTTCAGCCAGGTAGTAACCCGCGAACGACCGGTCCTGCGCGGCGTTCACCAGCGCCCGTTTCGCCTTGGTGTGCATGGTGGAAATCGTCGCCGCCTTCTTGGTGACGAAGCCCTCAAGTTCGCGCTCCGAGGCCCCGGCCGTCGGCGACGCCGCGGCCAGCAGCACGACGGCGAGGGCGGCCGCCAGCGTGGCGGGATGGCGCGGATACGTCGCGGCAATGCGCGGAGACTGAAGGATGAATGCCGGTGTTTTGTTTCGATAGACGGTCACGTTATGTTCTCCGATACGATGGTTCATCATGTCCCGATATCGATCCGTTCGGCGGTGATGTGCGATTGCCGGAACAGGTCGATAGAGCAGGCGTTGCATTTCATATTCCGGATCCCGATTCATCCTTCGTTTGAATTGATTTAAAGTTAATTGACCCGTTTTTTGGCGTGCCGGCGACACCAGGCGACACCGACAGCGATCTCCGCGCAACCGGCTATTCCTGTCGCAACATGCGTGCCATTGGCCGCCGCCGGACGTAGGGGCGTCAATTCGCCACATGCGGCCGGGCGCGCCCGGCCCGCCGGCGTGGTGCGATGGGGCCCGCCTCAGCGGCGCGTGTTGGCGTGAACGAGCAGTTCGAGGCCGCGGGCCACCGACTCCGCCACCGGATCGTCGGCACCGGCACGGCTGTTGAGGACCGCGTACAGGGCGGCGATGTGGGTGCGGATGAGGTGCACGATGGCGCCGTCGTCGGGCCCGAGGGTCCGGGTCGCGCGGCACAGCGAGCCGGCGCAGCGCGTCATCATCGGAAAGCCGAACACCGCGCCCTGACCGCGCATGTCATGGGCGATCCGCGAGATCTCGTCGAAATCCGAGAGGCGGCCGTCGGCATTGTGCGCCATGCGGTCGGCGAGAACGATCAGGCGCGCGATGTCGCGCATGGCATGCTGCGGATACTCGGCGCTCAGCGCATCGACCGCCGCCTGTGCTCGACGCAGCACCTCGTCGGCGACGCTGTGCCGGCTTTCGGGCGACAACTGCGGGCGCTTTTCGGGATTTCCGAAGGGGTTGCGCGACCGGGCCGCGACGAGTTCGGCCGGAGGGCGGTCGCCCCTCACGCGCGTGCTCCGGCGGCCGGCGGGGAGGGCAGCAGCGGTTCCGACATCGCCGCCCCGCCGTCCGCACGCAGGGGCTTCCCCGCGCCGCATTCTTGACATAAAACGCTGTCAGTGTCCCGTTGCCGTCGCTTCGTTGCGGGGCGCCGGCGCGAACGGGCCAGCGGACGATCAGGGTGCGATGTATCGCCTGACACCTTAAACGACCCTTTGGCGGAACCAATGCCGGGGGTGGCGGTCTCTGGCAACGGGCTGGACATCGATGACCCGGTCCGCAAAATTTTCCGAGTTAAGCCGACACTACATATAGTATAGTCGGGCACAATACATCACACGACATAGAGGGCTCAAGGGAGAAGTCGGGAAAATATGGCCGGCCATTCGCAATTCAAGAACATCATGTACCGCAAGGGCGCGCAGGACAAGAAACGCGCCACCCTGTTTTCGAGGCTGGGGCGCGAGCTCACCGTGTCGGCCAAGCTCGGCGGCGGCGATCCCGACGCCAATCCGCGCCTGCGCGCGGCCATCGCCGCGGCGCGCGCGCACAACATGCCGAAGGACAATGTCGAGCGGGCGATCCGCAAGGGTGCGGGCGGCGGCGAGGGGGAGGAATACGAGGCGATCCGTTACGAGGGCTATGCCCCCGGCGGCATCGCCGTGATCGTCGAGGCCCTCACCGACAATCGCAACCGGACCGCCTCCGAGATCCGCGCGGCGTTCAGCAAGCACGGCGGCAACCTTGCCGAGACCGGCGCCGTAAGCTTCATGTTCGACCATGTCGGCGAGGTCCGGTTCGGCGCCGATGTCGCCGGCGCCGAGGCGATGTTCGAGGCCGCGCTGGAGGCCGGTGCATCGGACGTGGCGTCGGACGAGTCCGAGCACGTCGTGACCTGCGAGGCCGAGAACCTGCACGCCGTCGCCAGCGCCATCGAGGCACGTTTCGGGGAGCCCGAAGCGGCGCGACTGGTCTGGCGACCGCAGACGACGGTGCCGGTCGACGAGGGCACGGCGGAGACCGTGCTGCGGCTGCTCGACGCGCTCGACGACAACGACGACGTGCAATCGATCGCGGCGAACTACGAGATCGCCGACGACGTGCTCGAGCGCCTGACCGCGTAGGGCGCAGGGAAGGGCGGACGCATGCGCTTGATCGGCTTCGATCCGGGACTGCGGCACACCGGATGGGGCGTCATCGAGAGCGACGGCAACCGTCTGCGCTACGTCGCGGACGGCACGGTAAGGCCGCCGACGCGAGGCGACATGGCGTCGCGGCTCAAGGCCATGCACGAGCGTCTCGTCGAGGTGCTCGCAGCATACAAGCCCGAGGAGGCCGCGGTCGAGGAGACCTTCGTGAATGCGAACCCGGAATCGACGCTGAAGCTGGGCCAGGCGCGCGGCATCGTGCTGCTGGCGCCGGCCCTGCGCGGCATCCCGGTTGCCGAGTACGCGCCCAACCGGATCAAGAAGGCGGTCGTCGGTACCGGCCACGCGGGCAAGCAGCAGGTGCAGATGATGGTATCGCGGCTGCTGCCCGGCTGCGAGTTCTCGAGCCCCGATGCGGCCGACGCGCTGGCCGTCGCGATCTGCCACGCGCATTACGCCGGAACGCGTCAGCGCTGGGGGCAGGCGCGGGTGCCGGCGGCGGGGCCGGCGCCATGATCGCCCGGCTGACCGGATCGGTGCAGGTCATCGGCGACGACCGCGCCATCGTCGAGGTCGGCGGCGTCGGCTACCTCGTCTACTGTTCCGGCCGCACGCTGGCCCGTGTGCCGGTGGACGGGCAAAGCGTGCAATTGCACATAGAGACCCACGTGCGCGAGGATCACATCCATCTCTACGGTTTCGTCGAACACGCCGAACACGAGTGGTTCCGTCTGCTGACGACGGTGCAGGGGGTCGGCGCGCGGGTCGCGCTGGCGATCTTGACGGTGCTTTCGGCGGACGAGCTGCTGCGGGCGGTGGCGTCCGGCGACAAGACGGCGGTGACGCGCGCCAGCGGCGTCGGCCCCAAGCTCGCCGGGCGTATCGTCGCCGAGCTCAGGGACAAGGTCGGCGGGCTGGCGCTCGGCCCCGGGGCGATGGCAGGGGTCGCGCATGCTGGGATGACGGCCGTGCCGGCGACGCCCGATGTCGATGCCGTATCGGCGCTGGTCAACCTCGGATACGGGCGCAGCGAGGCGTTCGCGGCCGTCGCCCGCGCCGGCAACCGGCTCGGCGGTGACGCGGCGCTGCCCGACCTGATCCGCGCCGGGCTCGAGGAGCTGGCCCCATGAGCGAGAGCGCCGACCGCGTCGTGAAGCCCGATTTCGGCGACATCGACGGCGCCGAGGTGGCGCTGCGGCCGCAGACCCTCGGCGAGTTCGTCGGCCAGACCGCGGTGCGCGAGAACCTCGGCGTGTTCATCCAGGCGGCCCGTGCCCGCGGCGAGGCGATGGACCACGTGCTGTTCCACGGCCCGCCCGGCCTCGGCAAGACGACGCTGGCGCAGATCGTCGCGCGCGAGCTCGGCGTCGGGTTTCGCGGAACATCGGGCCCGGTGCTCGCCAAGGCCGGCGACCTCGCGGCGATCCTCACCAACCTGCAGCCGCGCGACGTGCTGTTCATCGACGAGATCCACCGTCTCAACCCGGCGGTCGAGGAGATCCTCTATCCGGCGATGGAGGATTTCCAGCTCGACCTGATCATCGGCGAGGGACCGGCCGCCAAATCGATCCGCATCGACCTGCCGCCCTTCACGCTGATCGCCGCGACGACCCGCTCGGGCCTGATCACGCGGCCGCTGCGCGAGCGCTTCGGCATTCCCATGCGGCTTGAGTTCTACGATGTCGAGGAGCTGACGGTGATCGTCGAGCGCAGCGCGCGCCTGCTCGGCGCGACGATGACCGCCGAGGGCGCCCGCGAGGTGGCGCGGCGCAGCCGCGGCACGCCGCGCGTCGCCGGCCGGCTGCTGCGGCGCGTGCGCGATTTCGCGGCGATCGACGGCGACGCGGAGATCGACGCCGAGACCGCGGACTCGGCCCTGCGGCGGCTCGAGGTCGATCGCCAGGGCCTCGATGCCATGGACCGGCGTTACCTCGCCTGCATCGCCGAGAATTACGGCGGCGGACCGGTCGGCGTCGAGACGCTGGCGGCAGCGCTGTCGGAGCAGCGCGACGTGCTCGAGGAGGTGATCGAGCCCTATCTCGTCCAGCAGGGCCTGCTGCAGCGCACGCCGCGCGGCCGCATGCTGGCGCTGCAGGGCTGGACCTTTCTCGGCCATACGCCGCCCGACGGCGCGGCGGCGCAGCTCGATCTCCTCGGCGGCGACGAGGCCGCGAACGGCGATGGTTGACGGCGCACCCCCCGGCACCCACGTTACGCCCGTCCGCGTGTATTACGAGGACACGGACGCCGGCGGCATCGTGTATTACGCCAACTATTTGAAGTTCGCCGAGCGCGGCCGCACCGAGTTCCTGCGCGAGATCAGCGGCGGCCACTATGCGCGCATGCTGGACGAGGGGTTCGGCTTCGTCGTCCGCCGCTGCACGATCGACTACAGCCGGCCGGCGCGGCTCGACGACATGCTTGAGGTCCGCTCGCGGCTGCTCGGTCTCGGCGCCGCCTCGCTGACGGCGGAACAGATCGTGCGCCGCGACGGCGAGGATCTCGTGCGCATGGTGGTCGATCTCGCCTGCGTCGGGGCCGACGGGCGCCCGGCGCGCATTCCGCGGCCGCTGCGCGACGCGATGCGGGCGTTCGGCGCGGTCGCCGCTTAACCGCTTGTCAATCCTTCACGGGGTAAGAGCACACACTGAGATGGAAACCAACGTTATCGACTCGGTAACCCTCGGCGGCTCGGTGGCCGCCACCGATCTCTCCTTCATGGGCCTGTTCTGGTCGGCGCACTGGATCGTGCAGTCGGTGATCGTCGTCCTGGTCATCGCGTCGATCGTCTGCTGGGCGATCATCTTCGAGAAGATCGCGCGGCTGCAGATCCTCGACCGCAAGGCCAACCGCTTCGAGGACGCCTTCTGGTCCGGCGGCTCGCTCGACGATCTCTATGAGAAGGTCGGGCAACGCCCGCGCGACCCGATGTCCGCCGTGTTCTCGGCGGCCATGCGCGAATGGCGGCGTACGCTCAGTCGGCGGCGCGCCGGCGGATCGATGACCGGCAGCCTGCAGGAGCGCATCGACCGCGTCATGCACGTCACCGTCGGCCGCGAGATGGAGCGCGCCGAGAAGCACATGACGTTCCTCGCCTCGGTCGGCTCGACGGCGCCGTTCATCGGCCTGTTCGGCACGGTGCTCGGCATCATGAATAGCTTCCAGATGATCGCGATCTCCAAGCAGACGACGCTCGCCGTCGTCGCGCCGGGCATCGCCGAGGCGCTGTTCGCGACGGCGCTCGGCCTGATCGCGGCGATCCCCGCGGTCGTCGCCTACAACAAGCTGTCGACCGACCTCAACCGCTATGCCGGCCGGCTCGAGGCCTTCGCCGGCGAGTTCAGCGCCATCCTCTCGCGCCAGATCGAGGAGGCCGAGTAGCGCCATGGCGGTCAGTATCCGCAGCCGGGAATTCAAGCTACGCAGCCGCCGCCACCGGCCGATGTCGGAGATCAACGTGACGCCGTTCGTCGACGTCATGCTCGTCCTGCTGGTCGTGTTCATGGTTACGGCGCCGCTGCTCAGCGTCGGCGTGCCGGTCGATCTGCCGAAGACCGAGGCGGCCTCGATCAACAATCCCGACGAGCCGATCGTCATCTCGATCGATTCGCGGGGCGCCATCTACATCCAGGAAAGCGAGATCCCCATCGCCAATCTGGCGCCGCGGCTCGAGGCGATCACCGGCGCCAACCCCGACGCGCGCATCTTCGTGCGCGGCGACAAGGGCATCGCCTACGGCAAGGTCATGGAGGTGATGGGCCGGATCAGCGTCGCCGGATACAGCAAGGTATCCCTGCTCGCCGAGCTACCGGACCAGCGCAAAAAGAAGAAGTAGTCCAGCCATGCGTATGCGCAGGGCGCTTCTCTACTCGACGCTCATGCACATCGCGATCGCGGTGCTGGCATGGATCGAGGCCCCGTGGCGGGGCTCGCTGAGCGTCGAGGAAGAGCGCGTCATCGCGGTCGAGATCGCCGACATCTCGCAGGTCACCGAGCGACGCCTGGCGACGCCCAAACCAGCGCCGCCGCCGGCGCCGCCGAAGCCGGACCCGGCACCGCGCGAGCAGGTCGCGGCCCTGCCGCCGCCGGCGCCGAAGCCCGTCGAGCCGGAGCCGGAGGTGGTCCCGATCCCGACGCCCGACCAGCCGGCGAGCACCGAGGAGGAGGCGCCGAGCCTGCCGGCGCGACCGCGGCCGAAGCCGGTACCGCCGCCCGAGGACGAATTCCAGTCGGTACTCAAGACCGTCGAGCTGCTCGAGCGCGAGGAGACCGAGCGGCCGAAGCCGAGCAGCAGCGACACCGCGAACCTGCTCGACGACCTCGCCGCGGTTCTCGACAGCGCGGAGGAGACGCCGCCGCCGCAACAGGCGCGGATACTCAGCAATCAGCTGACGATGAGCGAGGAGGACGCCCTCAGCCAGCATATCGGCAGATGCTGGAACGTTCCCGTCGGTGCGCGCAACCCGGAGGAGCTGGCGGTCGTCATACGTCTGTATATGAACCGCGACGGAACCGTGCGCAGGGCCGAAGTCGTCGACGCGAGCCGGATGAGCGTCGATCGGTTCTTCCGTGCCGCCGCGGAATCCGCGATGCGGGCGGTCCTCAACCAGCGCTGTCAGCCCCTGCCCATACCTCCCGGCAAGTACGAGCAGCTCAAGGTTTTCACATTCAATTTCGATCCTAGCAAGATGGTGGGTAGATAATGAGCAGTAACCGGCGCCGTGCGGCCAGCAACCTGGGCCCGCACCTGTTCCGTCGATCCTTCTTGGTGGCCATTCTGGCCATTGCGGCCGGTGTTCTCACCCCGCCGACGCTGGCCGAAATCCGCATCGACGTGACGCGCGGCAACGTCGACCCGCTGCCGATCGCGATCACCGCCTTCCACAGCGTAGAGGCCGGGCCGCAGCAGGTCGGCCGCGACGTCGCCGCGGTGATCGCCGCCGATCTCGAGCGATCCGGCCTGTTCACCTCGATCGACGAGCGCGCCTTCATCCAGTCGCCGGAATCGCTGCAGGTCCGCCCGCGCTTCTCTGACTGGCGGGTGATCAACGCGCAGGCGCTGGTCAGCGGCAGCGTGCGCTTCGAGCTGGACGGCCGGCTGCGCTTCGAGTTCAGGCTCTGGGACGTGTTCGCCGAGACGCAGATGGCCGGCTTCGCGTATACGACGCCTTACAGCAACTGGCGCCGCGTCGCGCACATCATCGCCGACGCGGTCTACAAGCGGATCACCGGCGAGGAAGGCTATTTCGACAGCCGTATCGTCTATATCGCCGAGACCGGCGACCACACTCGCCGCGTCAAGAGGCTGGCGATCATGGACCAGGACGGCGCCAACCACAAATTCCTCACCGACGGCAGCGCCCTCGTGCTGACGCCTCGTTTCTCGCCGACGCGGCAGGAGATCACCTACCTGTCCTATTTCAACGACACGCCGCGCGTCTATCTGTTCGACATCAACACCGGCCGGCAGGAGATGCTCGGCGCCTTCGAGGGCATGACCTTCGCACCGCGCTTCTCGCCGGACGGCAACTCGGTGGTCATGTCCTACGCCAAGGACGGCAATTCCGACATCTGGGTGATGGACCTGCGGACGCGCAGCGCGCGTCAGATCACCTTCGACCCGGCAATCGACACCTCGCCGTCCTATTCGCCGGACGGCCGCCAGATCGTGTTCAACTCGGACCGCGGCGGCACGCAGCAGCTCTACGTCATGGACGCGAACGGCCGCAACGTCCGCCGCATCAGCTTCGGGCAGGGCCGCTACGCGACGCCCGTCTGGTCGCCGCGCGGCGACCTGATCGCCTTCACCAAGTTCTTCGACGGCCGCTTCTATATCGGCGTCATGCGCCCCGACGGCACCGGCGAGCGGCTGCTTACCGAGAGCTTCCTCGACGAAGCGCCGACCTGGTCGCCGAACGGCCGCGTTCTGATCTTCTTCAGGCAGACTCCGACGGCGCGCAGCGGCAAGGGCGGCATCACCAAACTGTATTCGGTCGACCTCACCGGATACAACCTGAGGGAAATCAAGACGCCGGTCGATGCATCGGATCCCGCGTGGTCGCCAATAAATCGTTAAGGCTGCCCCTAAAATGCCTTGGATTTGCCCAAAAAAATTGCGGGATTCCGGCGTTCCCATGGTTGTATTCGCCGCAATCGCGTGGTTATATGTGCCACGTATCGTTTGGGGTACGAACCTGGTTATTTCCTTTTGACCTCTAAGGGGGGTTATAGATGCGCGTAACAGTTCTTGGCCTCATGGCCGCACTCTTGTTTGCTGCCGGTTGTGCGACGGAAGCGGATGAGACAGCCGAAGTGGATACCGGCGGCGAGATGGTGATGGATACCGGGACCGGTATCGTTCCCGGCTCGCAGGAGGATCTCGTTGTCAATGTCGGTGACCGCGTGTTCTTCGATTTCGACAAGTCGGACCTTCGTCCGGACGCCATCGAGACGCTCAACCGCCAGGCCGACTGGCTGAAGACCTATCCGTCGGTGACGGTGACGATCGAAGGCCATTGCGACGAACGCGGCACGCGCGAATACAACCTCGCGCTGGGTGAGCGGCGCGCCAGCTCGGCGAAGCAGTATCTCGAGAGCATGGGCATCGGCGGCGGCCGTCTCGACACCATCAGCTACGGCAAGGAGCGTCCTGCCGTCCTCGGTTCGAACGAGGCCGCGTGGGCGCAGAACCGCCGCGCCGTGATGGTCGTAAGGTCCGGCCCCGGCGCCTGATCCTGCGCCAGACCTGATTTCGCAAGCGGCTCCGGCTTCCGCCGGGGCCGCTTGTTGCTTCCGCAGACCGATGGCGCCATATTCTTGCCGAACATGGACCATATGGTCGAAGCCATGAAAATCCGCATGACGAAGACACGACGGGCAAGCACCGGCATTGCCGGCGCGCTGTTTCTCGCGGCGTCGCTCGCCGTCCTGCCGGCCATCCCCGCAGCGGCGCAGGACTCCAACCTCGCCCGCCAGGTTGAACGGCTGCGCCGCGATCTCAACGATCTGCAGCGCCACGTCTACCGGGGCACGCCCTCCGGCACGGCGACGGCCGACAGCGGCGTCACGGCGCGGCTGACCCTGCAGGTGACGCAGATGCAGGACCAGATGCGGGCGATGAACGGCCGTGTCGAGGAGATCGAGCACCGTATCCGCGTGCTCGAGCAGCGTCTCGACCGGATGGCCGAGGATCTGGAGCTCAGGCTGCAGTCGATCGAGGACAAGATCGCCGCCGGCGGGCCGGTGCGCGGTCCCGGCGGCGACACGGCGGTGACGCCGCGTGCAAACGACGCGGCGACCGCGGCGCTCGCCGCCATGCCCAAGGACGGAACGGCGCGCCAGCAGTACGACTACGCGTTCGAGTTCCTGAAGGATCGTGACTTCGGGACCGCGGCGGTCACCCTGCAGGCCTTTCTCGACCGCAATCCCAGCGATCCGCTCGCCAGCAACGCGCTCTACTGGCTCGGCGAGACCCACTATCTTCAGAAGGACTACCGTGAGGCCGCCAAGGTCTTTCTCGACGGCTACAAGCGCTTTCCACAGGGCGCCAAGGCCCCGGACAGCCTGCTCAAGCTCGGCATGTCGCTGGCCGCGCTCGAGGAGGACGATTCGGCCTGCAAGACGTTCGCGAAACTGAGGTCGAGCTTCCCGAAGGCGCCGTCGCGGATCCTGCGCGCGGCCGAGAGCGAGCAGAAGAAGCTGAAGTGTCGGTAAACCGCGGAGAGGCTGCGGCGACACCCCTGGCGGCAGAGGAATTCGTCGGCCTGATGCGCGCACTCGGGCCGTTCGAATCGATGCCGTACATCGCTGTCGCCTGCTCGGGCGGCGCCGACAGCCTGGCGCTGACGCTGCTTGCCGATGAATGGGCGCGGGCGCGCAACGGCCGCGCAACCGCGTTGATCGTCGATCACGGGCTGCGGCCCGAAGCCGCCGACGAGGCGGCACGGGTCTCGCGCTGGCTCACGGCGCTCGACGTCGACAACGTCGTGCTTGCGCTGGGCGGCGGTCTCGGCACCGCCAATCTGCAGGCAGCGGCGCGGCACGCGCGCTTCGTCGCGCTGCGCGACTGGTGCCGTTCGGCCGGGGTGCTGCATCTGCTGCTCGCGCACCATCGCCGCGACCAGGCGGAGACGCTGATGCTGAGGCTGGCGCGGGGCAGCGGCGTCGACGGGCTGGCGGCGATGGCACCGGTGCACGAACTGCCCGAGGTCCGCGTGCTGCGGCCGCTGCTCGACATTGCCCCGGCGCGGCTGTCGGCGCTGCTCGAGTCGCGGCGCCAGCCCTTTGTCGACGATCCCTCGAACCGGGACCGTGCGTTCGCGCGCGTGCGCATGCGCTCGTTGATGCCGGCGCTCACGCGCGAGGGCGCCGGGGACGCGCGCCTGGCCGGGACCGCGCGGCGCATGGCGCGGGCGAGGGCGGCGCTCGAGAGCGCGGCGACCGCACTGCTGGCCGAGGCCGCCGAGATCTATCCGCAGGGTTACGCGACCGTTGCGTCCGCGCGTCTGCTGGCGGCACCAGAGGAAATCGGATTGCGGGCGCTCGCGCGTCTGCTCGCCTGTATCGGCGGTGCGGCGTATGGCGGCCGCCTGGAGCGCCTGGAGCGGCTGCACGCCTGGTTGGGGCAGGACGATACGGGCGCCGGGCGGACGCTGGGGGGCTGCCGCGTACTGCGCCGCGGCGGCAACCTGTTGATCTGCCGCGAGCCGTCCGCCGTCGAGCCGGCCCGGCCGGCGCGCGACGGGGTCGTGTGGGACGGCCGCTTCCGGCTGCTGCTGCGCGAAGCGGCGCCGCAGGGCGCGCGCATCGGTGCGCTCGGTCGCGACGGCTGGTCGCGCGTCGTCGCGGAGCGGCCGGAACTGGCCGCTGCCGGGCTTCCGGCAGCCGTGCGCCCGGCGTTGCCGGCCCTGCTGGACCTTGACGGGGTGCTCGCCGTACCCCACCTCAGTTACCGGCGGGACCGGCCGACCGACGCGGCTTCGTCGGCGTCCGCGATCGCCTTTCAGCCGACGCGTCAACTGGGCGCGGCGGCATTTGTTGCAGGCGCGGCCTATGCTTAGGCGCGAAAACAGAGTATCTTGAGACGCTTAGCGTCGCCGGGCCGGGGCGTCGCGGGGTGACGGAGAGCCGGCAAGCAAGGGGTCTACGCATTGAACCTGTTTAGTCGAAATCTCGCAGTCTGGGTGTTCATCGTCATCCTGCTGATAGCGCTGTTCAACCTGTTCAGCGGTGGCGCGCAGCGGCCGAACGATACCGAGATCGCCTATTCCGAGTTCCTCGCGGCTGTGGAAAGCGGCGCGATCAACGACGTCACCATCAAGGGCAGCAAGATCGTCGGCCATTACAAGGACACCAGCCAGGAGTTTCACACCCAGGCGCCGCCCAACGATGCGACGCTGGTTCCGACCCTGCGCGAGAGCGGCGTGCGCTTCAAGGTTGAGGAGCACGATCCGGGCGCCCGCTCGGTGTTGGATATCCTGATCGCCTGGTTCCCGTTCCTGCTGCTGATCGGCGTCTGGATCTTCTTCATGCGGCAGATGCAGGGCGGTGGCGGCAAGGCGATGGGATTCGGCAAGTCGCGCGCGAAGCTGCTGACGGAGAAGCTCGGCCGCGTCACCTTCGATGACGTCGCCGGCATCGACGAGGCCAAGCTCGAGCTCGAGGAGATCGTCGAGTTCCTGCGCGATCCGCAGAAATTCCAGCGGCTGGGCGGCAAGATCCCCAAGGGATGCCTGCTGGTCGGCCCGCCGGGAACCGGCAAGACGCTGCTGGCGCGCGCCATCGCCGGCGAGGCGAACGTACCGTTCTTCACGATTTCGGGCTCCGACTTCGTCGAGATGTTCGTCGGCGTCGGCGCGTCGCGCGTGCGAGACATGTTCGAGCAGGGCAAGAAGAACGCGCCGTGTATCATCTTCATCGACGAGATCGACGCGGTCGGCCGCCATCGAGGCGCCGGCCTCGGCGGCGGCAACGACGAGCGCGAGCAGACGCTGAACCAGCTGCTGGTCGAGATGGACGGCTTCGAGGCCAACGAGGGGGTCATCCTGATCGCCGCGACGAACCGGCCCGACGTGCTCGATCCGGCGCTGCTGCGCCCCGGCCGGTTCGACCGCCAGGTGGTGGTGCCGAACCCGGACATCCTCGGCCGCGAGAAGATCCTCAAGGTGCACCTGCGCAAGGTGCCGCTGGCGCCCGATGTCGACGCCAAGATCATCGCCCGCGGGACACCCGGATTCTCCGGCGCCGATCTGGCCAACCTGGTGAACGAGGCGGCGCTGCTCGCCGCCCGCAAGAACCGCCGCGTCGTCTCGATGCAGGATCTCGAGGACGCCAAGGACAAGGTGATGATGGGCACCGAGCGCCGCTCGATGGTCATGTCCGACGAGGAGAAGCGGCTGACCGCCTATCACGAGGCGGGGCACGCGATCGCGGCGCTGCATTCGCCGGCCTCGGACCCGATCCACAAGGCGACGATCATTCCGCGCGGGCGCGCACTCGGCATGGTGATGCGGCTGCCCGAGCGGGACGAGTACTCGCTCGCGCGCGACAAGCTGCAAGCCAACCTCGTGGTCGCCATGGGCGGCCGGATCGCCGAGGAGATGATCTTCGGCTACGACAAGGTCACGACCGGCGCGTCGGGCGACATCGCGCAGGCGACGAGCCTCGCCCGCAAGATGGTCACCGAATGGGGCATGAGCGACAAGCTCGGGCCGCTGCGCTACAACGAGGACCAGGAGGAGATCTTCCTCGGCCACTCGGTGACGCAGACCAAGAACGTCTCCGCGGCGACGGCCGAGCTGATCGACGAAGAGGTCCGCAGGATCGTCGACGGCGCCTATGACCGCTGCAAGAAGATCCTCGCCGACAACGGCGAGCAGCTCGAGCGTCTGGCCCAGGCGCTGCTCGAGTACGAGACGCTGACCGGCGAGGAGATCCAGGCCGTCGCCCGCGGCGAATCGATCGTGCGGCCAAGCGGTGACGATGCCGCACCGCCGAGCGGCGCGAAATCGTCGGTTCCGAGCAGCGGCAAGGTCGGCATCGACCCCAATCCGAAGCCCCAGCCGGGTAGCTGACGGTCGACCGCGTCCGGACGGCGGCGGTGCGGCGCGTGGCGGACAATGTCCTGGCCGGGCCAGTGCCGCGGCGGCGTCGAGACCGGCGGCATCGGCGCTTTCGCTTGGGCAAAGACGGCCGCTATATTCCCGCTGGTTAATTCTCTGTTCACCCTGACTGCCGTAAGAGTGGTCTCGTCCGCAGCGGGTCAGGACGTACGGGGTGGTTCGGGGGCCTGGATCGAGGGACGCAGATGACACGCAGGCTGTTCGGAACCGACGGGGTACGGGGGCTGGCCAACGCCGAGCCGATAACCCCGCAAACCGTGCTCGCCCTCGCCATGGCGACGGGACAGCGGTTCCGCCGCGGCGACCATCGGCATCTCGTCGTCATCGGCAAGGATACGCGGCTCTCCGGCTATCTGCTCGAACCGGCGCTGACCTCCGGCTTCGTCTCGATGGGCATGGACGTCGTCCTCGTCGGGCCGCAACCGACCCCGGCGGTGGCCATGCTCACGCGGTCGCTGCGCGCCGACCTCGGCGTCGTCATCTCGGCATCGCACAACCCGTATTGCGATAACGGCATCAAGCTGTTCGGCCCCGACGGCTACAAGCTGTCCGACGAGGAAGAGGCGGAGATCGAGCGGCTGATCGATTCGGACGAGCTCGAGCTCTCCCCGCCGGAACGGCTGGGCCGCGCGCGCCGCCTCGAGGATGCGCCGGGGCGCTACATCGAATTCGTCAAGCAGACCTTTCCGCGCGGCCTGCGGCTCGACGGGCTGCGCATCGTCATCGATTGCGCCAACGGCGCGGCCTACAAGGTGGCACCCCAGATCCTGTGGGAACTCGGGGCCAGCGTGATCCCGATCGGGGTCGCTCCGGACGGCACCAACATCAACAGGAACTGCGGCGCAACCGTGCCCGAGACGCTGTGCGAGCGCATCGCCGTCAACGGCGCCGATATCGGCATCGCGCTCGACGGCGACGCCGACCGCGTGATCATCGCCGACGAGAACGGCCGAATCATCGACGGCGACCAGGTTATGGCGCTGATCGCCGCCGACTGGCGCGCCGAGAAACGGCTCGCCGGCGGCGGCGTGGTCGCCACCGTGATGTCGAATCTGGGGCTCGAGCGGTTCCTCGAGTCGATCGATCTTGCGCTGGTGCGCACCGCGGTCGGCGACCGCTACGTCGTCGAGCGCATGCGCGCCGAAGGTTACAATGTCGGCGGCGAGCAGTCGGGGCACATCATCCTCTCCGATTACGGCACGACCGGCGACGGCCTCGTTGCCGCCCTGCAGGTGCTGGCGGCGATCGTCCAGAAGGGCCGGCCGGCGAGCGAGGTCTGCCGCATGTTCGACCCGCTGCCGCAGATTCAGCGCAACGTCCGGTACGAGGGTGGTGCGCCGCTCGAGGACGGGACGGTGCGCGATGCGATCGCGCACGGCGAATCGGCGCTCGGCCTGAAGGGCCGGCTGGTGATTCGCAAGTCGGGCACCGAGCCGTTGATCCGCGTCATGGCGCAGGGCGACGACGAGGCGCTGATCGGCGGCATCGTCCAGGACATCGTCGTGGCGATCGAGCAGGTGGCGCGCTCATGACCGAGCTGAAGGCGAGGAGGGCGGCGCGCAAGGCCGGCAAGCCGGCCGCACGGGCCCGGCGGGAGCGCGGCACGGGCCGGCGCATCGCCGGCCGCGTGCTCATCGTCGCCGGCTCGGACTCCGGCGGCGGCGCCGGCATCCAGGCCGACATCAAGACGGTGACCGCGCTCGGCGGCTACGCGATGACGGCGGTCACGGCGCTCACCGCGCAGAACACCGAAGGCGTGAACGGCGTCATCGAGACGCCGCCGGGCTTCATCGCGAAGCAGATGCGGCTCGTGCTGCGCGACATCGGCGCCGACGTCATCAAGATCGGCATGGTGCCGAACGAGGAGGCGATCGAGGCGGTTCACTACACCTACATGGAATATGCCGAGGACGTGCCGATCGTGCTCGATCCGGTGATGGTCGCAAAGGGCGGGCACCCGCTGATCGACCGCGACGCCGTCCACCTCGTGCGCCAGCATTTCCTGCTGCACTGCCGCATCGCGACGCCGAACCTGCCAGAGGCCGAGGTCCTCACGGGCATGGAGATCCGCAGCCTCGACGACATGAAGCACGCCGCCGAGATCATGCTGACGCTGGGATGCCAGGCGGTGCTGCTGAAGGGCGGCCATTTCCCGGGCGAGACGATCTACGACATCCTCTACGATCACGACGGGATGGAAGTCTTCGAGGACCGGCGCATCAAGACCGTGCATACGCACGGAACCGGGTGTACGCTGGCGTCGGCCATCGCCGTCTCGCTGGCCCAGAAGCTGTCGCTGCGCGATGCTGTGGTGCGCGCGCGCGCCTACGTGCGCAACGCGATCCTCACGGCCCCGGGCCTCGGCAGGGGGCACGGGCCGCTCAACCACGCCCACACCGTCCGCCTGTACCATCCGGAAAGACGCAAGCTGCGGTAGTTCCCGCGCCCGCCCGCGTCGCCATCGCGCGGCGGCGGTGGCGGGACGGCCGCACCTTCTGCTAGTCTCGCGGCGGGCAGGAGCGACGGGCGAGGGCGAACCATGGCGGAACAGATCGAGCTTCCGGCACTGCCCGGGATCATCCGCGCGCGCCGGCAATTGCGGCCGTATCTTGAGGAAACGCCGCTGGTGCGCAGCGAGCTGCTGTCGCGCGCGCTCGGCGCCGAGGTCTGGCTCAAGAACGAGACCGTCGGGCCGATCGCCAGCTTCAAGCTGCGCGGTGCGCTGACGCACCTGCTGCGCGTCGATACCCTGCGCGGCGCCGTCACCTCGTCGACGGGCAATCACGGCCAGGGCGTGGCCTATGCCGCCCGCCTGTTGGGTGTTCCTGCACATATTTTCCTGCCGGCCCGAAACAATCCGGTCAAGCGGGCGATGATCCGGGCGTTCGGGGCGACGCTGCACGAGGTCGGCGACGATATCGATGCCGCCAAGGACGCGGCGCGCGACTATGCCGCCGGGCACGGTCTCGAGTTCGTCGACGACGGCGAAAGCCTCGCCATGATGGAGGGCGCGGGCACGGTCGGGCTCGAATGCGCCGAGCGGCTCGACCGCATCGACTGGATGTTCGTGCCGATGGGCGCGGCGACGCTCGTCGGCGGCACGGCCGCCGCGCTCAAGGCGCTGCATCCGGCCGCCCGCATCGTCGCCGTGCAGGCGAAGGGTGCCCCCGCGATGGTCGAGAGTTTCCACGCCCGCCGGCCGGTCGAGGCGCCGATCGACACCGTGGCCGACGGGCTCGCCTGCCGCGTGCCGGCGCGGCGGGCCCTCGCCGCCCTGTGGGCCCTCGTCGACGACGCGATGACGGTCGGCGACGACGCCATGCTGGCGGCGCTGCGCAGCACGGCGGAGTGCGCCCATGTCCTCGTCGAGCCGGCGGGCGCGGCCGCCCTCGCCGCGGCCTGGCAGCGCCGCGACTCGTTGCGCGCGGCGCGGGTCGTCCTCGTGCTCAGCGGCGCCAACGTGCCCTCCGACGTGCTGCGCGAGGCGCTCGCTCGCGCGCCGCTGTTCGCGCTCGAGTCGGTGGCGGTGGATTAGGCGGGCGGCGCCGTGGCCGACACGCGACAGAGGCTGGAACTGGCCGAGGCGCGCTGGCCTGTCGATGGCGCGGCGGTCCGCGCGCTGTTCACCGAATACGCCGAATTCATGGGATACGAGCTGTGCTTTCAGGGCTTCGCCCGGGAGCTGGAGGACCTGCCGGGCGATTATGCGCCGCCGGCGGGGACGCTGATTCTGGCGTGCGTCGGCGGCCGCCCGGCCGGCTGCGTCGCGATTCGGCCGGCTGTGCGGGGCCACGCCGAACTCTGCCGCCTGTTCGTCCGGCCGCGCCATCGCGGCGGCGGCATCGGGCGCGCGCTCGTGCGGCGGGCCATCGACTGGGCGGCCCGCTCGGGCTACGCCTGCATCGACCTCGAGACCGTGCCGACGCGCATGGCGACGGCCGAGCGCCTGTACGCGCGGTTCGGTTTTGCTCCGGCCGCGTGCGCCCCGGCTACCGATCCCGCGGTCGCGTGCTACAGCCTCGCCCTCGACGATCGGGATCGGACGGTTGCTTCGCCGCAAGAACCGGGTGGCTCGCGGTCGCGCCCGGGGCGATATTGACGGCAGCGAGACGGATCGCCTACGGCGGATACCGCATGTCCGCGACGCGGCGGCGCCCGTCTCCAGCGATCAATTCTCGTCGGACTTGAGAGGGCTGATATGATGCCGGAAACTGTCGCCATGGATCGTCTGAAGGACTTTGCATCCGCGCCCGTCGTGCGGGCCGGCGGATCGGACTATGCGAGGGTCGCGCGGGCGCTCGAGCGGCTGGCCACGCGCTTTCCCGAGCACCCCAGCCTCGCCGAGCTGGCCCGCGAGGCGGGGCTCAGTGAGCACCACTTCCAGCGCCTGTTCACGGCGTGGGCCGGGGTCAGCCCCAAGAAGTTCCTGCAATATCTCTCGCTCGAGGCTGCGAAGGAGCGGCTTCGCCAGTCCGCCAGCGTGCTCGACGCCGCGTACGATGCGGGGTTCTCCGGTCCCGGCCGCATGCACGACCTGTTCGTCACGGCGGAGGCGGTGACGCCCGGCGAATACAAGGCCCGCGGAGAGGGCATCGTGATCCGCTACGGCTACCACGACAGCCCGTTTGGCGAGTGCCTGCTGATGACGACGGAGCGCGGCGTGTGCGGGCTCGCCTTCGTCGATGACGCCGGCCGCGATGCGGTGCTGGCGGCGTTGTCGCGCGGCTGGGACCGGGCGCGACTGGAGCATGACGAGTCGGCGACCGCGCCGGTGGCCGACGCCGTGTTCCAGCCGCCGCCGCGGCGCCCCGGACGCGACGCCGGGCCGCTGCGCCTGCTGCTCAGGGGTACGCGCTTCCAGCTCAAGGTCTGGCAGGCGCTGCTGTCGATGCCGCAGGGCACGCTGACGACGTACAGGGATCTCGCCCGCCGGCTCGGCCTCGGGCCGAGCGCGGCCCGCGCGGTCGGCAACGCCAACAGCACGAACGCGGTCTCGTGGCTGATCCCCTGCCACCGCGTGATCCGCATGACCGGGGCGATGGGAGGCTATCGCTGGGGCGAGGCGCGCAAGCTGGCGATGATCGGCTGGGAGGCCGCGGCGGCGGAGCGGGCCGGTCAGTCGTCGCTCGTCCAGGGCTCGACGCCGCCCCAGGCGATGAACGGCGGATTGGCGTAGTCCGGCTTGCCGTACGTCAGTTCGCGGCCGGCACGGTCGGTCACCCGCCCGCCGGCCGCCGTCAGGATCGCCTGGCCGGCCGCGGTATCCCACTCCATGGTACGTCCGTAGCGCGGATAGAGGTCGGCCTCGCCGGCCGCGACCAGGCAGAATTTCAGCGAGCTGCCGGCCGACTTGCGGGCCGCGACCGGGCGGCCGCCCAGCAGCTGCTCGATCGCCCGCGGATCGCCGTGACGGCGGCTGGCGACGACCGTCACGCCGTCGGCCGGCGCCGGCCGTACCCGCAAGCGCCGTGGTGAGGCCGCGCCGCGGGCCCGCGGCGCCGCGCTGCCGACGATGCCGGTACAGGTGATGTCCAGCGCCGGCGCGTGGATCACGCCGAGCACGGGGCGCCGATCCTCGACCAGGGCGATGTTCACGGTGAACTCGCCGTTCCGGCTGAGGAACTCGCGCGTCCCGTCGAGCGGGTCGACGAGCCAGAACCGGCCGCCCGAGACGTCCGGCAGGCGGCCCGCCGCCGCCGCCTCCTCGGCGACCAGCGGGACCTCCGGCGCGATCGCCGACAGCCCCTTCCCGATCAGCGCCTCGGCCGCCAGGTCGGCCTCGGTCACCGGCGATTGGTCCGCCTTGCTGCGGTGCTCGAAATCGGTGGCATAGACCGCCATGATCGTGCGGCCGGCCGCGCGGGCCAGCGCGACGAGCTCATCGAGCCGGGCCGCGAGGTCGGTCATGGTGCACCGGTCAGGCGAAACCGGACGTGGCCGGTCCGCCACAGCGTGCGGAAGAACCGCAGGCCGTGATGCGCCAGCTTGTCCGCCGGGATCGACAGCGCCGCCGCGGCGAGGCACTCGCGCACCGAGCGCGCGCCGTCGATCGCCTCGAATATCGCCACCAGCGGCGGCGGCAGCGTGATGGTCGGTGCGCCGGCGCCGCCGAGCGTCGCCGGTTTCCCGCCCGCGGCCGGCGTCAGCACGCTCGCCGGCGGCAGCGGCACCGCGCGGTCGGCGAAGCCGGGCTCGTCCGGGGCGATGCGGTAGCCGGCGGTCGGGCGGTCGCGCCGGCAGACGCAGAAATCGTGGCGCGGCACGATGCCGGCGATCAGCTCCATCGCCCGCCAGCGCTCCTCGTCGCCGAGCGCGTCGAGGCGCGCATACAGCGGGTGGCTGTCGGGGATCGCCGCGTCCGGATTGTAGTACATCGGTTCGAGCCAGGTCTGGAAGGCAAGGCCGGCATCGCGTACCAGCTGCAGTACTTCGCCGACCGCGAAGGGGCGGTCCTGGGTGTGCAGGAACAGATCGACGAGCCCGGCGTCGTGCTTCATGTCCGCCGAGCGTTTCGCGTAGGCGCGCAGCGGGTGCTCGGGGTGCAGCAGCGGCATCGTCGCCTTGACCAGATCGAGGTCCTCGTCCGACTGGCCGGTCGCGCCGATGATGCGGAACAGCTCCTGCATCATGTACACCGCGGCGCGGCCGTAGCGGCCGTACAGCATGACGTAGATGACGCCGTCCCGGTGCAGCGCGCCGGCCAGCGCCCTGAGGCCGGAGAGCGGATCGGGGAGATGGTGCAGAACGCCGGAGCAGGCGATGAAGTCGAACTCCCGTTCCAGTTCCGCCACCTCTTCCAGCCGCATTTGCCGCAGCGAGAGATTGTCCAGCCCGTGCCGCGCCTTCAGCTTCTCTTCGTGGGCCAGCGACGCGGCGCTGATGTCGATGCCGGTCACGCGGGCGCTCGGGTGTTCCAGCGCATAGCGCGCCGCCTGGTTGGCGCCGCAGCCGGCGACGAGGATGTCCATGCCGTCGCGATAGCCGGTCGCCGGCCAATACACGTCGCCGTAAGCGCGCGCATCGCCGATCGCCCTGCCGCCCTCGGCGATCCACGACGACAGATCCTCGACGGGCTGAGGGTAGATCCAGCGCTCGTACTGCCGGCGAACCTCGTCCATCATCGCGACCCGCGGATGGCGCGCCAGACGACCTCCGGCGTCGCCGGCATGTCGATCGCACGCACGCCCCGGCTCGCCAGCGCGTCGAGCAGGGCGTTCATCACCGCCGGCGGAGCGCCGATCGCCCCCGCTTCGCCGGCGCCCTTGAACCCCATCGGATTGGTCGTGCACGGCGCATCCTCGTGGAAGGCGAAATCGATATCCGGCACGTCGTCGGCGCGCGGCAGCCCGTAGTCCAGCAACGAGCCGCTGAGGAGCTGGCCCCCGGGGTCGTACACGCAGGCCTCGATCAGCGCCTGGCCGATACCCTGCGCGATGCCGCCGTGGACCTGCCCGGCCAGCAGCAGCGGATTGAGCACGACCCCGAAATCGTCGGCCACGACGTAGCGCTCGATGCGGATGCGGCCGGTCTCCGGATCGACCTCGAGTTCGCAAGCGTGGCAGCCGTTGGGAAACGTATAGTCCGTCGAGCCGTGCATCGCCTCGCCGGTCAGTCCCGGCTCCTCGCCCGACGGCAGGCCCCGGCCCTCGAGGGCGGCGGCGGCCACTTCGCCGAGCGTGGCGCGGCGGTCGGTGCCGGCGATGGCGAAACGGCCGTCGGCGTACTCGATGTCGGCGACCGCGGACTCCAGCAGCTCGGCGGCGACACCCTTGCCCTTGTCGATCAGCGCCGCCGTCGCCCGCTCGCAGACGACGCCGCCGAGCGGGATCGAGCGCGAACCGCCGGTACCGCGGCCGCGCCGGACGATGTCGGTGTCGCCCTGCAGCACGCTGATCCGGTCGATGTCGATGCCGAGCCGGTCGGCGACGATCTGGGCGTAGGCGGTGCCATGCCCCTGGCCGTTGTCCTGCGTGCCGATGGCCAGGGTGACGCTGCCGTCGGCCCCGGCGCTGACCCGCCCGAGCTCCGCCAGCCCGGCGCCGCAGTTTTCGATGTAATAGGCGAGCCCGAACCCGCGCAGGCGACCGGCGCGCTCGCTCGCCGCCCGACGCGCCGCGAAGCCCGCGCGATCGGCGCGCCGCAGCGCGTCGTCGAGGTTGCGGGCGAAGTCCCCCGAATCGTACGTCGCGCCGATGGCGGTCGCAAAAGGCATCTCGTCCCGGCCGATGAAGTTGCGCCGCCGCAACTCGGCCGGGTCGACGCCGAGCTCCCGCGCCGCGGCGTCGACCGTGCGTTCGAGCAGGTAGATCGCCTCGGGCCGGCCGGCGCCGCGGTAGGCGTCGACCGGCACCGTGTTGGTGAAGACGCCGGTGACCCCGACATGCATCGCCTCGAAGCGGTAGACGCCGTTATGCATCAGCACGTTGCAGTCGGTCGGGATGTAGGGCGCGAAGTTCGAGAGATAGGCGCCCATATTGGCATGGGTGCGGACCCGCAGCGCGAGAAACCGGCCGTCGCCGTCGAGTGCCAGCTCGACGTCGTTGACCTGGTCGCGGCCGTGATTGTCCGACACGAAGGCGTCCGGGGCGCGCTCGCCCACCCATTTGACCGGCCGGCCATGATCGCGCGCCGCGAGCAGGACGAGGGCCTGTTCGGCGTAGAGGAAGATCTTCATGCCGAAGCTGCCGCCGACGTCCGTCGTCACCAGCCGGAACGCGCTCTCGGGCATCTCGAAGATGTGCCGGGCGAGCTGCGTGCGCAGGCTGTGCGGGCCCTGGCTCGGCGTGTACAGGGTGAAGCGCTCGCCGTCCCAGGCGCCGATCGCGCTGCGCGGCTCGACCGGGTTGATGATCACCCGGTTGTTGACGAGCTGCGTGCGCACGACGCGCGCCGCCGACGCGAATACCCGGTCGGTCGCGGCCCGGTCTCCCTTCTCCCAGCGGAAGCTGACGTTGCCGGGCGCTTCGTCGTGGATCTGCGGCGCGCCCGGCGTCAATGCCGCGAGCGGGTCGGCGACCGCCGGCAACGGGTCGTAGTCGATCGCCACGGCGTCGCCGGCATCGCGCGCCTGCGCCGGCGTCTCGGCGACGACGAAGGCGACGGGATCGCCGACGTGACGCACCTTGGTCTCCGCCAGTATCGGATGCGGCGGCAGCGGTTGCACGGTGCCGTCGGGCTGCGTTGCCGGTGCGAGACAGCGGATGCTGCCGAGGCCCGCCCGCCGGATGTCCGCGGCGGTATAGATCGCGATCACGCCAGGCATGCCGCGTGCCGCTGCCGTATCGATCCCGGCGATCCGCGCGTGCGCGTGGGGCGAGCGCACCACATGCGCGTATGCCTGGCCTTCGAGCGCGATGTCGCCCGTGTAGCGGCCAGCGCCGGTAAGAAGACGCGCGTCCTCCAGCCGGTGCACCGCCTGGCCGATTCCGAAGCGCCCCATGTGTGGATTTCCCTATCGTCTCGCCTGGCGGCGCGATCATAGGTCAGGCACCCGGGGCGAGGTCAATCCGCTTGTTCGGCGCGGCGGGTCAGTCGAAGGCTTCCTCCCAGGTGCCGCGCGTCGAGGCGCGGGAATATTCGGTCGCCCGGTTCTCGAAGAAGTTGGTGTGCTCGACGCCGTTGAGGATCTCGTCGAGCCACGGCAGCGGATTGCCGCCGATCCGGTACATCGCCGGCAGGCCGAGCTGCAGCAGCCGGCGATCGGCGACGTGGCGGATGTAGCGCTTCACCTCGTCCGCCGACAGCCCCTCCACGTCGCCCATCTCGAAGGCGAGGTCGATGAACGCGTCCTCGTGGTCGACGATGGTCGCGCAGGCGAGCGACAGATCGCGCTGCAGCGCATCGGTCCACAGCTCCGGATGCTCCTCGATGAAGGCGTGGAACAGGCGGATCGCGGAGTTCGTGTGCAGCGTCTCGTCGCGCACCGACCAGGTGACGATCTGCCCCATGCCCTTCATCTTGTTGAAGCGCGGGAAGTTGAGCAGGATCGCGAAGCTGGCGAACAGCTGCAGCCCCTCGGTGAAGGCGCCGAAGACGGCGAGCGTGCGCGCGATGTCGGCCGGCCTGTCGACGCCCCATTGCTGCATGTAGTCGTACTTGTCCTTCATCTGGCCGTATTTCAGGAAGGCGCGGTACTCGGTCTCGGGCATGCCGATGGTGTCGAGCAGGTGGCTGTAGGCGGCGATGTGCACCGTCTCCATGTTGGAGAAGGCGGCCAGCATCATCTGCACCTCGGTCGGCTTGAAGACGCGGGCGTAGTGCCGCATGTAGCAGTTGTTCACCTCGACGTCGGCCTGCGTGAAGAAGCGGAAGATCTGCGTCAGCAGGTTGCGCTCGGCATCGTTCAGCCGGTGGTGCCAGTCCTTGACGTCGTCCGCCAGCGGCACTTCCTCGGGCAGCCAGTGGATGCGCTGCTGCGTCAGCCAGGCGTCGTACGCCCACGGATAGCGGAACGGCTTGTAAATCGGGTCGGAGTCGAGCAGCGACATCGGGCGGCTTCCCGCGACGAGGAGAGCATTGATTGCGGTCGTGGGCGGCGGTCAGCGCAGCGAGTGCGCCGGCCCGCCCGTACCGATGCCGCGCGCGAGGTCGCGCTCGAGGCGACGCATCGCCGAGGCGATCGAGATGCGGTGGTAGGTCACCGGCTGGCCGTGTTCGATACGCCAGCCATATTTGCCGCAGATATTGTAGCGGTCACGGCGGATCACCGTCCGCAGGATGTCCGGCGCGAGCCGGTACCGCGAGGGGTCGCGGCCGGCGATCGGGCTGGCCTTCTGCCAGGCAAGCTCGATCTCCGTCTCGGGCGATGGCTGCTGGTGCATGGTCTCCTCCGTGTGATGGTCCCTTCTCATTGGCAGGCGAGGCATTCGTCGTATTCCGTCCGTTCGCTCGCGGCGGGCGCATCGGCCCCGTTCACCGAGCCGAGATGCGGCACCGAGGCGACGGCGTGACCGGCGGCGTCGCCGGCGACGACGTCGGCGCGCTGGATCGATCGCGACCGGCAGTAGTAGAGGCTCTTGACGCCGCGCTTCCAGGCCAGCATGTGCAGCCGGTGCAGGTCGCGCTTGTGCACGTCCGCCGGCAGGAACAGGTTGAGCGACTGCGACTGGCAGATATGCGGCGCCCGGTCCGCCGCATGCTCGATCAGCCAGCGCTGGTCGATCTCGAACGCCGTGCGGAACACCACCTTCTCGTGCTCGTCGAGACAGTCGAGATGCTGCACCGAGCCGCCGTTCGTCGAGATCGACGACCAGGTCTCCTCGTCGTCGCGGCCGCGCGTCTCGAGCAGCGCCTTGAGATGCCGGTTGCGGACCGTGAACGAGCCGCTCAGCGTCTTGTGGGTGAAGCTGTTCGCGGCGGTCGGCTCGATGCCGGGCGAGGCGCCGCCGCAGATGATCGAGATCGAGGCCGTCGGTGCCACCGCAAGCTTGTTCGAGAAGCGTTCGTGCATGCCGTACTCGGCGGCGTCCGGGCAGGGGCCGCGCTCGTCGGCGAGGCGCCGGCTGGCGGCGTCGGCCCGGGCGCGGATATGCTCAAACATGCGCTGGTTCCAGACCTTCGCCATGACGCCCTCGAGCGGGATCATGTTGGCCTGAAGGAAGGAGTGGAAGCCCATCACGCCGAGCCCGACCGAGCGCTCGCGCGCCGCCGAGTAGCGCGCCCGCGCCATGCTGTCGGGGGCATGGGCGATGAAATCCGACAGCACGTTGTCGAGGAAGCGCATGACGTCCTCGATGAAGGTCGGATGCCGGTGCCAGTCGAGGTACCGCTCGAGGTTCAGCGAAGACAGGCAACACACGGCCGAGCGTTCCTCGCCGTGCTGGTCGACGCCGGTCGGCAGCGTGATCTCCGAGCACAGGTTCGAGGTCTTGACGGTCAGCCCGGCGAGCTTCTGATGCGCCGGGATCGCCCGGTTCACGTGGTCGCTGAAGACGATGTAGGGCTCACCCGTCTCGACGCGCGCTGTGAGGATGCGGATCCACAGGCTGCGGGCCGGGATCCTGCGCAGCACCGAGCCGTCGCGCGGGCTGGTCAGCGGCCACTCGGCGTCGGCTTCGACGGCGCGCATGAAGGCGTCCGGGATCAGCACGCCGTGGTGCAGGTTGAGCGCGCGTCGGTTCGGGTCGCCGCCGGTGGGCCGGCGAATCTCGACGAATTCCTCGATCTCCGGGTGGCCGACCGGCAGGTAGACGGCGGCGCTGCCGCGCCGCAGGCTGCCCTGGCTGATCGCCAGCGTCAGCGCGTCCATGACGCGGATGAAGGGGATGACGCCCGAGGTCTTGCCGTTCATGCCCACGGTCTCGCCGATCGAGCGCAGATTGCCCCAGTAACTGCCGATGCCACCGCCGCGGGCGGCGAGCCAGACATTCTCGTTCCACAGCTCGACGATGCCGTCGAGGCTGTCGGCCGCCTCGTTGAGGAAGCAGGAAATCGGCAATCCGCGCTTGCGCGCGCCACCGTTGGAGAGGATCGGCGTCGCCGGCATGAACCAGAGCCGGCTGATGTAGTCATAGAGTCGCTGGGCGTGCGCGCTGTCGTCGGCGTACTGCATGGCGACGCGGGCAAACAGATCCTGGAAACCCTCGTCGGGCAGGAGGTAGCGGTCGCTCAGCGTCGCCTTGCCGAACTCAGTGAGAAGCGAGTCCCGCGCCCGCTCGAGATGAACGCGATGGCCGCGATCGTTCTGGGCATTGTCGCGGACATCGGCGGGGACGACCGTCACCTCCTGCCCGTGGGTTCGCCGGACAGGCGAGTTATCAACAGCAACGGCGGGGGCAGCATCGACGGTACCGTCGACGCCGGCGTACCGGGCGCCGTCCTCCGCGAGTCCACGGTTTCCGGCCGGACCGCGCAGCAGGGCGTCGCTCGGATCGTCCATACTTTCCCCCTTACTCACAGGCTGTGGACAGGAAAACCTGTGGAAAAAACACAAGATGTCGTAGCTGTCATCGACGACCATACCATATCTGGCATACGTGTCACTGGGAACAAAACAAGAACATTCGTCCATCATACGCGATCGGCGGACGGGGTCAAGACATCGCGTCCGAGGACGGGCGGCGCAGCGAATCCGGAAGCCGGCCGCGCCGTTGCAACCCGGTGGCGGGGACGCACATCGATCGGTTCCGACCGGGCCGACGATTTATGCTAGCGTGACCAGAATTGTGGGCGGCGCTTCAGACAAGCCTTCAGACGAGACTTCAGACGAGACTTCGGACGGGATTTCAGACAAGGGAGGAAAGGGACGATGACGGGATATCTGCGTACTGCGCTCGCCGTGCTGGCCACGGCGATGTTCGTTGCCGTGGGGACGACGGCGGTCCGGGCCGACGAGACCTGCATGTCGCCTTACATGGCGAAGATTACGGGCCAGGAGGAGTTCCTCTACGTCTGGACCCTCGGCGTCGAGGGGCAGGGTGACGGTTCGGACAAGCTGGTGACGATCGATGTACGACCGGGTTCGTCGACGTATGGCAAGGTCGTCCACACGATCTCGGTCGGCGGCCGACACGAGGCCCATCACGCGGGCCTGACGGACGACCGGCGGTTCCTCTGGGCGAGCGGACTCGATACCAGCCAGATCTTCATCTTCGACGTGCACAGCGACCCGTCGAAACCGAAACTCGTGAAGACCATCGATGATTTCGTCAAGGCATCGGGCGGCGTCGTCGGCCCCCACACCAACTACGCGCTTCCGGGCCGCATGATGTTGACCGGCCTGTCGAACGACAAGGATCACGGCGGCCGCACGGCGCTCGTCGAATACACCAACGACGGCGACTACGTCGCCACGCACTGGATGCCGACCGCCGAAGACACGATGGGCGCCGAGGTCGAATCGGTCGTCGACGGGTACGGCTATGACGTCCGCGTGCTGCCGCGCAAGAACGTGATGTTGACCTCGTCCTTCACCGGCTGGTCGAACTACATGATGGATTTCGGCCAGATGCTCCAGGACGAGGCGGCGATGAAACGTTTCGGGCAGACAGTCGTGCTGTGGAACCTGCACACCCGCAAACCGCGCAAGGTGTTCCATGTCCCGGGCGCCCCGCTCGAGATCCGCTGGGCGTGGGGCCCCAAGAACAACTATGCCTTCACGTCGACGGCGCTGACCTCCAAGCTCTGGCTGATCTTCGAGGACGGCAACGGCGAATGGCAGGCCAAGGCCGTCGCGGACATTGGTGATCCGTCGACGATCCCGCTGCCCGTGGACATCAGCCTGAGCGCGGACGACTCGCTGCTTTTCGTCGATTCGTTCATGGACGGCAAGGTCAGGGTCTTCGACGTCTCCGACCCGCACAAGCCGAAGCAGATCTACGAAAAGGTGATCGGCAGGCAGCTCAACATGGTTTCCCAGAGCTGGGACGGCAAGCGCGTCTACTTCACCAGCTCGTTGCTGGCCAACTGGGACAAGAAGGGCGAGGACAACGAGCAGTTCCTGAAGGCCTACGACTGGGACGGCGAGGAACTCACGCACCGGTTCACCGTCGACTTCACCGCGCAACGGCTCGGGCGGCCGCACATCATGCGTTTCGGGGCCAGGAGCCTGTATGACGGCACGTGATCGGCAGGACATGCGGAAGCGGGCATACGCGATCCCAACGCTTCGGATCGTGCCGGGGCGACGCGGCGCCCGGCGGCGGGCCGCCTTGCCGTGGCTCGTCGCCGGGGCCGCAGCATGCTTCGCTTCGGCGATAACCGGCTCCGCCGTCCAGGCCCACGACCCGGAGCCGCGGATCGTGCCCGAGGAGCGCGTGGAGCTGTCGTTCGGCAGAACCGAGGAGTACGATTACGAGGCGCCCGAACCCGGCAGTTACCGGCTGCCCAGCCTCGGTGACGCGGCGGACGGAGCCCTGCTTGATGGGGACGGCGAGCAGCGGAGCCTGCATGAGGTGATGCGGGGACGGATCACCGTCCTCGCCTTCATCTATACGCGCTGCGCGGATCCTCAGGGTTGTCCGCTCTCGATGGGGCTGCTGCACGATCTCGACTATGTCGGCGAAAAGGATCCGGCCGTCGGCGACGCGCTGCGACTGATCACCGTCAGCTTCGACCCCGAACACGACACGCCCGAGGTCATGGCGGACTATGCCGCCGCGCTGTCGGGTGACGACCGCGACGGCACGCGGTGGCTGTTCCTGACCGCGCGAACGAACGAGGATCTGAAGCCGGTCCTCGCCGCCTACGATCAGCCGATCGGGAAGCGCGGCGACGGCTCGTTCACGCATCAGCTTCGCGTCTATCTGATCGACCGCGAACTTCGGGTCCGCAACATCTACAGCCTTGGTTTCATGGACCCGCGTCTGGTCATCGCCGACGTGCGCACGCTGCTGCTGGAAGAGCGCAAGGGGCGGCGAGGAATGTGACCGGACCGCTCGATTCCCCCGCCTTGGGCGGGATTCTCCTGGCGGCGCTTCTGGTCTGCGGTGGCGTCGCCGGCGCGGCCGCGGCCGCGGACGTCGACGACCGGGCGCTCGAGCGTATCCACGCACCGCCGCTCGGGCTTCCGCCGGTGCCGATTCCCGAGGAGGGCCGGCCGACGGCCCGGCGCATAGCGCTCGGCCGCAAGCTGTTCTTCGACCGCCGCCTGTCGCACAACAACACCATGTCCTGCGCCATGTGCCACGTGCCGGAGCAGGGCTTCACCAACAACGAGCTTGCGCGACCGATCGGTGTCGCGGGTCGAAGCCTCAGGCGCAATGCCCCGACGGTGCTCAACGTCGCCTACGCCGAGACCCTGTTCCACGACGGTCGCGACACCTCGCTCGAGACGCAGGTCATCGGCCCGCTGGTGGCGCGGAACGAATTGGCGAACCCCTCGATCGGCTACGTCGTGGACAAGATCGCTGGCCTCCCGGACTATGCGGGGCTGTTCGAGGAGGCCTTTGGCGGGGTCGCCACGATCGGCCGCATCGGGGCGGCGATCGCGAGCTGGGAGCGCAGCCTGCTCGCGGGCGATTCGGCCTTCGACCGTTGGCGATACGGCGGCCAGCCCGACGCGCTCGACGAGACCGAACTCCGGGGATTCGAGCTCTTTGGCGGCAGGGCCGGCTGCATCTCCTGTCACCGCGTCGGCGAGCGGCACGCCCTGTTCACGGACCACGCGTTCCACAACACCGGCGTCGGCTACCGGGCGGCGGCGCTGCGGCGCGTCGGGACCGTCTCCGTCGAATTGGCCCCGGGCATCTTCTCGGCGCTCGACCGCAAGACGATCGACAGCGTCGCGGAGCCGCAGCAACCGGATCTCGGGCGTCACGAGGTGTCGCTGGAACCCGGGGACGTCTGGCGCTTCAGGACGCCAAGCCTGCGCAACGTGGCGCTTACCGCCCCGTACATGCATGACGGATCGATGCACAGCCTGGAGGAGGTCGTCCGGTTCTACGATGCGGGCGGCCCGCCGCATGAGGGGCTCGACCCGCGCATGCGGCCGCTCGGGCTGTCGAACGACGACGTGTCGGCGCTGGTCGCCTTCCTCGAGGCGCTGACCGCGGGCAACATCGTCGAACTGATCGTCGATGCCCGCAGCGCGCCGGTCGGCAACTGGTCGGGCCGCTAGCGGGCACGCCCGTTCGGCCGCGTCGCACGGCGGGCATTACCTCGCCGCACGGGACACGGTAGGCGCGGCAGGGAGTCGGCGGCCGGCCCGACGCCGAGCGTGTGCGGACGGGGCCTATATTACATAATATATAATGTAAAAATATCCTGAGAGCACCGGTGCCGGGCGATCGGACGATGCGCATCCGGCACACGGGATCGCGCCAAGACCCGCGGTCTTACTGGCCTCGCCGGCGCCGCAACTGTTCAATGACGGCTCCGCTGACGGGGCGGGGAACCGGCCACGGACCGTCGGCTAAACCCGCGGTGCTCATGGCCTTACCGGCGCCGCAACTGTTCAATACTCGGGCTCCGGCAGGCCCCGGACTCGCGCCGCCCGGCGCGATCTGTCATGATTTATGCGAGATGTGCGGACGCTTCAGCCTGACCATGCCGGCCGACGCGATGGCGCGCCTGTTCGGCGTCGAGGACGTGCCCGACCTGGCGCCGCGGCACAATATCGCGCCCTCGCAGGCCGTCGCCGTTGTGCGCCGGGCCGATGACGGCGGTCGGCGGGAGATCGTGCACATGCGCTGGGGCTTCGTGCCCGCCTGGGCGCGCGATCCGGACTCGATGCACCGGCCGATCAACGCGCGGGCCGAGACGGTCGCCGGCAAGCCGATGTTCCGCGACGCCTTCCGCAACCGGCGCTGCCTGATCCCGGCCGACGGTTTCTACGAATGGCGACCGGCGGCCGGCGGCAAACAGCCCTGGCGGATCGTCCGCGCCGACGGCGCCCCCTTCGCCTTCGCCGGCCTCTGGGACCGCTGGAAGGGGCGCGACGGCCAGGTGATCGAGAGCTGCGTGATCATCACGACGGATGCGAACGCGACGATCCGGCCGATCCACGAACGCATGCCGGTGATGCTCGATATCGGCCGTTTCGAGACCTGGCTGTCGGGCCCGGCGATCGCCGCGGCGGAACTGATGGAGCCCTATCGCGGCGCGCTCGCCGCCTTCCCGGTGAGCCGTCGGGTCAACGACCCGAGCAACGACGATCCCGAGCTGATCGAGCCGACCGGACCGGCGGCGGCGGCGCCGGAGGAGGCGGAGGAGCCGCCGAAGCCGGACCGCGAGCCGCGGCTGATCTGAGCCAGGACCCGGACAGGCCGGGTTCCTGCCGCCGTATCATTTGAGGCCGGCCGCCCGATACCACCGCTCGGCGCCCGGATGAAGCGGCACCGCGACCCTCGCCAGCGCATCCTCGCGCCGCACCCGCGCTCCGAAGGCGTGGCCCTCGCGCAGGAGCCGCATCGTGTTGTCGTGCCACAGCGCCCGGGTCAGGTCGGCGACCAGGTCGGCATCGGCGGCGGCCGTGATCACCCATTGCACGCCGACGCCGACCGTCGGCGTGGCCGCAACGCCCTCATACGCGCCGGCCGCGATCTCGACCTTGGAGAAGAAGGGATAGAAGCTGGTCAGCTCCTCGCCCGGCGTGCCGTCGATCGGCAGCAGCCGGATCGGCACGTTGCGGGCGAGGCTGACGAGCGCGGGAACCGGGTCGGCGCCGACCTCGAAGATGGCGTCGATGTCGCCGGCCGCCAGCGCGTCGGCCGCGGCGCCCGGACTCAGGAACCGCGCCTCTATATCGTCTTCCGAGAGGCCGTAGGCGGCGAGGACCGTGCGCGCATTGACGCGCGAACCCGATCCCTCGGGCCCGAGCGAGACGCGCCTGCCGGCAAGGTCGGCGATGCCGGCGATCGGTGCATCGGCGCGCACGACGATGTGCAGCGACAGCTGGATCAGGCTGGCGACGACGCGGAGATCCTGCCACGGGCCGGCGTCGGCGTAGTGGCCGGTTCCGTGGTACGCCCAGTAGACGAGATCCGCCTGCGCGAACGCGGAATCGAGGCGGCCCTGCTTCAGCAGCTCGAGGTTCTCGACGCCGCCGCGCGTCGACTGCGCGACGGCGATCAGGCCCGGCACACCACAGCTCCCGCCGACGTCGCAGGCACGGCTGCCGGGCGGGTTGCTGATGCCAGCGGCGATGGCGGCGCCCAACGCGAACAGCGACGTCGACGTCGCATCGGTGCCGATCCGGAAGAAACGCATATCCTGGGCGGCCGCGGATGCGGTGACGACGAGCAGGATCAGGCAGGCCAGTCCGGTCGTCGGGGCGTTCGGTCTGCGAAGCACGGCTCGGGCCTCCAACGGGCCTGCCCGGACGGCGCAGCGCCACCTGGGCAGGCACGCACAGCGGTTACGCGATGCCACGCGCGTGTCCGGAATGCCGGCGGCGCGCCGCGTGACCAATCCTTCCGCTGCCGACCGGCCTACCCCCCGACGGGCCCGTCTCCTCAGTGCAGGATCTGGCTGAGAAACAGCTTGGTCCTGTCTGATTTCGGGTGGTGGAAGAACTCTTCCGGCTCGTTCTCCTCGATGATCTCGCCCTCGTCCATGAAGATCACGCGGTTGGCTACCGTGCGTGCGAAGCCCATCTCGTGCGTGACGCAGATCATGGTCATGCCCGTCTTAGCAAGATCGACCATGACGTCGAGCACCTCCTTGATCATCTCGGGGTCGAGGGCCGAGGTCGGCTCGTCGAACAGCATGATCTTCGGGTTCATGCACAGCGACCGCGCGATCGCCACGCGTTGCTGCTGGCCGCCGGAGAGCTGCCCCGGGTACTTGCTCGCCTGCTCGGGGATCTTGACGCGCTCGAGATACTTCATGGCGGCCTCGTCGGCGTCCTTCTTCGGCATCTTGCGCACCCAGATCGGCGCCAGCGTCAGGTTCTCGAGCACCGTGAGGTGCGGGAACAGGTTGAAATGCTGGAATACCATGCCGACCTCGCGGCGCACCTGGTCGATGTGCTTGAGGTCCGACGTGAGCTCGATGCCGTCGACGATGATGGTGCCGCGCTGGTGCTCTTCAAGTCGGTTGATGCAGCGAATCATGGTCGACTTGCCCGAGCCCGACGGCCCGCAGACGACGATGCGCTCGCCCTTCATCACGGTCAGGTTGATATCCTTGAGCACGTGGAAGTCGCCGTACCATTTGTGCATGCCGTTGATCTCGATCATCGGCTCGTTGGTGACCTTCATCCGTGCGGGTTGCACTGCCATTTCCGCGAAGCTCCTTGCTTTCCTCGTCCAGATTTACCGGTGGTGACCGGTGTGCAGTTTTCTCTCGATATACATGCTGTAGCGCGACATGCCGAAGCAGAAGATCCAGAACACGAAGGCTGTAAACACATAGCCCTCCACCGCCATGCCCAGCCATTTCGGATCGGTCGCCGCGGCCTGCACGATGCCGAGCAGGTCGAAAAGCCCGATGATCAGAACCAGGGTGGTATCCTTGAACAGGCCGATGAACGTGTTCACGATACCCGGGATCACCAGTTTCAGCGCCTGCGGCAGAATGATGAGTCGCATCATCTGCCAGTAGCCGAGTCCCATCGCGCCCGCGGCCTCGTACTGCCCCTTGGGGATCGCCTGCAGGCCGCCACGGACGACTTCGGCCATGTAGGCGGCCGAGAACAGGGCGACGCCGATCAGCGCCCGCAGCAGCTTGTCGAAATTGACGCCTTCCGGCAGGAACAGCGGCAGCATCACCGATGACATGAACAGCACGGTGATCAGCGGCACGCCGCGCCAGAACTCGATGAAGGCGACGGAAACCGTCCGCACGGCGGGCATGTGCGAGCGCCGCCCGAGCGCGAACACGATGCCGATCGGCAGCGACACCGCGATGCCGGTACCGGCGACGACCAGCGTCAGGAACAGGCCGCCCCACAGGCTGGTCTCGACGTATTCCAGGCCGAAGGCGGTGCCGACCCACAGGTAGAAGGCGGCGAATGGGTAAATGAAGATCAGCAGGAATACGATCCACGCCTTGACGCCGGCGCGGTTCAGCGTGACCAGGCCGAACGTCATGAAGGCGGCCATCCAGCCGATCGGTGTGGCCTCGGCGTCGCCGACGATTGCCCCGGCGAGGACATATCCGACGGCGCCCGCGCCGACGATCACCGCCAGCCGCACCGCGAAGCCGATCAGCGCGTTGTCGTCGCTGCGCGGCAGGATCGTGCCGAGGCGGTTGTAGACGAGGCCGTAAGGGGCAAACATCATGAACGCGGTGAGCGCGGCCGGACCGACGCCGTAGGCGAGGGTCAGCAGCGTTGCCACGACCGCCACCGCAAGGCCGATCTTTTTCCGGATCCACTCGTCGCGCAGGAATACCGGCGCTACCGCGAGGGCCAGAAGGAGGAACGAGAAATCGACTCGCCAGCGTTCCGCAAGCGGGTAGAACCCGTACATGAACTGCCCGAAACGGGCGCCGATGAAGATCCAGCAGGCGTGGATGAGGGCGCCGCTCTCGGTCTGGCAGGCCTCGCGGCCCTCGCCGGTCCACACCGCGCCGAACACCGCGAAATCGAGAATCGTCCAGATCGCCCAGCCGCTGATCGTAAGCCCGATCACGGTCAGGATGACATTCAACCACGTCGAGAACAGATTGTGATACAGCCAGCCATAGATCCCGACCTCGCTCTTCGGTGGCGGCAGGTCGACGTGGCGCTCGTGTTTGACGATGGCTTCGGCCATGGTATCAGCGCTCCACCAACGCCATCTTGCGGTTGTACCAGTTCATGAACATCGAGATCAGCAGGCTGATCGTCAGGTAGACCGCCATGGTGATGCCGATCACCTCGACCGCCTGGCCGGTCTGGTTCAGGACCGTCCCGGCGAACACCGAGACGAGCTCCGGATAGGCGATCGCGGCCGCCAGCGAGGAGTTTTTGGTGAGATTCAGATACTGGCTGGTAAGCGGCGGAATGATCACCCGCAGCGCCTGGGGAATGACGACGAGGCGCAGCGTCGGGCCGTTGCGCAGGCCCAGCGAACGCGCCGCCTCGGTCTGACCGTGGCTCACCGCCATGATGCCGGCACGCACGATCTCGGCGATGAATGCCGCGGTGTAGGTCGACAGCGCCAGCAGCAGCGAGATGAATTCCGGGATCAGCACCAGACCGCCGCGGAAATTGAAGCCCTGTAGCACCGGGTACTCCCACTGCAGGGGCGTACCGCCGTAGATCAGCATGACAAGGATGAGCCCGACGAGCGGCAGGCCGACGATCAGTCCCAGCGATGTCAGGAAGATCGGGAACTGCTTGCCGGTCGCCTCCTGCCGGCGGTGCGCCCAGCGCACGACGAACACGATGCCGGCGATCGCCAGGAGGAAGCCATAGACGATCAGCTCGAAACCGTCGCCCAACAGCGGCTTCGGGCTGTAGATGCCGCGGATGTTGATGAAGATCGAATCGCCGACCTGGATGCTGTTGCGCGGACTCGGGGCGAGCCGCAATACGGCGAAGTACCAGAAGAAGATCTGCAGGAGCAGCGGAACGTTGCGCAGTGTCTCGACATAGACGGTGGCCATGCGGCTGATCAGCCAGTTCGACGACAGCCGCGCGATGCCGACGACGAACCCGAGGATCGTCGCCAGCACGATGCCGATCATGGACATGACGATCGTGTTGATCAGGCCGACGAGGAACGCCCTGCCGTAGGTCGATTCCTCGCTGTACTCGATCAGCGTCATGATGATGCCGAAACCCGCGGTCGAGTTGAGAAACTCGAGCCCCGACGCGATGCCCTGGCGTTCCAGGTTGGCGGTCGTATTGCGGAACAGGTACCAGGCGAAGCCGACGACGGCTGTGATGACGACGATCTGGAAGAAGATGCTCCGGAACCGCGGATCGTTCCAGAAAGCCGTGCCGCCGCGCGAGGGAGTGTCCCCCTGAACCGCCATTCTTGTTCCCCTGTTCAGTATTGTCGTTTTGACTAACCGAATACGAAAGGCATTCCGCTGTCAAATATTTCCGTGCCGTAGTTGTCGTCTAAACACAAACGCCCCCGGCCAGGGGCCGGGGGCGCCTGCTGTCGTTAAGCGGCTCAGCGGAACGGCGGGGCGTAGAGGATGCCGCCGTCCTTCCACAGCGCGTTCAGCCCGCGGTCGAGCTTGAGCGGCGTGTCCGGGCCGACATTCCGGTTGTAGCTCTCGGCGTAGTTGCCGACGGTCTTCAGGATGTTGTACGCGAAATCCTGCGAGAGGCCGAGCTGCTCGCCGAAATTGGCCTCCTGGCCGAGCATGCGCTTGACCTCGGGATTGTCGGAGGTCTTCATCTTGTCGACGTTGCTCGACGTGATGCCCAACTCTTCGCCGATGATTATGGTGTTGAGCGACCAGCGAACGATGTCGGCCCACTGGCTGTCACCGTGACGCACGGCCGGCCCGAGCGGCTCCTTGGAGATGATCTCCGGCAGCACGACGTGCGCGTCCGGCTCTTTCAGCTTGGTGCGCTGGGCGGCAAGGCCCGAACGGTCGGTCGTGTAGACGTCGCAGCGGCCGGCGTCATAGGCGGCGACAACCTCGTCCGCCTTCTCGAAGGCCACGACCTTGTATTCAAGCTTGTTGGCGCGGAAATAGTCCGCGACGTTCAGCTCGGTGGTCGTGCCGGTGTTCGTGCATACGGCGGCACCCGAGAGTTCCTTGGCGCTCTTCACGCCGAGGTCCTTGCGGACCATGAAGCCCTGGCCGTCGTAATAGTTGACGCCGACGAACTCGAGACCCAGTGAGTTGTCGCGGCTGAAGGTCCAGGTGGTGTTGCGCGACAGGAGGTCGACCTCGCCCGACTGCAGCGCGGTAAAGCGCTCCTTCGCCGAGAGCGGCACGTACTTGACCTTCTTGTCGTCCCCGAAGACGGCCGCGCCGACGGCGCGGCAGACATCGACGTCGATGCCGGTCCAGTTGCCCTTGTCGTCCGGGTTGGAGAAGCCGGGGAGACCCTGGCTCACACCACACAGGACATGCCCCCTGGACTTTACCGCATCAAGCGTCTGCGCCTGGGCAGCGAAGCCGACAAATGTCAGCGCCGCGGCTGCGGCGATTGCTTTGCGAAATGTCATTGCTGTTCGTTCCCTGCAAGTTCTCGTTTCATTGCTTGACCCGGACGATGCCGGGCAAGGACACACAGGCGGCAGCACCGCCAGTCCTGAGCGACGATAATAGCGACGTTCTCGAAGAATAAAACCCGTTGTTTTTTTTTGGATTTGCACCAGCCCTGTAGAAACCGCCTCATTTGCCGCCACAGCGGCCGCACGCGGACGACGCCCCGGCGCGGCGTAGGGCAGTCGGGCATGTTCGGTCACCGCACCGGCCACACGCCGACCGTCGACCGGCAACGACATGGCTTCGAGAGGTAATCGCCGTTCGGGCAGGTTCGAAAAAAGGACAAGGCGCCGCGCCATGGCCCGGCGCCTCGATGGTGGGCGCGGCTGGGATTGAACCAGCGACCCCTGCCGTGTGAAGACAGTGCTCTCCCGCTGAGCTACGCGCCCGCTCAGTCGCGTTCGTGGCCAGATGTACGATCGGCCCCGAAGCCTGTCAAGCGCGGCGCCGGTCATGGTTCCGCAAGCCGCCCTGGACCGTCGCCCCGACGAATTTCGTAATGCTTTGAAACATTAAGTTACTGGTCACCTGCAACCGCTACTCTTATCTCTGACCGGGGGTGGACGAACGGGTCCGCGCAGTGAGGGGATTCTATCGTGACGGTGCGTTTCCATGTTCTGTCGAGAACGATCGTCGTTTCCGGCCTGACGACGCTGGTGCTGGCCGCCGCGCTTGCGGCGCCGACGCGCCAGGCGGCCGCGTCGGAGGGCGTCGCGCTCGGTTACGAGGGCTATTTCGGCGGCTTTCACATGATGACCGCCGACGTGCAGCTGGTTCGCAACGAAGAGCGCTATCGCATGGAGACGACCGCCGTCGGCAAGGGACTCGTCGGCTGGATGTTCGACTGGCGCAGCCATGCGCTCACGGAAGGCGCGATCGCCGATGACGGTTCGTACCGGCCCGAGCTGCACAAGCGCGATATCGCGCAGCGCGGGCGCAGACCCAAGGCCATCCTGATCGAATATCGCAATGACGGCGTCCCGTTCGTCGCGCGCATGCGGGTCGGCGACGAGGCCCGGTTCACCGAGCGGGCGGAGAAGCGCGATACGCTCGACCCGATGAGCGCCGTCGCGGCGATCATCGATCAGATGACGGTCGGTGCGCGCTGCGCGGGGACGTTCAAGGTGTTCGACGGCAAGCTGCACTACAGCGTGACGGCGCGGGAAGGCCAGGCGGACGTCTTGTCCGGCAACCGGTACATGATGTTCGAAGGCGAGGCGGCGCGCTGCGATCTGACGCTGACGGCGATCGACGGCTTCGAGGAGAAGTTCCGCGGCAACCCCCGTGAGCGTGAGGTCGTGAGCGACGAATCGCTGCAACTCACGATGTGGTTCGCGGCGCCGCAGGACGGCATGCCTGCGGTCCCGGTGCTGGCGTCGGCCGATACCAGTTACGGCGGTCTCAGAGTCTACCTCTCGCGGGCCGAGACGGCGGACGTTCCTGCCGAGGGTGCGCGCGCCGAAGCTGGGCGCCCGGCAAGCCGGGCGCGCTAGTCAGTCGCTGGTCGGTGCGGCCTCGAGCCGTTCCAGGCAGCGCTCGATCCACTGCGTCGTGAGCTTCTCCGAGACCGAATTCTGCCGCAGGCGTGCGTTGAGGCCGGCCCAGTCGACCCGGTCGAGTGGCTGATCCTGATTGAAGCAGGAGAACACGACGCGGTGCTCGCCCGTTTGCGGGTCGATGTGAGCCTGCAGACACTGGCCGCAGATCTCCTTCATCATGCACTGCATCGGCGAGTTGATCGAGCCGATGGCGCCGTGGCCGTCCCTCAGGCGGTTTCGCAGGACCGTATGCCGGGCGGCTGAGACCGCCGCCATCATGCGGTCGGATCCGATGGCGATGACACGATCGACCTCGTCCAGCGGGATCGCCTGCGGGCCCAGCTCGCCGGCGCCGTAGGCCTGCATCGCCGCGACGATGTTTCCGACGAAGGCCGTGTCCTGCGGTCGCGAGGCCTCGAAGCCGGGCGCCTCGTCGCAGCACCAGACGATCGCGTCGGCGGCGCGTTCGATGTCGGCGACCTTGTAGCGATCCTCAGCCTTCTTGTAGCCCGCGAAATACAGCACGCGGCCACCCGCGGCGCGCAGCGCCTGGCCGATGGAGAACAGCACCGCGTTGCCGAGACCGCCGCCGGCCAGCAGCGCGGTCTCCTCTCGTCCGATCTCCGTCGGCGCCCCGGTCGGTCCCATCAGAATCACCGGCTCGCCGGGTCGCAGCAGGCGGCACAGGCTGCTCGAGCCGCCCATCTCGAGGACGATGACCGAAACCAGCCCTTGCGCCCGGTCGACCCAGGCGCCGGTCATGGCGAGCCCCTCCATGGCCAGCGTCGTGCCGTCGACGCATTGCGCCCCGGCCTCGAAATTCTGCAGACGATAGAACTGCCCCGGCTGGAACCGGCGCGCGGCCGCCGGCGCCCGCACGACGACCTCGACGATGGTCGGCGTCAGACGCTCGACCCGTTCGACGACCGCGCGAAGGTCGTGACTGATGCGCCGCACGAAGGCCTCTCCGTCGTCCGCGGCGGCGGCGGGGCGTCGCTCCAGCACGCCGGTGATCAGCGGATAACCTTGCCGCGCGCTGCCCATCGCCTTGACGACGTTGCCGAAATAGCTCGGGTGCAGGTCGCCGAAGAAGCTGACATAGCGCTCGTCGGCGGTCTTCGACATGAAGACTCGGACCGTATCGGGCTTGGCTGCCGAGCGTTCCGGCTGCACCGGCCGGCCCGTCTCGTCGCAGGCCCGGAAATACCGGCCGTCCAGCTCGAAATGCTCCGGATCCTCGCGCGCCAGCACGGTGTTCGGGTGCGTACCGGCGGCCATGAAGATGCTGCGGGCCGGCAGCGTGACCGTCTCATCGCCGGACCATTCGCCCGTCTCGCCGAGATGCTGGCGTGCGAGCACGAGACCGTTCGCATGTCCGTCGCCGTCGATTTCGACGGCGACCGGGGACAGGCACTCGGCGAAGCGGATGCCTTCCTCAAGCGCCTTCCCGACCTCTTCGTGATTGAGCGTGTATGACGGGCTGTCGATCAAGCGCTTGCGGTAGGCAATGGTGACGCCGCCCCAGCCCTGCACGAGCTCGCGGATCCGCGGCTCGCGACCGCCGGCCCGGGCAGCCCCACGTTCCTCGCGGATCGCCCGCCCGTGCGCCAGAAACTCGTCGGCGATCGCCAGCTCGTCGGTACTCCAGGCGGCGCGGACGGCCGCGGCGCCCCGGTCCGCGACGAGGTCGTCGTAGCGGGCGACGAACTTCTCGACTTGCACCGGATAGTAGGCGAGCGCTTCTGTCGCCGTGTCGATCGCGGTCAGACCGCCGCCGATCACGACGACCGGCAGGCGCAACTGCATGTTGGCGACGCTGTCGCCCCGCGCCGCCCCGGTGAGCTGCAGCGCCATCAGGAAATCCGATGCCGTGCGCACGCCGCGCGCCAAGTTGTTCGGCATGTCGATCACCGTCGGCCGGCCGGCGCCCGCGCACAGGGCGACGTGATCGAAACCGGCTTCCCAAGCGTCCTCGAGGGTCATGGTTCCGCCGAAGCGGACACCGCCGAACATCGCGAACCCGGCGCGGCGCTCGAGCAGCAGCCGGATCAGCTTGAGGAAGTTCTTGTCCCAGCGCACCGTGATGCCGTATTCGGCGACGCCGCCGAAGCCCGCCATGACCCGGTCGTCGAGCGATTCGTACAGCGACGCGACGTCGCGGACCGGCCCGAACGGCGCGCGCTCGCCGCCTGGCGTCATGCCGCAGATCTCCGGCGGCAGCGGCTCGATCTTCAGGCCGTCGATACCGACGATCGTGTGGCCGTCGTTGAGCAGGTGGTGGGCCAGCGTGAACCCGGCCGGACCCATGCCGACGATCAGGATGCGCCGGCCGGTTTCCGGCCGCGGGAACGGTCGACGCAGGTTGAGCGGATTCCAGCGCGTCAGCAGCGAATAGATCTCGAAGCCCCAGGGCAGCGCCAGCACGTCCTTCAACGTGCGCGTCTCGACCTGTGGAATGTCGACGGGATCCTGCTTCTGGTAGACGCAGGACTTCATGCAGTCGTTGCAGATGCGGTGGCCCGTGGCCGCCACCATCGGGTTGTCGACGACGGCGATGGCGAGCGCGGCGATCGCCCGCCCTTCCGCCTTGACCAGCTGGAACTCGGATATCTTCTCCTCCAGCGGACAGCCGGCCAGCGTCACGCCGAACGGGCTCTTGCGGAACGGTGCCGGTCCCGCCTCGCCGGGCTTCAGTTTCTCGCGCAACCCGCGCGCGCAGCTGTCGCGGCCCTGCTTGTGGCACCAGATGCAATAGTTCGCGTCGTCGAGCGCGCCGGTCAGGTCCGTGCCCGCATCGGTCAGGGCGAACCCGTCGCGCCGGCGCAGCCGCTCCGCCGGCAGGCTGTGGCACGGGTAACCGCCGCTCTCGTCGGTGACCATGTCGCGGATCAGTCGGTCGTAATCGAGCTTTCCCGGCTGTTTGAACAGCACGCCCGCAGCGTGCCGCCGCCGGCCGGCTTCGCTCAGCGTCGCCCAGGCCGCATAGGATTCCGCGACGGCGAGCGCGGCGCCGTGCCGTTCTTCGTCCGCCTCCCACTCGATCACCTTCCGCGCGAACGCCAGTTCGGTCAGGGGTTCGCCCAGCAGCAGTTCAAGCTCGTGGCCGAGCACGACGCCGTCCAGGGTCTCCGCCTCCGCCGGCCTGATGCGCTTCAGCGCCCGCCGCTGCACGAACTGCCGCTTGGCCACGAACAGCGGTGACTTCTCGTCGTGCCGCGCGCGCAGCGCGTCGATTTCCTCGTCGATTCCGAACAGCCGCGCGACGAACGTCTCGAGATACGGCGCGAGCGCGATGATGAGTTCGGATTCGGCGAGCGCCGCCAGCGAGTCGGGCTCGCTCCGGGCTTCGCTCAGCCGCGCCTGCAGGTCCGCGTCTTCGCCGCCCAGGTAGTCGAGGAACGTCGCGTCGAGCCGCAGCAGCCCGTCTCGCTCGTGGAGATCATCGAACGACAGGCCGAAGCGCAGGTCGAGCGTGCTTTCGTGGAGGTCACTCACGGTATCCGGACGCTCCGCCTTCCAGAAGTGGTCGGCCCCGGCACCGGTGGCGGTGCTGCGACCATGTTTCGGATCAGAAAGATAGGCGCTCCGGGCGCGGTCGACCACGAGCGGGGGGCTGCGGCCGACGCCGGGCCGGATTTGGCGCCGGGCGGCGGCGCGGCGCGCGGGATCGCGTCCCGCACCGGCCGGCTAGGCCAGTCGCGCCAGCGCATCGGGGATCTCGGCGAAGCGGTCGACGACGATGTCGGCGCCGAGCTCCTCGACCGGCTCGCGGCGATACCCGTAGCTGACGACGATCACCGCCACCCCGGCATTGCGGGCGACCATCACGTCGTTGCGGCTGTCGCCGATCATGACCGCGTCTTCCGGCCGCGACCCCATCATCTGGAGGGTGCCCGTCAGGTGCCCGCCATCCGGCTTGCGCACCGGCAGGCTGTCGCCGCCGGCGACCGCCGCGAAATACCGCGCGAGACCGAGCGCCTCGAGGATCTGCAGGGTCGGATCGCGAGGCTTGTTGGTGCACACCGCCATGCGATGGCCCGTCCGCTGCAACCGGTCGAGGGTCTCCGCGACGCCCGGAAACGGCGTTGTCCTGTCGGCAAGGGCGGCGCCGTAAAGGGCGCGGTAGCGCTCGACCTTGGCGTCGAAATCGTCCGGAACGCCGCCGGTCGCCTCGTAGGCTCGGCGCACCAGCATAGGAACCCCGTCACCGATCATCTTGACCAGCTCGGCATAGTCGAGCAGGCGGCGACGGTCGGCGCCGAGCAGCTTGTTCACCGCCGCGTGCAGGTCCGGCGCGCTGTCGATCAGCGTGCCGTCCAGGTCGAAGACGAGATCGGGGACGCCGGGGTTCATGGCCCGCTGTTCTGCAAGAATTCGCAATAATCCGCAACCGTCGGACACACAAAGTGACTTGGCGGCCGCTGCCGGATTGTGGCAGTTTCGCGCGGCATGCGCAGCTTCCAGACGACTCGCCCGGCGGTCGCGATGTCCGGGATTCGGTAGATCATGGCCCAGCCTGACGTTGCGGTCATTCTCCTTGCCGCCGGCAAGGGAACCCGCATGAAATCGGACATACCCAAGGTCCTGCATCCGCTGGCCGGACGGCCGCTCGTCGCGCACGTGCTGGCGGCGGCGGAAACGCTGCGGCCGTCGCGTTGCGTCGTCGTCGTCGGACCCGACATGGCGGACGTCGCCGCGGCCGTCGCGCCCTGGCCGACGGTGCTGCAGGAACGCCAGAACGGCACCGCCGACGCGGTACGCGTGGCGCGCGATGCGCTCGACGGGTTCAGCGAGGGATCCGACCGGGCATCCATCCTCGTGCTCTACGGCGATACGCCGCTGATCGGGCCGCCGACGCTGCAACGCATGCTCGACGCCCGGGCCGACGGGGCGCAGCTCGTCGTTCTCGGCTTCCGCCCCGACGATCCGGCGGAATACGGGCGGCTCGTCCTGGACGACGCGGGCGCGCTGCAGGCGATCGTCGAATACCGCGACGCCAGCAAGGCGCAACGCGCGATCCGGCTGTGCAATTCGGGCGTCATGGCGATCTCGGCAGGACAGCTCTGGGGGCTGCTCGACCGGGTCGGCAACGACAACGCCAAGGGCGAATTCTATCTCACCGACATCGTCGGCCTGGCCCGCGCCGACGGACTCGCCTGCGCCGTCGTCGAGGGCGACCCCGAGGAGGTTCTCGGCGTGAACAGCCGCGCCGATCTGGCGGCGGCGGAAGCGGTGTGGCAGAGGGCGCGGCGCCTGCGCGCGATGGACGACGGCGCGACGTTGACCGACCCGGAGACCGTGTGGTTCAGCCACGACACCGTGCTCGGCCGCGACGTCGTGATCGGTCCCTCCGTCTTCTTCGGCCCCGGCGTTTCCGTCGCGGACGGCGCCGAGGTCCGGCCATTCTGCCATCTCGAGGGCGTGACGATCGGCGCCGGCGCCTCGGTCGGCCCGTTTGCCCGCTTGCGCCCCGGCGCCCGCATCGAGGCGGGCGCGCGCGTCGGCAATTTCGTCGAGGTCAAGAACGCGGTGCTCGGTCCCGGCGCAAAGGCCAACCACCTGAGCTATGTCGGTGACGCCGTGGTCGGCGCGGCAGCGAACATCGGCGCCGGCACGATAACCTGCAATTACGACGGATATCTGAAGCACCGCACGACCATCGGCGAGGGCGCCTTCATCGGCTCCAACACGGCGCTCGTCGCGCCGGTCAGCGTGGGCAAGGGCGCGATCGTCGGCGCCGGCAGCACGATTACGCGGGACGTGCCGGACGACGCGCTCGCCGTGACGCGGCCGCGGCAGACGGTGCTCGACGGGGCCGCCGCCGCCTACCGCGAGCGCAAGGCCCGCGAGAAGGCTGCGCGCAAGAAGGAGAAATAGACCCGAATGTGCGGCATCATCGGCATCATCGGGCGGCAGCCGGTAGCCCCGCTGCTGCTCGAAGGGCTGCGGCGCCTGGAATACCGCGGTTACGACTCGGCCGGCATCGCGACGCTGACGGCCGGCGGCATCGAGCGCCGCCGCGCCGAGGGCAAGCTCGTCAATCTCGAGGGCCGGCTCACCGAAGCGCCGCTGGCCGGGACCGTCGGCATCGGCCACACGCGCTGGGCGACCCACGGCGTGCCCAACGAGACCAACGCACACCCGCACGCGACGCCGCGTCTGGCGCTCGTGCACAACGGGATCATCGAGAATTTCCAGGAGCTGCGCGACGAGCTCTCGGGGTCGGGCGCGCGGTTCGAATCCGAGACCGACACCGAGGTCGTCGCCCATCTGCTGACGCGTTATCTCGACGACGGCAAGACGCCGACCGAGGCCGTCGCGGCGGCGCTGCCGCGGCTCGAGGGCGCGTTTGCCATGGCGATCGTCTTCGCCGGCGAGGAGGATCTGATGATCGGCGCGCGACGCGGCAGTCCGCTGGCGATCGGCTATGGCGACGGCGAGATGTATCTCGGTTCGGACGCCATGGCGCTGGCGCCCCTGACGCAGAGCATCAGCTATCTCGAGGAGGGCGACTGGGTGGTCGCCACGCGGGCCGGGGCACGCGTGTTCGATGCCGCCAATGCCCCCGCCGAGCGGCCGGTCGTCCAGACGGCGCTGTCCGGCGCGATGATCGGCAAGGGCAACTACCGCCATTTCATGCTCAAGGAGATCTACGAGCAGCCGGCGGTCATCGGCGACACGCTGCACACGATGCTGAACCCGGCGAACCGCACCATAACCCTGCCGCCGCTGCCGCTCGACCTGGCCGCCGTCCCGAAATTCACGATCATCGCCTGCGGCACCGCGTTCTACGCGGGGATGGTGGCGAAATACTGGCTCGAGCAGGTGGCGCGCGTGCCGGTCGAGATCGACATCGCATCGGAGTTCCGCTACCGCGAGGCGCCGATGCCCGACGGCGGGCTCGCCATGTTCGTCAGCCAGTCCGGCGAGACCGCCGACACGCTCGCGGCGCTGCGTTATGCCAGATCGCAGGGCCAGACCATCCTCTCGGTGGTCAACGTCCCGGAATCGTCGATCGCCCGGGAATCCGATGCCGTGCTGCCGACCCTGGCCGGCCCCGAGATCGGGGTCGCCTCGACCAAGGCCTTCACGACCCAGCTCACCGTGCTGGCCTGCCTGGCGATCGCCACGGCGCGAGCGCGCAAGGCGATCGACGCCAAGCGCGAGGCGGAATTGTCGGCGGCGCTGGCCGAGGTGCCGGGTCGCGCTGCCGAGGTGCTGAGCCACGACGAGCGCATCGAGGCCCTGGCGCACGGCATCGTGGAGGCGCGCGACGTGCTCTATCTGGGACGTGGTCCGGCCTACCCGCTGGCGCTCGAAGGGGCGCTGAAGCTCAAGGAGATCTCGTATATCCATGCCGAGGGCTACGCCGCCGGCGAAATGAAGCACGGGCCGATCGCCCTGATCGACGAAGGCGTGCCGGTGATCGTCATCGCGCCGAACGATCCGCTGTTCGAGAAGACGGCGTCCAACCTGCAGGAGGTCATCGCGCGCGGCGGCCGCGTGATCGTGCTCTCCGACGCCGACGGGGTGGCCCGCGTGGCGGCGCAGGCGAAACCCGAGGCGAGCATAGCCCTGCCGTCGGTCGATCCGTTCGTCGCGCCCATCCTGTATGCGATACCGGTCCAGCTGCTCGCCTATCACACGGCCGTGCTCAAGGGCACGGACGTCGACCAGCCGCGCAACCTCGCCAAGTCGGTGACGGTGGAATAGGCCTCGCGATGGCCGCCGAGCTCGGTACCAGTCCCGAGATCAAGCTCCTGCTCACGGTCACCGCGCTCGCGGTGTTCTGGATGTTCCTCTGGAAGACGCGTACGGAGCGCCGCGCGACCCGGCTGATCAAGTGGATCTGGGAGAACCATCCCGAGACCTGGGCGGCGCTGCCCTGGCTCTACCGCAACGTGCTGCGCGAGCGCGGCCTCGACGAGCTGGCCCGGCGCGAGGCCATCCCGGATGCCCACTTCCACCGGGAGTACGCCGAGATCCGCCCGTCGCAGCGGCACATCACGATCGCAGCCCTGATCGCCGGCGCGGCGATCCTGCTGATCTTTATCGGCACCGCGGTCCTCGGCTGGCGCTGGTAGGCCGGGATCACAGGCCCGCGTACGAATACAGGGTGCCGAGCCCGGCCGCCGCGGCGAGCGTCGGCAGCATGCCGACGCGGAAGCGGAGCATCGCGACGAGGGCCGCCGCCGTCAGCGTCAGCGACGCCACGTTGATCGTCGCCCATGCCGGCCAGAACAGGCGGATGCCCGCAAGATGCAGCTCGTCGACCTGCCCGAACGCGACGTGCAGCCCGAACCACAGCGCGAGATTCAGGATCACGCCCACGACCGCGGCCGTGATCGCCGAGAGCGCCGCGCCCAGCGAGCGATTGCCGCGCAGCGCCTCGATGTAGGGCGCGCCGAGGAAGATCCACAGGAAACAGGGCACGAACGTAACCCAGGTCGTCAGCGCCGCGCCGAGGATGCCCGCCAGCATCGGGTCGAGCCCGCCGGGGTACCGGTACGCGCCCATGAATCCGACGAACTGGACGACCATGATCAGCGGCCCGGGGGTCGTCTCGGCCATGCCGAGCCCGTCGAGCATCTCGCCGGGCGCGAGCCAGCCATGCGTCTCCACCGCCTGCTGCGCGACATAGGCGAGGACCGCATAGGCGCCACCGAACGTCACGACCGCCATCTTGCTGAAGAACAGCCCCTCGAGGACGAAGACGTGCGCCGTGCCGAGCAGCGACGCCGCGATGGCGATCGGGGCGAACCACAGGACGAGGCAGGTTCCGCTCACCCTCAGGGCGCGACCGATCGTCGGTTGCGTGTGGCTCGCCAACCCGTCCTCGAGCACAGCGTCGGGGTCGGTGCCCGCGGCGTTCGTCGCCCGTCGGTGCCCCGCGGGCAGCGCAAACCGTCCCGGCCACAGCCGGTCGCCGACGTAGCCGGCCAGGCCTGCGGCGACGACGATCACCGGGAACGGCACCTGCAGGAAGAAGATTGCAACGAAGGCGATGGCCGCGAGCGCGTACATGGCCCGGTTCCTGAGCGCACGCCTGCCGATGCGAAGTACTGCCTCGATCACGACCGCAAGCACCGCCGCCTTGATGCCGAAGAAGACGGCCTGGACGATCGTCAGTTCGTGGAAGCCGGCATAGAGTATGCTGAGCCCCAATATGACGATGGCGCCGGGCAGCACGAACAGGATGCCGGCGACGAGTCCCCCGAGCGTCCGGTGCAGCAGCCACCCGACATAGGTGGCAAGCTGCTGCGCTTCGGGGCCCGGGAGCAGCATGCAGTAGTTGAGGGCATGCAGGAACCGGCCCTCGCTGATCCAGCGTTTTTCCTCGACGAGGATGCGGTGCATCAACGCGATCTGGCCCGCCGGCCCCCCGAAACTCACCAGTCCGATCTTCAGCCAGACGCGCAGCGCCTCGCGAAATTCGACCTGGCTGCCGCGGATGGTCCGGGCAGCTTCAGCGGGTTCGCCAGCGATACCGGAGGACCCGCCGGTCATCGCGCGATTTCCAGCGGAGCGGCCACCGTTCCTGTCTCGAGCGGCGGCCAGCCGTGCGTCTCCTTTGCGGCGAAGCGGCACCAGGCGTACAGCGCATCATAGAGCAGCAGGCCCTGCTCGAGCATGACCTGATCGTCCGGCTGTATCGCCGACAGGCCGAGCGACATCGCCAGCAGGCCGGCAGCCTGCGGCGCGAGATCGAGGCGGCCGGTGTCGGCCCCGCGGACGATCACGGCGAGCTGCCGGAGCGCGGGATCGTGCACGTCGAACCGCTCGAGGAAGGCATCGAAGCTGCACCGGTCGCCGACATGGGAGAACTCCACGTCCGGGATGTCGAACGGAACGGCCCCGAGTTCGACCGCCGCGTCGCGCACCCATTCGGCATCGACGAAATGGATCGCCGCGTCGCGGTCGACGAAGCGCCGGATGAACCAGGGGCAGGCGATGCGGTCGATCTTCGGACGCGCGCGCGTGATCCAGCGGCTCGGCGTTCGCTCCTCGCGCACCGGCAGGACACCGCGTCGGATCAGCGGTCCGCCGGCGGCGCGATAGGCCTCGACGCCGCCCTCGAGATAGCGGGCATCGATGCCGGTCGAGCGCAAGAGCGCCGCTGCCGCCTGGCTGACCTGGTGCCCGTGCACGCAGTAAACCACGACGGGTCCCCACAATGCAGGCTTCTCCTCGGCGCCGACCGGCGCCTTGTGGTTGCGCCAGCGCGCGGTCGGAATGACGTCGGCGGCGGCCTCGAAGGCATCGCGCCGGCGCACGTCGAGGATGATCGGACAGTCGGCGCCGCCGATCTTGCCGATCAGTTCGGAGGGGGTGATCGATGTATTGAACGCGCCCATGAGCTTGACCTCCGCTGTCACGGAGCGTTAGCCGGTGCTTGGGCGTTGGGCGCCTTGGAAAAGCCGGGAGACCGCCATATCCCGACCGGCGCATATTAGTCCCGCAGTGACGGTTGCGCAATTGCGATCAATTGGTCGTAGCGGACGCCGGCAGCCCCGGGCCGACAGGAAATCGATCGCTGTCCCGTCATGCGAAATCGTCTGCCGCTGGCGGATCAGCGCAGCGCGGAGACATAATTGATCGGCGCATGATCGGTCAGTTCGCGCGGCAGGTTCCGGCCGATCCGGGTCGCCGTGCGGATACCGTCCCAGTTCAGCGAGTCGGCCAGCAGCGTGGCGAGCCCCTGATGTCGCGGCGCGCGCCGGCTGACCCGGCCGTCGGTGTCGATGAGGTGGGGCGTGCCGACGTGCCGGTAACCGAGTCGCGCCGACGGCACGCGGCAGACGATGTCGCGATTGTTGACGTAGCGACACATCTCGCCCGGGCGGCGCACCATGTTCGCGCGAAACGCCGAGTCGCCGACCCGCGGTGAACCGAAGGTGATGAGCACGGCATCGGGGACGAGGCTCGCCGCCAGCGTCGCCAGCGCCGCGCCGAGACTGTGGCCGCTGAACAGGAGCGGCGCCCGGGTCTCGCGCAGCGCAGCCTGCACCACGGGCCATGTGGTATCGAGTGCCGCAGCGAAGCCGCTATGGACCCTGCCGCCGCCCCGCCAGGACACCGGGCGAACGTCGAGGTTGGTGATCCAGGCTCGGACGTCGTCGGAGCCGCGGAAGACGAGAATCGAAAACGCCGCCCCTTCGGCGAGCAAGCCTTCGGTTCCGTCGTGCGCGAAAACGGCGACCAGCCGGAAGCCGACCCGCGCCAGGCTGCTTTCGATCGTTGCCCGATCGTCGCAGTAGGCGAGGCGAGCGAATTCCGCGCACCAGGCGGCGCGGCTGCGCGGCCGGTGGAGCCGAAAGAATTTCCCCGCGGCGGCCGGGTCGGCGACGGCGCGCAGGCTGGAATCGTAATCTATTCCCGTTGCTTCCACGCGTGTCATGGACCGTGCGACCGTCATTTCTGCTTCCGTTCGTCTTTCTTCCCGTGCGGGACGCGAGGGCCGTTCCCGATCGACCCCTGTCGCGGGCGACTATAGCGCAGGTGCCGAGGGACGTGATCTGCCCCGTGTCGGGATCATCCCGGCGCGGCACGTCGCGGCGAATGGGCGATGCCGCATTGCGCGGGCGTCGAGTTGAATCGATGCCGGCATGTCCGTACGATGCGACACCGACCGGTTGAGAGAGCCATCGAAAAGACGACCGTTTCGTGCCGGCGGTATTCGTTCGGCGGCGCGATCGACGGCAGGGAGATACCAAGTGCATGTCACGCGAGTCCTGTGTCCGCTGTTCGTGCTTTCCTTGGCTGCCGCCTGCGCCGGCTACGAACCCCTGCAGCCGCAGCCGCTCGACCAGGATTACCGTTACCTCAAGCTCAACTGGACCAGCGGCAAGACCACGCTGATCGCGCTGCGAGCCTTCGAGCATGAGGGCAATCTGTCGGTCTGCGGCGCCTACACGACGGACATCGGCACTTTCGAACGCCAGATCCGGCGCAAGTACTTCGATACCACCAACCTGTTCATCGGCGAGGATCGGATCGGGCCGATGTCGTTCACGCGCGAGATCACGGTACCCGAACTGAAGATGATGCAGGACGCCGAGACGGTCCCGAGTGCCATCAGGGCGCTCAAGGCCAATTGCGTGCGGACGACGCGGCCCTGGGAGGCCCGGTACGAGAGCGAGGAACTGGGGATCAGGGGCCCGAGCCGCATCGTCGTCCACGACTGAGCCGGACCGCGCACTGCCCCGCGCCGACGCGCCGAGCCGCCGCGGCCCGCACCTCGCGCGAAATCGTCGCCTAGGCGACGCGGACGATGCCGCTCATGCCGGACATCTGGTGCTCAAGAATATGGCAATGGAACATCCAGTCTCCGGGATTGTCCGCAACGAAGCCGATCTCTACCGATTGCTGCGGGGGTATCAGCACCGTGTCGAGCCATTCGCCCCGCAGATTCGGCTCGTCATTGCGTCGCAGGACGCGGAACGCATGACCGTGCAGATGCATCGGGTGCTCCCAGCCGGTCTCGTTGCGCAGCGTGACGATGCAGGTTCTCCCGAGCTCGACCGTGAACAGCGGCGATTCGGCGTGGCCCTTGGCGGGCAGGCCGTTCAGGAACCAGAATTGGCGGTCGCGCAGAAAACGGTCCGCATTCGGCGGCATGCGCCCCATCGCGCCGCCTTCGAGAAGCAGCGTCTCGCGCTGCGCCTGGTCGTCGACGACCGGTTCCGGGAGCGGATTGCGCGGCAGCGCTATCGGTGCGTCGAGCGGTGAATCGCGCAGCGGCGCCTCGCTCGAATAGACGATGTCGACGAAGCGGTAGGCCCGGCCACGATAGTAGCTGTCGGCGATGGACACGCGGTCGCCGGGGCGGCCGCCCATGTCGATGACCAGGTCGACCCGCTGCGCCGCCGCCAGGACGACGCGTCCGCCGGGCGGCTGGTACGGCGCAACGGGCTGGCCGTCGAGCGCGATGACGTGCGGGCGAAGTTCGGCGAAATCGAGCCCGAACGTCCGCGCGTTCGAGACGTTGACCAGGCGCAGCCGAACGCGCTCGCCCGAGCGCACCGCAAATTCGTCGGGAATGGTTCCGTTCAAGGTGATGGTGTTGCCCAGCCTGCCGCCGTGGCTCATATGCATCGGGTGGCCAAAACCGGCGTCGATCTGCGCGGTATCGACGAGCAGCCAGTCGTCGAGCACCCAGACGACGTCGCGATCGACGCGCAACGGCTCGGGTTCCTCGACGACAAGCGCGCCGGACAGGCCGCGGCCCACCTGCTCCGCACTGTTCGCGTGCGGGTGATACCAGAATGTGCCAGCATCCACGGCGCCGAACTCGTACACGAATTCTCCGCCGGGCGGGATTGGTTCCTGCGTGAGGTCCGGCACGCCGTCCATCGCGAAGGGGAGGCGCACGCCGTGCCAGTGTATCGTCGTCGCCTCGGCGAGTTCGTTGCGCGCCGTCAGGCGGACGGTGTCGCCCTGGCGGACGCGGATCTCGGGGCCGGGCACGATGCCGTTATACGCCCACACGGCGGTGTCCGGCCACTCGCCCCCGACAAGCGGCACGATCGCGGGCGCGGCGGTCAGTCGAATACGGCGAAGTCCTCGGGCGGCGACCGGAGCCGCATCCGGAAACATCGGCGCCACGCCCGCGGCCAGCGCGATGCCCAGCAAGCGGCGGCGCGATATTCCCGCGGGCGAAGCGGTCGTGCCGGGGGATTCGGTCAGGATCCCGGTCGGCATTCCGGCTTGGCTTCGAGGATCGAGCAATTGCCGAATGTGCACGCCTTGCGCGCGGATTCACAGGCGGGACCAACCTGCTGCAACATGAATTGGGCGCCCGACTTGATCGACCAGAGCGCCACGCTGTTCGGCGCCAGGGCGATTCCCGCATCGGCATCCGCCCGCGCTTTCTCGAACGAAGCGGACGCCTCGCTCGCCCGGCCCCGGCCCAGCAGATCCTCGCCGCGCGTGAAATACATCTGTGCCCGCGCGTTATAGCTTTCCGCCGTAGGCTTGACGGCAAGCGAGCGGTCGAGCGCCGCCAGCGCCTCTTCCGGTCGGCCCATGAGCGAGAGGGCCGCACCGCGCAGGTAGAACGGTTCGGCCAGGGCTTCCGAGTTGGGGCCGAGCTTGCGCGTGCCGATGTCGATGCTCTTGTCGATCGCCGCGAGCGCATCTTCGGGTCTGCTCAGCTGCAGCAGCGCGATGCCGCGCAGCATGTGGGCGGCTCCGAAATCCGGCGCCGCGGCAATGGCGTCGTCGAACGAAGCCACCGCCTGTTCGAGCTGATTCTGTGCCAGATACTGGCGACCCTGGCGGAAGCTGAGCTTCGCCTTGTCGGCGCTGTTGCCGTCGGCCGGCGACTCCTTCGCCAGCATCTGCTTGCGCTCGGCGGGCGACGCGGCGATCACCGCCATCGCCTCGGCCCGGGTCCGGCCGACGAGCAGGGGTTCGGACGAGGCAACGATCATGCCGTCGGCACCGCCCTCGATAACGGCGAGGATCCTCACGCTGCGATCGCCCGCCTTGGCATCGAGGACCGTGAAGATATAGTCCCCCGGCTTGGCATCGATGGATACGTCGACCATGTCGGCCGCCGAGCCGAGCATCCCGAGCGTAAGATCATGCGATCCGGGCGGCAGCATCAGGCTGCCGAATTCGTCCCCCGCGGGTTTCGCGGTGATCAGCGTTCCACGATCGTCGCGGCGGACCGGGTTGCCGCCGACGGCGGCGATGATCACGTCGCCCTCGGGACGGATGACGACGGTAGCGCCGTTCGTGCCCGCCGGAGCGTAGGGGCGTGTCGCCGTGCCCGCCGAGCGCTTCTCGGTTGCCGCGCCCGCCTGCTGCGCGCCGGCCTGCTGTGCGGCCGTCTGCTGCGCCTGCCCGGCGTCCGGTCCGGCGCTTCCCCCCTGTGTTTGGCACGCCGCGAGCGCAAGGCTCCCAACCGCTAGGGCAATGGCGCGCCCGATCTGGTTTCTCATCGCGGGACATCCCGTTTCGTGTCGGACATGCGCCATGATATGCGCTCGTCGGGGCGCGACCGCAAGCCCGGGCCGATGTGTTGGCGGTCGGGCCCGCGATCTGCTATCACCTCGGACAGTTCCGGGGGCCGTCCCCGCCACCCGATTCAGCTGTCCGAAAATCCGGCAGGAGGCGCCTGACATGCAGCTCGAGGACCAGAGTCTTTTCCGTCAGAAATGCTATATCGACGGCGCGTGGACCGACGCCGACGACGGCGCGACCATCGACGTCGACAACCCTGCGACGCGTGAGATCATCGGCACCGTGCCGCGCCTGGGCGCGAACGAGACGCGTCGGGCGATCGAGGCGGCGAACACGGCGTGGCCGGCCTGGCGGGCCCGGACGGCGAAAGACCGTGCCGGAATCCTGCGGCGCTGGCACGATCTGATGCTCGAGAACCAGGAGGACCTCGCCGTCCTGATGACGACGGAGCAGGGCAAGCCGCTGGCGGAGTCGCGGGGCGAGATCGTCTACGCGGCGTCGTTTCTCGAATGGTTCGCCGAGGAGGGCAAACGGGCCTATGGCGACGTCATACCGTCGCACATGGCCGACCGCAGGATCGTCGTCCTGAAGGAGCCGGTGGGGGTCTGCGCCTCGATCACGCCGTGGAATTTCCCGTCGGCGATGATCGCGCGCAAGGTCGGCCCGGCGCTCGCGGCCGGTTGCACGATGGTCGCCAAACCCGCGACCGCGACGCCCTATTCCGCACTCGCCATGGCCGAGCTTGCGGAGCGGGCCGGCATGCCGAAGGGCGTGTTCAGCGTGGTCACCGGCGGGGCTCGCGAGATCGGCGGCGAGATGACGTCGAACCCGATCGTCCGCAAGCTCACCTTCACCGGGTCGACCGAGATCGGCAAGAAGCTGATCGAACAATGCGCCGGCACGGTGAAGAAGGTCAGCATGGAGCTGGGCGGCAACGCCCCCTTCATCGTGTTCGACGACGCCGACCTCGATGCCGCGGTCGAGGGCGCGGTCGCCTCCAAGTACCGCAACGCGGGGCAGACCTGCGTCTGCGCCAACCGGCTGCTCGTGCAGGACGGCATCTACGATGCCTTCGCCGAGAAGCTGGCCGAAGCCGTCGCCCGGATGAAGGTCGGCAACGGGCTCGAAGAGGGCGTGCAGCAGGGGCCGCTCATCGACGTCGCCGCGGTCGAGAAGGTCGAGGAGCACATCCGCGACGCGGTCGGCAAGGGGGCGCGGGTCGTCGTCGGCGGCAGCCGGCATTCGCTCGGCGGGACCTTCTTCGAACCGACGGTCCTCGCGGACGTGACCACGGACATGCGGGTCACCCGGGAGGAGACGTTCGGTCCGCTGGCGCCGCTGTTCCGCTTCCGCACCGAGGCCGAGGCGATCGAGATGGCGAACGACACGGAATACGGGCTCGCCTCGTACTTCTACAGCTGCGATCTCGGCCGCGTCTGGCGCGTGTCGGAGGGTCTCGAATACGGCATCATCGGCGCCAATGTCGGCATCATCTCGACCGAGATCGCGCCGTTCGGCGGCATGAAGGAGTCCGGTATCGGGCGCGAGGGCTCTAAATACGGCATCGACGAGTTTCTCGAGATCAAATACGTCTGCATGGGCGGGATCGCCTAGATGCGCCGGCTACCGCCGACAACGGTTCGAATCGGTGCACTGACGCGATTGTGAGGCGGTCGGGGTTCCGATCGCGCCGGCAACGGCCTATGTAGACCGGCACGCGAGCGTTGCGAGGCCTCCGGGCCGCGCGGGCCATGGAGGGACACGGTGGGCAGCTACGACTACGACCTGTTCGTCATCGGTGCCGGCTCGGGCGGGGTCCGGGCGGCGCGGACGGCAGGCGCGCTGGGCGCGAAGGTAGCGATCGCCGAGGACCGCTTCTACGGCGGAACCTGCGTCAATGTGGGCTGCGTACCGAAGAAGCTGCTGGTCTACGCCGCGCACTTCGCCGAGGAGTTTGAGGACGCCGCGGGTTTCGGCTGGCGCGTCGACAGCAGCGCCTTCGACTGGCCGACGCTGATCGCCAACAAGGACGCCGAGATCGCCCGCCTCAACGGGATCTACGAGCGACTCCTGAAGAACGCCGGCGTCGAGATCTTCGACGGCCGCGCGACCGTCGCCGACGCGCATGCCATCGAGGTGCTCGGGCGCCGGGTGAGCGCGCGGCACATCCTGGTCGCCACCGGGGGACGGCCCTTCCTGCCCGAGTTTCCGGGCCACCAGCACGCGTCGGTCTCCGACGACATGTTCCACCTCGAGCGGTTGCCGAAGCGGCTCGTCGTCGTCGGCGGCGGCTACATCGCCGTCGAGTTTGCGGGCATCTTCAGCGGGCTCGGCACCGAAGTCACGCAGCTCTACCGCGGCCCGCACTTCCTGCGCGGATTTGATGACGACGTGCGGCATTTTCTGTGCGACGAGATGCGCAAAAAGGGAATCAACGTCCGCTTCAACGCCACCATCGAGCGCATCGAGAAGCGCGGCGGCGATCTCTGCGCCGAGCTCGCGGACGGCTCCGAGATCCCGGCGGACCTCATCCTCTACGCCACCGGCCGCGTCCCGAACAGCGCCGGGCTCGGGCTCGAGGACGCGGGCGTGACGCTCGCCGCCAACGGCGCCGTCGAGGTCGACGACTCGTTCCGCACCGCGGTGCCGTCGATCCACGCCATCGGCGACGTCATCGACCGCGTGCAGCTGACGCCCGTCGCGCTCGCCGAGGGCATGTGGCTGGCGCACACCCTGTTCGGCGAGGCGCCGCCGCCCTTCGACTACGCCGACATCCCGAGCGCCGTGTTCAGCCAGCCGACGATCGGCACCGTCGGGCTGACCGAGGCGCAGGCGCGCGAGCGCTGCGCCGCGGTGGACATATACACGTCCGAGTTCCGGCCGCTGAAGCACACGCTGAGCGGCCGCGACGAGCGCACCCTGATGAAGCTGGTGGTCGACCGCGACAGCGATCGCGTCGTCGGCGCGCACATGGTCGGGCCCGACGCGGGCGAGATCATCCAGGGGATCGGCATCGCCATCAAGTGCCGCGCCACCAAGGCGCAGTTCGACGCCACGATCGGCATCCACCCGACCTCGGCCGAGGAATTCGTCACCATGCGCGAGCCGGTGCTGCGCGCCGCCGACAAGGCGGCGGAGTAGCGCAAGCCCGGGCCCCGACCGCCGGCGGGTCGGCTTACGATCGCGCCAGCTTCCGCAGCAGCGCCGCCGCCCGGTCGTGATCGGCGATGCCGACGAATCCGGTCCGCTCCGTCGGCACGCGCCAGAGCATGGGCGTCAGCCTGAATAGCAGCCACAGATTGGCCGGGATCGACGCGAACATGACGTCGGCCCGGCCCGAATATCCGTAGACGCCGCGCGAGATCGCGTCGAGGTCGGACGCATGGAACGAGCGCACGCAGCGTCGCGGAAACGCGTCGATGATCGCGGCCCGACGGTCGGTGATCAGGTAGAGCCTCGCGCGCGCCCGCGCCGACGCGAAGACCGGAACCGAGAACAGGGCGCCGCCGAGCAGCCAGAACGGCAGCAGCGGGACCATCTCGAGCGCCGGCACCGGCGCGGTCAGGGACATCGCGGTCGGGAACGTCGCAAGGACGGCGCCGAACAGACCGTGGATCAGGTAGCGCCGGACCGCGATCCCCGGTGCCGGGCGGCCGGCCCACGCGAGGACCTCGTCGAGATCGAGTTCCGCGCGCAGGATCCGGGTGGCGGCGGCGTCCGGCGCCGGGGCGGACGGCCCCGCCCGGGCGCGACGCCTGGCCGCCGGGCCGTCGGCGGCGACGCCGTGTTTCAGCCGCTGCAGATGGTGCTCGACGCGGCGCAGCTGCGGCACGCCGAAGAAACCGGTCCGGCTCGGCATGCCGAGGGCGAAGAGCGCGAGGATGGCGGGCGGGGCAGACTCACGAAACACGATGTCGCCGGACCCGTCGCCGCGTTCCCACTTCAGAAACGACGTCATGTCCGCGCCGGCGCAGCTGTCGACGCGGCGACCGCGCACGATCATGGCGCGCCGGTCGGTGACCGCGTAGACCGTCCGACCTGCCCCCAGGGCGGCCCAGAGCGGCGCGCTGAGCATCGCCAGCGCGAGCAGGCTGTTGGCCAGCGCGGCGGCGGGCAATACCGAATCGCGCAATATCGCATCGAAGGGCTCGGCGCCGCCGTCTCTCCAGACAATCGCGGTGATCTCCGCGGCGCCCACGCTCCAGGCGACGGTGAAGGCGAGCAGGAACAAGCCCGTCACGGCGACGGGCCATCGCCGCCGCGCGAGGGCCGCGGGGTCCGGCCGCCCCGCCCAGAGCAGCGCCTCGCCGTCGCGCGTCTCGCGCTGCGCTATGCCATATGTCTCCATCGGATGTCGTCCGGCGTCACAGGCAGGCCCGGTTCCCTGCGCCAAAACCAACCAGGCGTCCCGCCATCGATCGTATCGACGATGACGGGCCGGGGCGACGCGCCGACGATCTTACCACAGCCCCGGCCGTGCGGGCGAGCCTGCCGCCCGCGTTCGGATCGGCGAGGCCGCGGTCCTCCGTCGCCGCGCCGGACACGGCAGGAGAACGGGCATCGTGCGCGCGTCCCGCCCCGACGGCGCCGCCTGCCGATTCGCTGCGCTGCGGCATTTTCTGTGGAAAACTTGTGCCCGAAATCGTATATCGGCTGTTTCGCGACGGGCAGCGCACCAATATTTCTCGACAACGACCCGGCGCGCAGGGACAGAGACGGAGGACGATACGATGGCCGCGACCTGGACACCGCAGAGCTGGAGGGACAAGCCCATCCGGCAGGTGCCCGTCTATCCGGACTCGGCGCGCCTCGCCGAGACCGAGACGACGCTGCGGCGGCTGCCGCCCCTGGTCTTCGCCGGCGAGGCGCGGCGCCTGAAGGAAGAGCTGGCCGAGGCGGCGGAGGGTCGTGCTTTCCTGCTGCAGGGCGGTGACTGCGCCGAATCCTTCGCCGAGTTCAGCGCCAACACGATCCGCGACACCTTCAAGGTGCTGCTGCAGATGGCCGTGGTGCTGACCTATGCCGGCGGCTGCCCGGTGGTCAAGGTCGGCCGCATGGCCGGCCAGTTCGCCAAGCCGCGGTCGGCCGATACCGAGACGCAGGGCGGCGTCGAGCTGCCGAGCTACCGCGGCGACATCGTCAACGCCATCGAGTTCGACGAGGCGGCGCGGGCGCCCGACCCCGAGCGCATGGTGCGCGGCTACAACCAGGCCGCGGCGACGCTGAACCTGCTGCGCGCCTTCGCCCAGGGCGGCCTCGCCGACCTCAGCAAGGTGCATCAGTGGAACCTCGACTTCGTCGCCGGCAGCCCGCAGGGCGAGCGCTACGAGGAGCTGGCGACGCGGATCTCGGAATCGCTGGATTTCATGGAAGCCTGCGGCATCACGCCCGAGAGCGTGCCGCAGATACGCGAGACGAATTTCTACACCAGCCACGAGGCGCTGCTGCTGGCCTACGAGGAAGCGCTGGTGCGCAAGGACAGCCTGACCGGCGACTGGTACGACTGCTCGGCCCACATGGTCTGGCTCGGCGAGCGTACGCGCCAGCGCGACGGGGCCCATGTCGAGTTCCTGCGCGGCATCAAGAACCCGATCGGCATCAAGCTGGGGCCGTCGGCGGATGCGGACGACGTGCTGCGGCTGATCGACGCCCTCAATCCGGCGAACGAGCCGGGTCGCCTGACGCTGATCGGCCGCATGGGCCACGACAAGGTGCGCAGCGTCCTGCCGGGCCTCGTCCGCAAGATCGAGCGCGAGGGTCGCGTCGTCGTCTGGTCGTGCGATCCGATGCACGGCAACACCGTCAAGTCGCCGAGCGGCTACAAGACGCGGCCGTTCGACCGCATCCTCGACGAGGTGCGCGGCTTCTTCGAGGTGCACCGCGAGGAGGGCTCGTACGCCGGCGGCGTGCATTTCGAGATGACCGGACAGGACGTGACCGAGTGTCTGGGAGGCGCGCAGGAGATCACCGACGGAGACCTGTCGGCGCGCTATCACACGCACTGCGATCCGCGGCTCAACGCCAGCCAGTCGCTCGAGCTCGCGTTCCTGATCGCGGATTCGGTCAAGGAGCAGCGGCTCGGCCGTCGCGCGCGCCTGGCGGCCGCGTCCTGAGCCCGGAGGCCGTGGCCCGCCACGGGTAACCGCCAATGACGCCCAAGCCGGACGCCGTCTCCCGCTGGACCGACACCTATTTCAGCCGGACGCGCCGGATCGTCGACGAATTCGGCGACTGCCGCGTCACCTATGCGATCTTCATGCGCCGGCCCGTGGTCTGCGCGCCGCGCCTCGCCATCGAGTGGCTCGAGGCGGTCGCGGCCGAGCGCAAGGCCGACATCGAGATCGAGCTGCGCTATGGCGAGGGGCGCTGGGTCGGCGCCGGCGAGGTGCTGCTTTACATCAGCGGGCCGTTCGCCCTGCTCGTCGATCTGGAAACGCTGCTGCTGCAGAAGATCGGGCCGGCCTGCGTCGCCGCGTACAATGCCGCGGCGATGTGCATGGACCTGCCCCGCGTCGCCTTCCTGGCGATGGATGCCCGGCACTGCGCCGGCACCGAGATGGCCGAGCAGATGGCGTACGCGGCGTCGGTCGGGTCGGGCCGTGCCAAGCGCAAGATCGGCGCCGTCGGCTTCATCGGCAACGCGACCGATGCCACGGCGCATTATTTCGGGCTGCAGGAGGGCCTCGGCACGATGCCGCACGCGCTGATCGGCTATGCCGGATCGACCGTGCGGGCGGCCGAGATGTTCCACGAGACCTATCCGGAAGAGCCGCTGACCGTGCTGGTCGATTATTTCGGCAAGGAGGTGAGCGATTCGATCGAGGTCTGCGAGCGGTTCCCGGACCTCGCCGGCGACGGCCGGCTGCGCGTGCGCCTCGATACGCCGGGATCGCGCTTCTGCGAGGGCCTCGATCCGACCGCTTCCTATGCCGCGCTCGACCGGCACGTGCCGCGCGCGATCCGCGGTTACCGCACCGAGGAGGAGCTGCGCGACCTCGTCGGGCCCGGCGTCTCCGCGGCCGCCATCTGGCACATGCGCGAACGGCTCGACGCGGCCGGGTTCCGTAATGTCGGGATCGTCGCCTCGAGCGGCTTCGGCCCGCACAAGTGCAAGACCATGGCGATCGCCGAGGCGCCGATCGACATGATCGGCACCGGCAGCTACCTGCCCGAGCGCTGGACCGAGACCTACGCCACCGCCGACATCGTCGAGTATGACGGCGAGCAGCGCGTCAAGGTCGGCCGCGAGTTCCTCCTGCGCAAGCCGGCCGCGCGTCGCTGATCAGAACGCCGCCAGCCGCGCCCGCAGCTCGGCGAGCACGGCGGCGGCGTCGCGGATCGCCCGCTCGTCCATGCCCGGCGCGATCGTCTCGTAGGCGTCCTCGATGCGCCGCGATACCTCTGCCAACCGTTCCCTGCCCCGTGCCGTGATGCGGACCAGGCGGGACCGTTTGTGCGCCGGATTGTCGACGAATTCCACGAGGCCCTGCGCGGCCAGCTCGTTCGCCAGCATCTGAATATGCTGGCGCGATACCGGACGGGCGCGGGCGAGCTGCGGGACGGTCTGCGGTCCCTCGCGGGCGAGGCTGCGCAAGAGCCCCCAGGAGCCGGCGCCGGCCGGCGTGGTGGCGCCGATCTTCTCGCCGGCGGCACGCAGCCTGAAATAGGTGTGGATGACCTCCATGCCCAGCTCGAACAGGGCGCGGCCGGCCGCCGTCCGCTCGCTCTTCGCCTTCGCCATGCGATCTCCTGAAAGCTAAAATGACAATTGACTTGTCAAGCTGCGTAACCTGCACTATATGACAATTATATTGTCAAATTGTGCGACGGCAAGGATCCGAACGATGGCCGGAAAAGCGTGCGAGGCGACGAGCCAATGGGGCAGGCCGCGGGGTATCGCCGGCTGGCTCGTCTGCCGCATCATGGCGGCGAAGAACAGGGGGATGAACCGGGCCGCGGTCGCGCACCTCACCCCCCGGCCCGGCGAGCGCGTTCTCGAGATCGGCGGCGGCGCCGGCGTCACGACGGCCGCCCTCGTCGACCACGTCGGCGCCGATGGCTTCGTCGCCGCGCTCGACCATTCGGAGACCGCGGTGCGTCTGGCGCGCAAGCGGAACCGGGCGGCCGTCGCTACGGGCCGGGCTGATATCCGCTGCGCCGGCGTGTCGCAGATGCCGTTCGCGGATGCGCGTTTCGACGGCGTGATCGCGGTCAACAATTTCCATTTCTGGCCGAGGCCCGAGTCCGACATGCGCGAGGTCTGGCGGGTACTCAGGCCCGGCGGGCGGGTCGTGATCGGCATCCGTGGCGCCGCCCGGCCGCTGCGTTTCGAGTTTGCCGGCGCCGAGCTCGGGCGCGGGCGCGCGGAAAAGGCGTGCAACGCCATGGCGGCGGCAGGATTCGCCGACATCCGCATCGAGGAAAGTCCGCTCGGCCGGCTGCTGGCGCTGTCGGTGATCGGCCGCAAGGGCCGCCGCTAGGCGGCGAAACCGGCCGGTACTGATGCCGGCCCAGTTCAACCCGAGAGAGGAGACGGAGATGGATCGGGGAACACACAGGCGAACAAGCCATTTCAACGTCGTGCTCATACTGCTGGCGGTCGGCGCCGTCGTCCTGGCGCTGGCCGTGCTCGACCCGGTGGCCTGGGCGACGCAGTACCGCGGCCGGGATCATGCCGGTCATCGCGACGGCAACGACGTGATGGCCAGGCTATGCGGCGACGAATTCGACGGCCGGTTGCGCGGGCTGACCGGCTATGTGGTCGATTGGCTGGAACTCGACGCAACGCAGCGAACGGCCTGGGATCGCGTCGAGGCGGCGCTCGCCGACGGCATGACGACATTGCGCGGACTGTGCGGCGACATGCCGGCGACCGCGGCCGGATCGACCGCGCCCGAGCGACTGGCGCAGGCCGAGGCGTTCATGGAAGCGGGCACCGAAGCCGTTCGGAAGTTGCGACCGAACTTCGAGGCGTTCTACGCGACGCTCGGCGAAGCCCAGCGTGCGTCGCTGGACGACGCGCTTGCAGGGCGCGGCCACCGGCACTGAGGCGGGGTGGAATGACGGGCCGCCGGGTGCCGGCGGCCCGTATCCCGGTGTCGGCTCAGGGTCCGGTGCCCGATCGCTTGACCAGGGTGACGTTGCCCGTCCGATCGAGATCGTCGAACAGGTCGGCCAGGACCTCGCAGGCGATCGTCCCGTAGCGGTCACGCATGCGCTGCCGGCCTTCCGGGCTCGCCATCTCGTCGCGCAACGGCCGGAACAGGGCCCCCATGAGCAGGCGGAACTCGGCCGCTCCGAAGGTCCAGCCGCGCTCCGCCTCGTCGTCGCCCAGCGGCATCTCGGAGCGGATGATGTCGATCAGCCAGTCGCGGCGGCGCGGCAGGTCGGTGAAGTGCTTGCTGACGTGGACGAGGACGTCGTTGACGATCACCTGGCTGGTCGGATCCGTATACACGTCCTCCCAGTCGAAATCGTTGCCGCGCGCGGTCTGGATAATGCGCACGAGCTCGCGGCAGCGGGTCTGGTACTGCTCCAGCAGGACCGGGCCGAGCATCTGGTGTATGGCCAGCAGGAAGCCGGGCACGATGCGCCGCGACAGGCCGCGTCCGGCGACCGCCGGCTGGTTCGGGGCCGGCAGCAGATGGGCGACCGGCCTGATGACGAGACGCTCGAACGGCATGCGGCGGCCGCTTTCGCGGCGCACTTCGTCGATCACCGCGAGGCACTCGTTCCAGCCGGTCCGGTAGAAGTCGATGCTGTCGTCGTCGACGCGGCACTTGAAGCCGTCGACGACGGCCCGCATCTGCCGCGTATCGAGGCTGCCGCCGTGTCGCCGGCTCTCGCCCTCGAGCAGGTCCGCGACCCGGTCCAGCAGGATTTCGGACAGGCTGCGCAGCCGCGAAGGTCCCGGTCCCAGACCCTGACTCTCGTCGTCGACCATCGTGCCTCGCCCCTTTCCCGAACGACACCCCGCGCGCGGCCAAACCGTGCCGCGCGCCCCGGAACCCGAAATTTCCCCGCTTCCCCTGGCTTCCGTTATACCGGGTAATCGTAAACAATCCTGAAAGACGGCAAGCCGGCTCCGCCGATCCGGGATTTATCCGCCGCTTTCGAGATTGCCGATGAAGGCTCGAAGTCGCTCCACCGCCGGCTCCCCGTGTCGTTCGACCAGGCGGGCACGGCCCGCCTTCGACCTGAGATCCTGTGCGAGGTGGGCGAACAGGGCGTTCATGATCAGCGCGAAGCCCTCGTCGTCCAGCGCGGCGGCGTGGCCCGACCCGTTCGTCGGCGCCGGCATCGCGTCGTTCACGAGGCCGATGAACCAGTCGCGCTGCTCGTCGAAGTCGGCGAATTCCTGGGCCACCAGAACCAGCACATCGTCGACGATGAGCTGGCTCGTCGGGTCGGCGTAGACGTCGTCCCAGTGGAAGGCGCCGCCGCGGGCGCTGCGCGTCGAGCGCACGAGCTCGCGGCAGCGTTCCTGGTGACGGCCGAACAGCAGCGGCCCGATCAGATCCTCGATCGCCGCCAGATAGCCCGGAATGACGTGCCGCGATATCGACTGCCCGCCGGCGTTCCCGTTGCCCGACCGCGGCAGCAGATGCGCGAACGGCCAGACCAGCAGCCGCTCGAAGGACGCCTTGCGATCCTCGCCCCGGTCCTCGGCGTCGTAGAGCAGCCCGCAATCCTTCCATGCCGCACGACAGATCGCCGCCAGCGTGGGTGAATCCGGCTGCTTGAACGCGCGCGCCGCCTCCTCGATGTCGGCCTCGCCGAGTCTTCCGCCGCCGGCGTCCGCGCGCGTCCGCAGCTCGCGCATGAATACGGCGAGCGCGCGGTACAGGTAGGCACGGATGATTGCGGGGCCCGGGTCCAGTTCGGTCGTCGGTCGGTCGGTCATGTGTTCGCTCCAGTTGCTGCGCCGGCAGGCTGGCGGCCGCGAATCCCGCAGCTTCGGCTTGATTTCAAGCGCGTCGCGATAGGATAGTCTGCGGCGACGTTTGAATTTAAACCGGTACGTGGTTGCCGGACGGTAAACGGGACATGACGGACAGAGTCCGAATCGGCCTCGCCCAGTGCAATCCGACGGTGGGCGACATTGCGGGGAACGTCGCGCTCATCCGTGCGTCGAGCGCCGCCGCGGCGGCGGACGGGGCGGATCTCGTCGTCTTCCCCGAACTCGTCGTCTGCGGCTATCCGCCGGAAGATCTGGTGCTGAAGCCGTTCTTCCTCGACCGCATCGAGGCCGCGGTCGAGGAACTCGCAGCCACGACCGCCGATGGCGGGCCGGCGCTGCTGATCAGCGCGCCGTGGCGGCAAGAGGGAGCCCTGCACAGCGCCGCCCTGCTGCTCGACGGCGGCGAGATCGCGGCCGTGCGGTTCAAGCACGACCTGCCCAACTACGGCGTGTTCGACGAGAAGCGCGTCTTCAGTCCCGGCCCGCTTCCAGGTCCGGTCTCGTTCCGCGGCGTCCGGCTCGGCGTCATGATCTGCGAGGACATGTGGACGCCGGACGTCACCGAATGCCTCGACGAGTCGGGGGCGGAAATCCTGATCGTCGTCAACGGCTCGCCGTACGAGAGCGACAAGGTGGACGAGCGCATCCAGCTGGCGGCGGCGCGCACGACCGAAGCGAGGCTGCCGCTGGTCTACGTCAACCAGGTCGGCGGCCAGGACGAGCTCGTGTTCGACGGCGGCTCCTTCGTGCTCAACGCCGATTGCAGCGTCGCCGCCTGCCTTCCCGCCTTCTGCGCCGCCGACCAGGTCACCGACTGGACGCGGGCCGGCGACGGCTGGCGCTGCGCCGAATCGATGCGCACCGCGCCGCCCGAGCGCGAGGAAGCGATGTACCGGGCGATGGTGCTGGGCCTTGCGGACTATGTCGGCAAGAACGGCTTTCCCGGCGTCGTCATCGGCCTGTCCGGCGGCGTCGATTCCGCCCTGACCGCGGTCGTCGCGGTCGACGCGCTCGGCGCCGACAGGGTGCATTGCGTGATGATGCCGTCGCCCTACACGAGCCGCGAAAGCCTCGAGGACGCGGCGGCCTGCGCGCAGGCGCTCGGCGTGCGGCTCGACGAGGTCGGGATCGAGCCGGCGATGCGGGCGTTCGAGGCCATGCTGAAGCCGGTGTTCGGCGAGCGCGCGCCGGACACGACGGAGGAGAACATCCAGGCGCGCAGCCGCGGCATCGTCCTGATGGCGCTGTCCAACAAGTTCGGGCACATGCTGCTGACCACCGGCAACAAGTCGGAGATGTCGGTCGGCTATGCCACGCTGTACGGCGACATGGCGGGCGGCTATTCCGTCCTCAAGGACGTCTACAAGACCGATGTCTACGCCCTGTCGCGCTGGCGCAACGCCCATGCTCCGGCCGACCTCAAGGGGCCGGCCGGCGAGGTCGTCCCGCAGCGGATCATCACCAAGCCGCCCTCGGCCGAACTCAAGCCCGGCCAGACCGACCAGGATTCGCTGCCGCCCTACGACGTGCTCGACGATATCCTGCAGTGCCTGATCGAGCACGAGATGGGGCTCGACGACATCGTCGCCCGCGGCCACCCGCCGGCGCTCGTGCAGCGCGTCTGGCGCATGCTCGACGTCGCGGAATACAAGCGCCGCCAGGCGCCGCCGGGGGTCAAGCTGACGCGGCGTGCCTTCGGCCGCGACCGGAGATATCCGATCACCAACGCCTTCACGAAGATCCTCTGACATGGCCGCGGCACCGGTGAAGGTCCGCTTCGCGCCGAGCCCGACCGGCCTGCTGCACGTGGGAAACGCGCGGCTGGCGCTCGTTAACTGGCTGTATGCGCGCCACGCCGGCGGGACATTCCTGCTGCGCCTCGACGATACCGATCCGGATCGCTCGCGCGCCGACCACGCCGCGGCCATCGAGGAGGATTTGCGCTGGCTCGGGCTCGGCTGGGACGAATTCGTGCGCCAGTCGGACCGGGTCGAGCACTACGCCGCCGCGGTCGAGCGGCTCAAGCGGGCCGGCCGGCTGTATCCTTGCTACGAGACGTCGCAGGAGCTGGCGCTGGCGCGGAAGCTGCAGCGCGGCCGCGGCCTGCCGCCGGTCTACGACCGCGCCGCGCTGCGGCTCTCCGAGCCGGAGCGGGCGCAGCTCGAATCCGCCGGCCGGCAGCCGCACTGGCGCCTGCTGCTGGCGGACGAGCCGGTCGAATGGCGGGACCTCGGCCGCGGTGCCGTGCGCTTCGAGGCCGGCCACATGAGCGATCCGGTCCTCGTCCGCGAGGACGGCCATCCGCTGTACACGCTGTCCTCCGTCGTCGATGACGGGGAGCTCGCGATCAGCCACGTCATCCGCGGCGAGGACCATGTCGCGAACACCGCCGTGCAGATCCAGCTGTTCGACGCGCTCGGCCTGAAGGTCCCCGTCTTCGCCCACCTGCCGTTGCTGACCGGCGGCGACGGCAAGCCGCTGTCGAAACGCCTCGAGAGTCTGAGCCTGCGCGCGCTGCGCGCCGCGGGGATCGAGCCGCGGGCGCTGTGCGCCTATCTGGCCCATCTCGGCACGCCGCAGGCGGCGACCGGCGCGGCGAGCCTCGACGAGCTGGCGCGCGCGTTCGATCTTGGCGCCTTCGGCCGCGCCGCGCCCCGGTTCGACCGCAGCGAGCTCGATCACGTCAATGCCCGGGTCCTGCACCACCTGACGTACGACGAGGTCCGCGACCGCCTGCGGGCGATCGGCATCGACGGCGCCGATGCGGATTTCTGGGAAGTGGTTCGGCCCAACCTGGCGACGCTCGCCGAGGCCGCCGACTGGTGGCGTATCCTGCACGGCCGGGTCGAACCGGTCATCACCGATGCGGCGCTGTGCGAGACCGCGGCGCAGCACCTGCCGCCGGAGCCGTGGGACGAGTCGACGTTCAAGGCGTGGACGCAGGCGGTCGCCGCGGCGACGGGGGCGAGGGGAAAGGCGCTGTTCATGCCGCTGCGGCAGGCGCTCACCGGCACCGACCATGGACCCGAGCTGAGGCTTCTGTTACCTATGCTCGGCCGCAAGCGGGTGCTTGCGCGCCTGTCCGGCAAGACCTCCTGAACGACGGGACTGCACGCAGTGGCGCTTCGCATCTACGACACGATGAGCCGCGAGAAGGTGGCGTTCGAGCCGCTCGAGCCGGCGCACGTGCGGATCTATGTGTGCGGTCCCACGGTGTACGACTTCGCGCATATCGGCAACGCCCGGCCGGTCGTCGTGTTCGACGTGCTGGTGCGGCTGCTGCGGCGGCTCTACCCGCGGGTCACCTACGTTCGCAACATCACCGACGTCGACGACAAGATCAACGCCCGGGCGCAGGAGCTCGGCGAGGACATCCGCGCGCTGACCGAGCGCACGGCGAAGCAGTTCCACGCCGACATGGCGGCGCTCAATGCCGAGCCGCCCGACGAGGAGCCGCGCGCGACCGAGCACGTCGCCGAGATGATCGCTATGATCGCCGCGCTGATCGAGCGCGGGCACGCCTACGAGGCCGACGGGCACGTGCTGTTCAGCGTGCCGTCGATGCCGGAATACGGGCGGCTGTCGCGGCACAGCCGCGACGAGCTGGTCGCCGGGGCCCGGGTCGAGGTCGCGCCCTACAAGAAGGATCCGGCCGATTTCGTGCTCTGGAAACCGTCGACGCCGGAGCTGCCCGGCTGGGACAGCCCGTGGGGGCGCGGGCGGCCGGGCTGGCACATCGAATGCTCGGCGATGAGCATGCAGTATCTCGGGGCCACCTTCGACATCCACGGCGGCGGCCAGGACCTGATCTTCCCGCACCACGAAAACGAGATCGCCCAGAGCGTGTGCGCCAGCGACGACAGCGGCTTCGCGCGCTACTGGATGCACAACGGCTATCTGATGGCCGAGGGCGAGAAGATGTCCAAGTCGCTCGGCAATTTCTACACCGTCCGCGAGCTGCTCGAGGAATATCCCGGCGAGGCGATCCGGCTCGCGCTGCTGCAGACGCATTACCGGCAGCCGCTCGATTTCACGCGGCAGGGGCTCGCCCAGGCGAAGGCGACGCTCGACCGCTTCTACATCGCGCTGCGCGAGGCGGCGGCGGTCGAGGCCGGCGACGACGGGGCGGACGAGTTGCAGGCGGCGCTCGAGGACGATCTTAACACGCCGCTTGCGCTGTCCTGCCTGCACCAGGCGCTGACCGGCCTCAACCGGGCCAAGCGGCCGGCCGAGCGGGCGGCGGCGAAGCGCGCGCTGCTCGCCGGGGGCAGGCTGCTCGGCCTGCTGCAGCAGGATCCCGAAGCCTGGCTGCGCTGGCGGCCGGCGGGCGGGGCCGAGCTCGACGATGCGGCGATCGAAGCGCTGATCGCGAAGCGCGCGCAGGCCCGCAAGGACAGGGATTTCGCCACCGCCGACCGCATCCGCGACGAGCTGGCCGAGAACGGGATCGTGCTCGAGGACGGCGCGCGGGGGACCGCTTGGCGACGTTCCTGAGGCCGTCGCGACGGGCCGTCCGGACCGGACCAATCTTTGATCTGATCTTCGCGCAAAAACGTGCGACAATGACTCATGACCGGGCGCACGAATATCGACCTGGCGGCGACGCGCGCGCACCTGCTGGCGCTGCGCGAGGACTTGGCGCGCCTGGCCGAGGCGCACGACGCCGACCGTGCGACGGTGGAGTTGGACCAGACAAGGGTCGGGCGGCTCAGCCGCATCGACGCGTTACAGGGACAGGCGATGGCACAGGAGGTGGCGCGCAGGCGCGAGGTCGAACTCAGGCGCATCGATGCGGCGCTGAAGCGCATCGACGCCGGCGAGTACGGGTACTGCATTTCCTGCGGCGAGGAGATCGCCGTCAGGCGGCTGGAACTCGATCCCACGGCGCCGACATGCATAAATTGCGCGCGCGGCGGCGGTTCTTGATGCCCGCGCCGGCGCGGGACGGCGGAACCGGCGCCCGCGATGCGCCGCCGGGCCGGGGCGCCGGTCGCGCCGGCTGCAGGCGGCTGCGTCGCCCGAAGCGATGAGCGATCTGCTTCTCGATAACGTCGCCTGGATCGGCGGACTGGCGGCCGCGCTCGTGGCCGCCGGCATCGTCCTGTTCGTCTGGAGCTGGCGGCAGGTCGACCGCAGCTGGCAGGAGGTGCGCCGTCGCTGGAGCGCCGTCGACGCCGCCCTGAAAGAGCGCGGTTCGCTGATTCCCGGCCTCGTCGAGATCACCCGATACCGCCTGGTCGACGAGCGCGACTCGCTGGAGGTCCTCGGCCGGCTGCGTGCGCGCAGCATCGGCGGCCGCACGCGAGAGGAGAAGGCCAAGGCGGAGGCCGAGCTGGAGGCGACGCTGACGCGCATTCTCGGGCTCGGTGCGGCCGATGCCGGGCTCGGCGGCTCGAGCGAGTTCGAGTCGGCGCGCGAGACGCTGGAGGCGTTGTCGTCGAATATCCGCGAGGCGTCGTCGGCGTACAACCGGGCGGCGCTGCGCTACAACCGGATGATCGAGCGGTTTCCCGGCAGCATGGTCGCCGCCATGTCGAGCGTGCTGCCGGCGGAGTATTTCGGCGACGCGCACGACGCCGGGCCCGAGCGACGCGAGGCGGCGACCGATACGGCGATGGCGCAGTAGCGCCGGCGGCGCCGATCGCATCGCCTGTCGTCGGCCCGCATCGGCCAAGCGCCGGGGCGGGGACGCTCACGGCGACGGTCGGAACACCATCAGCGCGAAGATCGTCAGCACCGCCGCGAAGGCGGGCCAGCCGAGCATGAACCAGGCGCGCATGCAGCGATGGTAGCGCGGCGGCAACGGTACGCCGTCGCGCAACGCCGCCGCCGCGAGCGCGCGCATGCGCAGCTGCAGCCAGACGACGGGCAGCCAGCAGGCGCCGGCAGCGACGTAGAGGACGATCGACCAGGCGATCCAGGCCTCGGTCAGCGGCAGGCCGAGGCGCTGCGCGAGCAGCAGTCCGCTTGCCGGCTGGATGATCACCGCCGGCGCCGTGAACAGCCAGTCGGCAAGCACCGTCTGCCGCGCGGCGGCCGCGATGACCGCGGTCTCGCCCGAGCGGTCGGCCCGCCACATGTGGAACGCGGTGCCGAGCCCGGTGCCGAACAGGATCGCGGCGCTGACGATGTGCACGGTCCTGAGCAGCAGGTAGCCGTCCATCAGCGGTCGTCCTCGATCGCCATCATCGCCAGCGTCGCCGCGATCATCGGCAGCGTCTTGACGAGCGGTCCCAGCGGGTCGGTCCAGAGGCCCGGCAGGGTGAGGCTGGCGGCCGCCAGATAGGCGAGCGTCAGCACGATCATCGCCGCGCCGGCGAGCCGCACGTGGCGGCGCAGCAGGACCAGCAGGCCGAGCCCGACATCGGCGACGATGCCGCCCCACAGCGCCGGCGCGACGGCCGACCCCGCCAGTCCGGCCTCGACGAGCAGCGCCCGCGCGGCGCCGTGGCCCGGCTCGAACGCGGCGATCAGGCCGCTGGCGATCCACACGGACCCCAGCGTCAGGCGCAGCAGCGGCCGCAGCGGAATCAGCCGGGCATGCCAGCGCTCCTGCACGCCCGCCGGCTCCGCCGCCAGCGCATCGGCCATGCGACGCGGGGCGAAGCCTGCGGCGTCGACGAACGGCGCGACGTCGGCGGTGCTGCCGAACGCCATCTGGCGCAGCGCCGTGCTGCGCAGCGAGCCGCGGAAGCCGAACCAGTGGGCGAGATCGCCGAGACGCGCCGCCAGCCGCACCAGCGGCATCGGAACCGGCAGCACGACGCGCGCCGGAAACCCGAGCCAGCGGCGCAGCGTCAGCACGATGTCGCGCAGCGTCATGACCTCCGGACCGACGGGGCTCAGCACGACGCGCGACGGTGCGTCCGGCTGCACGAGGCGGGCGACGGCGGCCGCCAGGTCGGCGATGTGGATCGGCTGGAAGCGCTGGTCGCCCGCGCCCGGCAGCGGCACCAGGAACGGCGCGGCGGCGAGCGCCCGGAACAGCGTCGTGCCGCCGTAGCACGAGCGCGCATAGACGAGCGAGGGGCGCAGCACGACCCAGTCGAGCTCGAGCGCCATCAGATGACCGTCCGCCGCCCGCTTGCTGGCCGCGTAGGCGGTGTCCGCCGCGACGCCGAGGGCGGAGATCTGGACGACCCGGCGCACGCCGCTCATCGTGCAGGCATCGAACAGGGCGGCGGGGGCGTGAAAATGGATCGCGTCGACGTCGTCCCGGCGCGACGCCTGCAGAATCCCGGCGGCGTTGACCACGGCGTCGACGCCGGCGAGCCGCGGCAGCCAGGCCTCGGCGGTCGTGTCGCGGTTCAGGTCGCAGCGCACCCACTGGACCTGCGGCGCGGTTCGCCGGCCGAGCGCGAGGTCGCGTCCGCAGCCGACGACGTGATGGCCGTCACCGGACAGCCGCGCGGCGAGATGCGACCCGATGAAGCCGTAGGCGCCGGTGAGCAGAATGCGCATGACGCGCAGTAGACCGCAGCCGCCGGCCGCCGGCAACCGTCAGACGAAGAGCAGCGCCACCGACGCGGCGAGCAGCGAGGCCATCGCCAGGTTGAAGGCGCGCAGGGTCCGCCCGGACCCCAGGAGCCGGCCGATGGCGCTGCCGAACGCCGCCCAGACCGTCACCGAGGGCGCGGCGATGGCGGCGAACACGGCGCCGAACACGAGCGACTGCGTGACGGGCGATGCGGCGTCGCCGACCGAGTAGACGGCGAAGGCGCTGATGGCCATCATCCACGCCTTCGGATTGACCCACTGGAACCCGGCCGCCTCGAGGAAGCTCAGCGGCCGGCCGCGCCCTTCGGCCCGGCCGGTCCCGGCGGCGGTGGCGACGCGCCAGGCGAACCAGAGCAGGTAGGCGGTGCCGGCCCAGCGCAGGAGGTCGTGCAGCAGCGGGTAGCGCTCGAACACGGTGCCGAGCCCGAGACCGACCGCCATCAGCATGACCGGAAAGCCGACCGACACGCCGGCCATGTGCGGCAGCGTCGCGCGCAGCCCGAAATTGGCGCCCGACGCCATGAGCATCAGGTTGTTCGGGCCGGGGGTCATCGTCGCGACGGTCGCGAACAGGGCCAGCGGCATGAGGAATTCCAGCGACGTCAACGGCTGCTCCTGTTCACCTGCAGGGTCGCGCCGAGAACGCCGCAACAACGGAACGCTGGCCGGCGGCGGCCGATTCCGTTAACCAATTCATCGCATCCCCGTGCTTGAATGGCGCGGCATCAAGGGGCCCGTGGCGGGCCCGTTCCGGGGGGAGTGTGACAATGATCGAGCTCGTCGTGCTGCTTGGCGTCCTCGCGGGCCTGATCCTGTGGGGCATCGTCATCTACAACCGTCTGGTCAGGAACCGCAACCTCGTCGAGGAGGGGTGGAGCGGGATCGAGACCCAGCTCAAGCGCCGCTCGAACCTGATTCCGAACCTGGTCGAGACCGTCAAGGGGTTCGCGGCGCAGGAAAAGGGCGTCTTCGAACGGGTCACGGAGCTGCGCGCGCGGACGGGCGAGGCGCACGATCCGGTCGAGCGCGGCAGGCTCGAAGGCATGCTCGGGCAGGCGCTGGCCAACGTGTTCGCCGTCGCCGAGGCCTATCCGGACCTCAAGTCGAACCGCAATTTCCTCGACCTGCAGGGTCAGCTCTCCTCGATCGAGGAAGAGATCCAGCTGGCGCGGCGTTACTACAACGGCACGGTCCGCAACCTGAACATCCTGATCGAGTCGTTCCCGAGCAACATCATCGCCGGCATGTTCGGCTTCATCCAGGCGGAGTTCTTCGAGATCGAGGACGCGAGCGACCGCGCGGTGCCCGAGGTCAGCTTTTCCTGATGCCGCGCCGTATTCCCTTGCCGCTCGTCGCGGCGCTGGCGCTGGCGTCGGCACTCGTTCTGGCGGCGCGCACGGCCGCCGCCGAGGAACGCATCCTCGATTTCGACAGCCTCGTCGAGGTCGGCGGCGACGGCGTGCTTACGGTCACCGAGACGATCCGCGTGCGCGCCGAAGGCCGCAGCATCCGGCGCGGCATCTACCGCGATTTTCCGACGACCTACGCGCGGCCCGGCATCGGCAAGCACAAGGTCGGCTTCAAGGTCATCGAGATCCTGCGCGACGGGCAGCGCGAGAACTGGTTCACCGAATCGCTCGCCAACGGCGTCCGCGTCTATGTCGGCCGGAAAAGCGTCTACCTTGATCCGGGGATATACACCTATACGCTGATCTATCGCACTGACCGGCAGATCGGCTTCTTCGACGACTTCGACGAACTCTACTGGAACGTCACCGGGAACGA
>JBFHDX010000003.1:0-83269 GCA_041584475.1 Alphaproteobacteria bacterium
CCCCACGGCAGGTCGATTCCGACCCAGCCGGCGATGGTCTGGCCGAAGGTCTCGGTGAAGATGACCGCAAGCAGCCCCACGGCCAGGCCCCAGGTCGCACCCTGGCGGGTGATCCACGGGAACCAGGTCACCGCCGCCAGCGCCGGCCACATCTGGAAGCCGAAGGCGACGGCGAGGCCGCCGAGGAGCACCAGCGCGTCCTTCGAGAAGGTCGCCACGAGCAGCGCCGCGAGGACGATGAAGGCAACGCCGCCGCGACCCCACAGCTTCTGCGTCACGTGGCTGGCGCCGGGGTTGAGGTAGCGCTTGTACAGGTCGCGGGTGAGCATGGCGCCCGCCGTCGACATGTAGGCCGCACCGGTCGACTGCATCGCCGCCAGCGCGCAGACGGCGAGCAGGCCGACGAGCCACGGCGCCGCATCGGCGATCTGGTTGAAGTAGAAGGGCACCAGCGAGTCCGGCTTGGCCGCGATCGAGTCGGGCAGGACGTTCGAGATGACGACCCCGGCCTCGTTGACCAGCGGATTGGCGCCCAGCAGGTGCGCGCCCATGCCCTGGAAGGCCGTGAAGAAGAACAGAATCAGGCCGATACCGAACGAGGACGCCCACACCTGCTGCGGTGCGAACGGCCGCGGGTCGGTGTTGCCGAAGGCCCACATGGTGAACGCCGGGGCCGACTGGATGCCCATCAGCGCGAACATGTAGGTCAGCACCATGATGCCCGTCCACAGCCCGCCGACCGGCGTCTCCTTGCCGAGGCCGGCGGTGAACTGGATCACGCCCGGGATGGCGAAGTACGAGTTGTGCCCGTCGGCGGTTGCGCCCCATTTGGCGAGGGACGGCTGCGCCGCGAGATTGGCGAAGCCTTCATTCAGCGCCGTCCAGCCACCGGCCAGGTTCAGCGCGATGAAACCCGTAATGACGATGCCGAGGGCCAGCAGGATGCATTGCAGCGTGTCCACGTAGGCCACGGCGCGCAGCCCGCCCGACGCCACGTAGATCAGCACCACCAGCGACAGCACCCACATGCCGACGTCTTCCGGGACCCAATTGTCGGTCAGCACGTTGAACAGGAAGCCCGATGCGCCGAGCTGGACCCCGAGATACGGGATCGAGAACAGCAGCGCGACGAGCACCGTGAGGATGCGGATCGCGTCGCCCTGGAAGTAGTCCGACAGCATCTCCCCGGGCGTCACGTAGCCGAAACGCTTGCCGAGGACCCATTGCCGCTTCAGGAACAGCACGCCGGTGAACGGGATGGTGATCGTATAGAATGACGCGTATGCGTACTGGAAGCCGTCGCGATAGACCAGGCCCGGGTGACCCATGAAGGTCCAGCCCGAGAAGGACGTCGCGGTGGCCGCCAGGATGAAGACCCACATCGACAGGCGGCGCCCGGCGATGAAGTAGTCGGATGCCGTCTTCGCCGTCATGGCCGACTTCACACCCCAGAAGATGCAGTAGGCCCAGTAAAGCGCGACGAAGGCGAACAACCACACAACCTTGGCTGTCATAGTCTCGTCTCCTTGCCGTTTAACCTCTCAAGAACCTGTTCTCGCACGGCGGCTGCCATGGCCTGGAGTCGCGCGCGCGATCGAACGATCGGCGCACGGTCTGCTTATGGTGCCGGAGCGGTGCCCCGCTCCGCGGGAAAGCCTTGGCGCCGGTCCCCTGTCCGCCGCGCACGGCGGCCAGGGCGAATCGCCCCGAAACAGTAATTGGTGTGCCGGATACTTACCATAGATTACGACGGACGCCCCCGCTTTCCCGCTAGTCCCCCAGACAACCGCCACCGGAACCCCGGATCGGCGCAGCCCATGCCGTGTCAGGAACATTCGAACCAGTCCCGACTTGGAGAGAAAGTTTCACAAATTTACGAATTCGTCAACAATACATTGCAAATCAAAGCTTCTTTGTGTAAAGAGAGACACAATTCAACCAAATTGTTTGTAAATTTTGAAAATAAAGGAGGTCCCGCACGATGGCGGCACGCGTGCCGATGGGTCAAGCGATTCGGCGGCTTCGCCGCGAACGCGGCCTGACCCAGTCGGAACTGGCGGGCCGTGCGGGGATCTCGACGAGCTACCTGAATCTGATCGAACACAACCGGCGTCCGCTCACCGAACCGGTTGGACTGTCGCTGGCCCGCGTCATGGACCTCGATCCGCACGAACTCTCCAGCGGCGAGGATGCGCGCCTGCTCGCGGCCCTGTCGGAAACCTTCCGCGACCCGCTGTTCCGGTCGACGGCACCGCCGGTCGCGGATGTCGCGGCCATGTCGCAGGTGCCGCGCAGCGTCCAGAATGCGGTGCTGCAGCTCTATCGTGCCTACCGTGCCGCGCGTGACGAGGCGCGCATGCTGACGGAACGATTGGCGAGCGAGACGCTGGCAAACGCCCCGGCGGCGGAACTGCGTGGCCTGGTCGCCTCGATCCGGTCCTTCGGCGAGATCCTGCACGACCACGTCGATCTGCCCGAGGCCGAACGACAGAGGTTTCTCGGCATGCTCGTCCGCGACGCCGAGCAGTTGACGGAATTGCTCGATCGCCTGCATGGCGGCGACGAAGCGAACGACGCTTCGCTTGGCGGCAAGGCGGCCGCGCTGGCCGGACTGGCCGGGCCAGGCGATGCATCCGACTTCCTCGAAGGGCGCAACAACCACTTTCCGCTGCTCGAGGACGCGGCGAACAGCGCGAGACGTGACATTCTCGGTGACGGCGCCGCGCGCACCGACGCGCCGATCTTCGAGGCGGTTCGGCAACTGCTCGAGCAACGGCACGGGATCGGCATCCGCGTCGTCCCGAACGAGGTCGCCGCAAGCGAGCCGCATGAATTCGACGCGTCCGCGCAAACGCTGAGTCTCTCCGAGATCCTGCCGCACGACGAGCGCGCGTTCCAGGCGGTACGCCGGCTCGCGCTGGTGTCGGGCGGGCGCGTTCTCGACCGCTGCCTCGAACAGGCGCCACCACCCGCCGCCGAGCTCCTGGACGTCTGCCGCGAGGCGCTGGCGGACTATTTCGCTCGCGCCGTTCTCATGCCGTACGACGGCTTCCGCACCAGCGCCGCCGAATTCCGCTACGACATCGACCGGCTTGCACGTCGCTTCGATGTGGGCGTCGAGCAGGCCTGCCATCGGCTCACGACGTTGCGGCGGCCCGGGGCGTCGGGGATCGCGTTCCACCTGGTCCGCGTCGACATCGCCGGGAACGTGACCTATCGCTTCAACGGGTCAGGACTACGGATCGCCCGCTACGGCGGCATCTGCCCGCGCTGGAACATCCATTCGGCATTCCTCTCGCCCGGCCGCACGCACGCGCAACTGGCGGAGACGCCGGACGGCGCGGCCTGGTTCTGTATCGCACGGACCGTCGGACAGCCCGCCGCGGCGGCCCACATGCCCGCTTCGGTCGCGGCGATTGGGCTGGGCTGCGACGCCGCCTACGCCCCGCAGATCGTCTATGCCGACGGGCTGGAGCTGGACGGCGGACCCAGGACCCCGATCGGCGTCAATTGCCGCCTGTGCAGCCGGGCCGACTGCGCGCAGCGGGTGCACCGGGCGCTCGACATCGCCCTGCCCGACGCGGCGCCCGGCGGCGCCCGCTAGAAGATTCAGAGGTGTCGGGCGACGATCGCCGCCAGCCGGTCGGGGGGCACGATCGGCGGCAGGATCGACAGCAGTTCGCCCGCCGGCCCCAGCAGATAGAGGAACGTGGAATGTTCGAACAGGCGGACAAATCCTCCGGGTTCGGCCATGCGGCGGGCGGCGGCGCCGAGCCCGGTGCGAAGCTGCGCGACCTCCGCCTGGCTTCCGGTCAGGCCGACGATCGCCGGGTGGAAGTTCGTCAGATAGGTCGCGAGCGTTTCCGGCGAGTCGAATTCGTCGTCGATGCTGACGAACAAGGCGGCGATGGCTTCGACGTCGTCGCCGAGCAGATCGAGCGCGGAGGACACCGTGTTCAGCACCATCGCGCAACTGTGCGGGCACGACGTGTAGCCGAAATAGAGCAGCACCGGCTGCCCGCGAAACTCGCCGCCGCTGCGTCGCTGGCCATGATGATCGGTCAACGTGAAATCGCTTGCGACGCTGAACGGGATCGACTCGCCGCGCGCCACGGCGGCGGCGGAAACGAGCCAAACGGTTGCGATCGCCGCCGCCATGGCGGCCCGCCGCAATCCGACGATCACGGCGATGCTCCCGTGCCCAGCTTGCCGTCGCGCTCGATCAGCCGACGCACCGCCGGGTCGTGCCGGAACCATTCTTGCGCCTCCGCGCTGTCGACGCTGACGCCGTTCCGCGCGGCCCAGCCCCGGAGCCAGCGGTTGGCCCGGCGCCAGGGGCCGTCGGGCGCCTCGCGCACGAACTGCAGGGCGAAGACACGCACCCCGCGATTGGTCGAGAACAGCCCGTCGGCGACCACTCGCTTGCCGCAGAACTCGGCGAGCTCGCCGGCGGCGCCGGCGAACGGCACGAAGTTCTTCAGCGGCAGTATCAACTCACCCGAGTCGGTGAGCAGCCCGAGCTGCCGGGTCGTCCCGTCGCAGCGCTGCGGACAGTCGCCCGCAACCTCGCACGCGGCATCGACGACCCGTGCCTCGAACCTCACCATCTCCTCGTCGGGCAGGCCCCAGGACTCGGCACCCGCCGCGGGCGCCGACCACGCCGTCACCACGGCGGCGGCGAGAACGGTTGCAAGGGTTCGCATCGCCTACTCCCCGAACGGCTGGATGCCGTACTCTTCGTGCGTCAGGTTGACGATGCCGTGGTCCTCGGCGAGTCGGTCGGCAACGAGATAGGTCATGCCGTCGCGTTCGAAGACCTTGCCCTCGACGGTCACGCGATGGGTCTGCAGCGCCATCACGGCGGGATCGGCCACCGAACCACCGCTGCCGTCGAAGGACAGCAGGATATAGACCCGGCCGTTATCGTCGAGGATCGCGACCGGGATGCCGCCCGCCGCACACCAGACGGCACACTGGTGATGCGCGGTGCCGAGCGGGTACATGATCTCGGTCAGATAGCACCATGAATCGATGACCTCCCCCGTCACCGCCATCCTGTCCTGCGCGGCGCCTGCGCTCGGCACGGCGCCGAGCGCGGCGAGAAACGCCGCCATCGAGAGAAAATTCGACCTCATTCAAGCCTCCCGTAATCCTTGTCCGCCGTTTCCGCGCCCGATCGCCGTGACCTCTCGATCCGGCGCGGCTCGTCCGGCCTGGTTGGCAGAGCCTTTGCTATGGCTGCGGCGGCACCATCCGTGCCTCGGACACTAGCGCTCCGGCCGTCACTTGATCCTCCCGCAGCAATCACGAAAGCGTCCCGATGCCCGGCCAAACGGCGGGCGTCGTTCACAATCGCGCGAGCGGCAGCCGGAAACTGAACACCGTCCCTTCGCCGACCTCGCTCTGCACGTCGATCGGGCTGTCGTGCAGCTGCAGGATGCGCCGGGTAATGGCGAGGCCGAGTCCGGCGCCCGCCGGCTCCTCTCCGCGAGACTTCTCCACACGGTAGAACCGCTCGAAGATCCGACCGAGCTCGTCACGCGGGATGCCGCGCCCAGTGTCCGCGACCCGGGCGGTAACGGCGGTCTCGCCGGGCACGAGCGACAGCCGCACCGTGCCTCCCGCCGCGGTGTACTTGATCGCGTTCTCGATGAGATTTTCGAGGACACGCTCGATGAGACCGATATCCGCACGCACGAACCCGGTCGCCGGCGGAATGTCTATCTCCATCGAGATCCGTCGCCGATCGGCCTCCGGTCGGAATTTCTGGGCAACGTCCTGGACCAGTTCGGCGAGCGAGAAGGGCTCGAAATTGAGCCGCGTGCCGGTCGAATCGAGGGTCGTCAGCTCGAACAGCTCCGCGACCAGCCGCGACAGCCGCTCGGCCTGCCGCACCGCAAGCTCGAGATAGTCGCGTTTCTCCCTCGCCGTGAACGACCGGTCCTTGATCAGGAGCGTCTCCAGATGACCCTGCAGCGATGCCAGCGGAGTCCGGAGATCGTGCGAGATGTTGGCCACCATGTCGCGCCGCGCCGCGTCCGCCTGGCGGAGCTGCTCGATCTGGTCGGCGATACGCTGGGACATCTCCTCGACCGCGATACCGAGACGGTCGATCTCGTCGCCGTCGCGTCGCCAACCGGTCAGGGTCATGGGTTGCGCGAAACCCTCGGCGCGGAACCGCTCGACCGCCTCGGTCAGGCGCCCGAGCCGCCGGGTGAGCCAGGCGAACGACAGCACGCCGGTAGCAAGGGCGACGACGAGACCGAGCAGACCGACGCCGACGACGAGCCGCGCGATGTGGCTGCCGGCCAGCATGTCGGCGGCCGATCGGTAGGCCTCGCCGCCGAGCACGACGTAGAGGTAGCCGGCAAGCGCGCCGCGGTCGTAGACCGGCGCCGCGACGAAGGGCCTGGCGCGGTCGCGACTGCGCGGATCGTCGCCCAGCAGCGGGGCGCTTGCGGTCCCGGCCAGCCAGTCCCTGACGGGATCGAGATCCACGTGCTCCCGTGCGACGTGGCCGGGCTCGGCCGAATAGGCGAGTATGTCTCCGTCTCGATTCAGGAGATAGACCTCGATCCGCGGATTGATCACCATCAACTGATCGAAAAGGGCCTTCAGCGCCGGGTCGTTGATCCGCCCGTCCTCGATCAACGCATAGGCCTGCACGATGTATTGCGCGAGCGGGCGGTTGAGCGACTGTTCCAACTCCTCCTGGTACAGCCGCGTCGAAAACAGGGTAAGCGCGATCCAGGCCGTACCGGTGACCGCCAGGATCGCCATCAGGGCAACCGTCAGCTTGAGCGAAAGGCGGCGCGGGATCATCCGGTCTCGGGACCCTGCCGCGGCGCCGGTTCGTCGAGTCTGTCGTTGAATTTGTAGCCCACGCCCCACACGGTTAGGACGTAGCGCGGGTGCGCCGGGTCGCGCTCGATCTTTGCGCGCAGCCGGTTGATATGCGAATTGACGGTGTGTTCGTAACCATCGTGCCCGTGTCCCCAGACCAGGTCGAGCAGCTGCTGACGCGTATAGACGCGGCCCGGGTTGCGTGCGAACTGCATCAGCAGGTCGAATTCGCGCGCCGTCAGCTCGACCGGCAGATCGGCGATGGTGACGCTCCGCCGTTCGGCATCGATGACCAGGTCGCCGGCCTCGACCCGGACTTCGCTCTCGCGACCCTCGGCCGCGGCGAACGCCTCGAGTCGCCGGAAGATGGCCCGTACCCGGGCGATCAGTTCGCGAATGCTGAACGGCTTGGTCAGGTAGTCGTCGGCGCCCAGCTCGAGGCCCAGCACGCGATCGAGTTCCGACGACTTGGCGGTCAACATGAGAATTGGCGTGTAGTGCCTGCCGGCGCGCAGCCGCCGACAGAACTCCAGTCCCTCCATGCCGGGGAGCATCAAGTCGAGGATCACGAGATCCCAGTCGCCGGCGCGAGCGAGCTCGAACCCGGTGCAGCCGTCGGTCGCGACGCGCACGTGGCAATCGAGATCCGCCAGATGCAGCGATACCAGCCGGGCGATGTCCTCATTGTCCTCGACCACGAGTATCCTGCGCGTCACCCGACCGACACCCTGCCACTGTCTCACCGCCGCTGCGGCGCATCATAAGCGCAGGATATCACGAAATCGTCACGCGCGGACCGGCGCGGCCAGCGCCGGCAGCGCCGGTTTCAACCGGTCGCGGCACGCCCGGGCGGCGCGGCGCTCAATGCCGCCTCCAGCGGCGCGAACTTCAGTGCAAGGTCGGGATCGACCCCGAACACCGTGCCGTTCGGCACTTCCAGCCACGGTTCGTCGGTGATCGGTTCCGAAGCGATTTCGATGCACCGGTACTGCGCGCCAAGCTTGTGATGCACGTGGGTCTCGCCGCAAATCGGGCACAGGTGCCGCCCGTCGCGCTCCACATACCAGAGGGTGCGCCCGAGCCGCGAGCCCGCCAGATGTTCGCCGTCGCACCACAACAGGTTGATGCCGACCGGCGTGCCCGGCGCCAACTCCTGGCACCATGCCAGGATCTGCTCCAGCCCGATCCGCAGGACGTCCATCAGACGGCGACCGGGATGGCTCGCCCAAACGCTCAGGAGATATCGGAAGATGTGCTCGCTGTCGGTATGGCCGCGAATCTCGGTGCGGTGGATTTCGGCGGTCGCGCCGAGGAGTCGCTCGCGCAGGACCTCGAAATTCGGCAACGTGCCGTTGTGGGCGAACGACCAGCGGCCATGCACGAACGGATGCGTGTTCGCAAGACTCGGCGGCCCGATCGTGGCGCGACGGACATGGGCGATGACGGCGCGCGCGTAGACCCGGGCCGCCGCCTTGCGGAACTTCTCCCCGCGCCATGCACCCCAGGCCCGTTTCTCGACATAGGGAATACTGTCCGAGTAGGCGGCGATGCCCCAACCATGCTCGTTTGCATGACCCTCGCGGTCCACCCGGCTCTGCCCCATGAGCGCGTTCTGGGCGTGAACCAGGCTGCACTCGACGCGCGTGGGCTCGCTGGCCCTAAATCCGTAGAGTCGGCACATCGCGATATCCCTTCGGCTCACCGGGCGGCCGACCGTATCGCAATTCCGCCGTGCCGGCGATGAACGAGGTCAATTCGTCGAAGAACGCACGCTGCAAGCCGTGCACGAGCGATGGCGCCCGCAGGCCCTGAATCATATCAGTTCGACGCTGCCGTCCGGGTTCAGCTGAACCATGTCGCCGGTCACGATCCGCTCCATCGCGCCGCGAACGCCGACCACCGCCGGCACGTTGTACTCGCGGGCAAGGATGGCCGCGTGGCTCAGCCAGCCCCCGACCTCGGTAACCATGCCCGAGACCTTGGGCAGCGCGGGCGTCCACATCGGGTTCATGAAACGGGTGATGAGAATCTCGCCCTCCTGGATGCCGTCGAGCGTCGTCCCTGTCGCCACGCGGGCGCGCCCGCGGATCGGTGCCTGGCCCGCCACCAGGCTCCCCTTGAGCGCCACGGCATGGCCGTTCACGGCGCCGTGCGAACCGTCCAGCGTCAGGCGCTCGAGATCAGCCGGGGACAGCTCGGCCGACATCGACGGAAGCGACTCGAAGATCTCCGCCGCCGCCTTGCGATCGGCGATCAGCGTGCGGGTCTCCTCGACGGGCCCGTTGGCCGCCAGGTCCCGAACCTCGTCGAGGGTCAGGTAGAAGATGTCGCCGCCAAGTTCGAGGCGCGCGTCGAGCGCAAGCAGGATCCGGCGAAGCACCGCGAACTCGCGGAGCGTCTGGTGTTTCGCCTCCTCTTTCAGCACCTGGAACTGCCGGGCCCGATCGATGCAGAGCCGCAGGGCGGAATCGCTCGGCAAGCGATCGTCGTGCTGCTGGTAGAGCTGCGCGTGGGTCTGTTCCTGCGCCGATGCCATGAGGGCGTCGACCAGGTTCGTGTCCTCGCTATAGCGGGGTGCGGCCAGCTCGTAGTCGATCGGCGCACGATGCCCGAAGAGATCGAGGAACTGCTCGCGGCTGCCACGCCCCGATTTCGCGTCAGCGAGCAGCGCCATCGCCCGATTGACGACCGTAGGCGGCAGATGCGCGAGGTAAGACGCCGCCGACAGCCCGCGCTTGGCGAGGCGCCGTTCGGCCAGCGTGAAATAGAAGTTGGCCGCGATATTGATGACGTGCGCCTGCACGTAACTCTCGGTCAGGAACCGCGTGCTCAGATGCTCGAACATCGGGAACAGATCCGCCGCATCGAGCTTATCGAAGTCGGCCGCCTCGTAGAGGCAGACATTGTCGTGAAACGCCGGCAGGAAACGGTCGCGGAATCCGTCCTCGATATCACCCGCCATGCGCGTCAGCCGCAGCGTCGAGAGGAAACCCGTCGATTTGCGCATGCGACGCTGCTCCTCAACGCGGTTGACGTAGAGCGCGCCGAAAACGAAGTTCACGTAGGGCGGATCGTTCTCGCCAACGTCGTACTGAATGCCGAGGGCGCGACACGCCAGGTCGGTGCTGCCACCCGGACGCCACATCTCTTCCATGAAGGACAGGCTCAGCGGTGTCGGACGCGGCAGCAGTTCCGACAGCTCGTTCTGCACGAGCAGCGGTTCCTCCAGCGCGGCGCCCTTGGTCACCTCGAGCAGGCGGTGGCGCTCGTTCTCGATCACGTGGTCGCGCAGATTCGCGGTCTGGGTGCGCACCGAGGCCGTGATCGTGCGCGACTGCAGGACCAGGAACTTGCCGCCCTTGTACGCCCATTCGACGTCCTGCGGACCACCGAAGAGCCGTTCCAGACGACGACCGATCTCGAGCAGCGGCGCGAGGGCGATGGGCGGCTGCATCTCGTCGAGCAGACGCCCCGACAGGCGGCCGAATTCATAGGCCTTGGCGTCGGCCGTGCCGTCGACGACGGCGACGCCGAGACCCTCGACGAGCTCGATCAGAACGCTGCCGCTGCGGCTGGGATGTTCGGTAAACATCACGCCGGCATAGTCGGCATCGACCATCTTCTGAACGACGATCGAACCGTGCTCGCGCGTACCGTTGCTGTAATTGCTGGCGGAGTCGCCGGCAAACGAGTCGTAGACCTCGCGCAGGGCATTCGGCAGCCCCTCGCGGTCGACGTCGAGCACGCTCTTGAACACGCCGGCGTAGCTGCGCTCCACGCCATCCTCGTTGTGACCCGAGCTGCGCACCGCGGCACGCTCGATGCCCAGCTGCTTCCAGAGAGCGTCGACACGCTGCCAGTCGTAGCGCGAGAGCAGGTTTTCGCCGCCGACGCAGAGCGCGTCGCCGGTGATGACGAAACCGTCCGGTACGTCGAAGCCGGCCGCCGCAATCTCGGCCAGGTTGCCGGCCTTGCCGCCGGCGATATCGGCGCGGCCGACGAGATCCTTGAGTGCCTCGACATGAACGATCGGCCCATCGGCGGACGCCTTCGCCTTGTGCGGTTTCGGCGACGCCTCGTCCTTTTCGCCGCGGGAGCGGATATACATGCTCTGCAGCGCCATCAGGCCGACGCTGAGGACCAGGTAGAGGTTGACCGCGGCGCTGAGCGGAATCGTAACCGCCACGAGCAGGATGGACGCCGCGAGCCGGAGCCCGAGGAACAGCGCCGAGCGCTTCGCGGCCCCGGCTTCGAGATGGAAGAAGACGAGGAGGCCAAGCAGGACGGGGAGGACGAGCAACGGATCCGGCTCGGCCAAGTCGCTCATCCACAGCGTTTTCGTCGTCACCGTCTTGGCGACCGTATCGACCGCGAAGAAGAAGGCGAGGAAGAGCGGGATCTGTATGGCGATGCCGATCATGTTGAGACCGGGCGTCAGGCGATAGCGGCGATTGAAGGCACGCATCGCCCGCGTCAGCCGCACGCTGTCATGGGCGAGCTCCCGGCGCAGCTCTGCCATTTCGGGACCGGCGCGGCGCATGACGACCTGGTCACGCTCGGCCTTCGCGGTGAACGGAAGGACGAGCAGGCGCAAGGCCACGACGACGAGGAAGATGGCGAACGGCAGCGAGCCCGTCGCCTCGACCTGTTTGCTGAGCAGCCCGGCCAGCGGCTCGCCGATGATGTCGATGAAACTCCTCGACTGGGCGGCTTCCCAATCCGCGATATGGGTCGGCTCAATCTCGGGATAGAAGAACTCCTGGGGAACCGTGTAACGGCCGAGATACTCGAACCCGGCGCGCGCGAGTCGCAGACCGAGGATCTTCGCATAGAAGCAGCTGCGCTTGTCGTAGCAGGGCGCGATGATCGGCTGGCGCGGCAGTTCCTCGAGCGCCTTCGTCAGCTCCGGGGTCGTCATCCAGCGGATCGGCATGTTGATCGCGCCGGGCAGATGCTCGACGTCGAAATCGGTCGGGAACCGGACGTCCACGAACAGGGCGCCGCGCTCTTCGACGAGTTGCTTGACCTCCGGCGTATCGAGCAGGACGGTATCGTTGGGATAGGCGGCAATCGCGCGCAGCTTGTCGCCCTCCTCGCGGAGTCCGCGGGCGACCGGGCGCCCCTCGATAAGCCATTTCTCGTAGCCGCCGACGATGAAGTTGCACGGGATTCCCTTGGACCTGAGATATTCGCAGGTCTCGGAGCTCCGGTTGCCGGAGAAGCAGAGCAGGATGGTGGTCGTGCCCTTGCGCAATCCGTACTTCCGGTAATTCTTCAGCAGGTCGGGGTAGCGAACCGGCGTGAAATTCGGCAGTTCGCCGCCCTCTCTCTCCTCCGGTTCCCGAACATCGATCAGATTGACGTTCTTTCGCCCGTCGGGCCCCATTTCGGCGAGCAGTTCCGCCAGCTGGTCCGTCGAGAGGCCGTTGGGCAGTTTGACCTGATCGCTGAAGGTCAGCGTCTGGAGGGTGACGTCGCCGACGTTCTGGCCCATCTCCATCGACGGCCGGATCAGCGCCGCCTCCAGGCGCTGGTTGCGCGCGTCGCGCGCGCTGGCCCACTGGAGCACGTTGCCGATCACGGCGCCCAGCGCGACGATCACGAAACCGGCGATCAGCCAGCGCGGCACGGAACCCGTCTTGTTGGAACCCGTCTTGCCGACGGCGGCCTTGGCGCCCTTGCGACCGAACAGCATGCCGCCAATCGTGACCGAGAGCAGCCCGAGGACCTGGCCGGCGCTGGCGAGGAAGTTCACAGCCAGGTCCGGTGACGGAATCGCGTGCGCCGGCGCCGCCGACAGCGCGACAGCAGCCAGTGCAAGCAACGACACGCACCAGGCCCGCGTCGCGACGCGCCCGGCACCGTCGTTCCGCGGCAAGTGCTTGCCGCTACTTCCGTTTTCAAACCGCACCATGCCGTTCCTCTTTTTTATCGGTTGGCATGGAATAAGCACGATTCGTGCCACGTTAACGCTCTGCCAACCCTATCCGGGCCTTGTCTCGGCCCGCAGCGAAAATATGCCTTCACATCGATGAATTATTCATTAAAAACAATAAATTAAGTGATCAATTTAGAGTTGCATCAATAGTGCAGTTGCGACCCGCTGACCGGTACCCCGCGTTGCCTCTCGCGCCGGACCGGTCGGAACACGGCATGCGGGCAAATTTGCGTCGCAAAACGCGGCGGGCAGGACAAAGTGCGGGGGCCGACCGGTCCCAAGTCCGTCGATCCGTGAGTGCCCGATGCGCTACGCCGCCGGGCCGCTATCCGATGTCGACCGAAAATGCGCTTCTCGGCCGGCCGGACGGCCGGCGACGGGCGCATTCCGGACGGGCTATTCGCTGCGGATTTCCCTGAGGAACCGGTCAACAGCGGTGAAGAGACCCTCGGCCTGTCTCGACATCTCTTGCGAGGCCGCAAGCACCTGGTCCGCCGCCGAGCCGGTTTCCCCGGCCGCACGGCTGACGCCGCCGATCGTCGCGTTGACCTGCTGGGTACCCTCGGCGGCGCGCTGCACACGGCGCGCGATCTCCTCGGTGGAGACACCCTGCTGCTCGATCGCCGAGGCGATCGTCGTACCGATTTCGTTGATCTCGCCGATGATGCCGGTGATCTTGTCGATCGCGCCGACGACATCCGAGGTCTCGTCCTGCACCGCGCTGATCTGGCGCGCGATCTCCTCGGTCGCCTTGGCGGTCTGGTTGGCGAGGTTCTTGACCTCCTGGGCGACGACCGCGAAGCCCTTGCCGGCCTCGCCGGCGCGCGCCGCCTCGATCGTCGCGTTCAGCGCCAGCAGGTTGGTCTGGCCCGCGATCTCGTTGATCAGTGTCACCACTTCGCCGATCTTGCTGGCCGCGCTCGCGAGGCTGTGCACGGTGCTGCTGGTGGTTTCCGCCTCCGCCGCCGCGTTCGCCGCGATCCGCGCGGAGACCGAGACCTGCCGGCCGATCTCCGAGATCGAGGCGCTCAACTCCTCGGCCGTGGACGCGACCGTCTGGACGTTCGTCGTGACCTCGTCGGACGCGCTGGCCACGGTCGCCGACTGGCGGCTCGTTTCTTCCGCCGTCGCCGCCATCTGCTGGGCGGTCGACTGCATCTCGTTCGCCGCCGACGTCACCAGGTCGGCGACCTCCTTGACCGACTGCTCGAAATGATCGGCGAGCTCCAGCGTGCTGCGACGCCGCTCCTCCTCGGCGCGCAGTTTGGCGGTCGCCTGCTCTTCTTCGAGGTGCCCCTTCTCGAGCGCGTTCTCCTTGAAGATCCGCACCGCCTGCGCCATGTCGCCGATCTCGTCGGTCCGGTCGAGCGAGGGAATCTGCGTCTGCAGGTTACCGGCGGCCAGATCCGCCATCGCCCGCGCGATCCCGCTGAGCGGCCCCGTCATCGTCCGCATCGCGCCGACGACGCCGGATATCACCAGGAACAGCAGGACGCAGAGCAACAGCAGGCCGCCGAGCACGATCTTCGCCAGCGACTCGCGCAACCTCTGTTCCGAGAGCACGAGCGTCAGCTTGCCGACCTGCCTCGCTTCGGTATCGTCGGCCAGTTCGCTGCGGTGGATGATGTCGCGCTCGACGATGTAGAGCGACGCCTGGCCATTCGGCGGCGTGCCGATCTCGCCGATCCGCTTGCCGCGCGTATCCTCGATCGACGCGTAGCTGAAGTCGAGATCCTGGGCCAGCGTCTGCAGCATGTTTCTGGCCTGCTCGAATTCGAAGTCCCAGATTGGCCGCGCGAGCCCGGCAGACTGGATGTCTGCCAGGAACTCGGCGCGGGACACGAGGTCCGCCCGGCGGTCCTGATGGATCAGATACATCGCGGCCGCGACGGCAGAAATGAACACGAGGCTGATCAGCGTCGATATCGACAGCAGCACCCGCGTCTGGAGTTTGAATTTCTGCCGGCGCGATGATCCGCCGAGCGGTCCCGATCCAAAGTCGTTCGCCATGGTGACCCCGTGTCTCTCTCTCGTTTTTTTCCAAAGAAAACGCTGGTCACTTCATCGTCGTCTTGGTCTCGAAGAAGCGGTCGTTTTCCTTGATCGATTGCCGGATCGTCTCGTAATCCGCATCGGAGCCGGCCAGCATGCCGTCAGCCTGCAGAGCCTTGAGAGCTTTCTTGTCCTTGAGGTTCAGCAGCGCGACACGCAGCGCCTGCTCGAGCTCCGCCGGAAGGCCGGCCCTCGCCACCCAAGGCTTGGTGACGTTGGGGAAGCGGGCGAGCTCGCGGATCGGAACGCCCTTCTTGACGAGCTTCCGGAACGTGCTTTCCTTCAGGGCGCCGGCGTCGAACTCGCCGCGACCGACGGCGATGCCCACCTTGTCGTGGCGGCCGAGATAATCGAAGCGCGCCAGGTCGCCGACACGAATCCCGTTCTCGACGAGATAGAGCTGCGACAGGTAGCGGCCGATGGTCGACTGGTCGTCGCCGAACGCGAACGACCTGCCCTTGAGCTGCGAGACTTCCGTGATGTCGCTGTCCTCGGCGACGCAGATGATGCCGTAGAAGGCCCGCTCGCCGTTCACGCTCTCCATCGCGAGGATGCTGATATTGGGTTCGAGATCGGTGCCGAGAACATACGACGCCGGTCCCAGGCGCGTGAAATCGACGCGGCCCTGAACCAGATCATCGAGGCCGCCTTCGTAGGTCGGCGAAATCTCGAGCGTGATCTTTACCTCTTCGTTGAGACGCCGTGAGAGTGCCTCCTCGAGCACCGCAAGCGCCGGGCGGAATTGCCGCTCGATGTCGGCGCGGCTGTCGGTCGCGTAGACGCCGAATTTGAGCGTCACTTCCGCCGCAGCCGGCCCGGCGGCAACGGCCATCGCCGCAAGACCGAGTCCTATCAGACCTGTAAACCGAATAAACGAAGTCATTTGGTTCCTCCAAAAATCCGTTTCGTTCGCAACCTTCTAACCGGCAGCCCGGTCGATAGGGCCCGTTCCGCCAGGGCGGGCTATCGGGCCAAACAGAAAGCAAAAACCGTGCCGCATTGATTCTAATTTTACTTGGATTTTAGTTAATTCGATGAGACCCCGATGTCCCTTTTCAGACGTGCATAGCTCACCATAGAACGTTGCCAGCTACGTACTATTCCAAAGTGACTTAATATTTCGCTAATAGTTGGGAAATCTCTTGGCCCCGGCCTGTCTTGGCCGGCCACGAGCCGGACGGGGATCGAGGGTGGTGGGCCCGGCAGGATTCGAACCTGCGACAACACCGTTATGAGCGGTGCGTTCTGACCGCTGAACTACGGGCCCTTATCCTATATAGCAGGGTTATAGCAGGGTCGTCGCAAAATGGCAGAGCCTCGCCGGTGCGGCAACCGTCTCGGTGAGCATCGTTCGCGGCGCGCCCGTGGACCGATTGCGGCTTTGCTGGTCTCGCCCTGTCCCGTCCGCTAGAACGGGTTCAGGTCGGGCAGGCAGCGATGCACGATGGAGCGTTACGACGTTGTTATCGCCGGTGGCGGCGCTATCGGGAGTTCGGTCGCCTATCACCTGAGTGCCCTGGAGGGCTTCAGCGGCAGCGTGGCCGTGCTCGAGCGCGATCCAAGCTACCGCCGGGCGTCGTCGGCCCTGTCGGTCAGCGGCATCCGACAGCAGTTCTCGACACCGGCCAACATCGCGTTGTCGCGCTGGAGCATCGCGTTCCTGCGCCGCGCCGGCGAACTCCTCGAGGTCGATGGCGAGCGTCCCGACGTCGGGCTGACCGAGGGCGGATACCTGTTCCTGGCCAGTTCCGCCGGGGCCGACATCCTGCGGCAAAACCATCGCGTGCAGAGGATCGCCGGCGCCGACGTCGCGCTGCTTTCGCGCGACGAACTGGCGGTGCGGTATCCCTGGCTGAACGTCGGCGATGTCGCCTGCGGTTCGCTCGGCTTGTCGGGCGAGGGCTGGTTCGACGGCTGGTCGTTGCTGCAGGCGCTGCGACGCAGGGCGCTTGCGAATGGCGTGCGATATGCGGTGGCGGAGATCACGGGGATCGACGTGGCCGACAACCGCGTCACCGCCGTGACGACGGCGACCGGTTCGCGATTTGCCTGCGGGACGTTGGTCAATGCAGCGGGACCGCTCGCCGGGGATCTCGCGGCGCTCGCCGGCCTCGATCTGCCCGTGCGTCCGCGCAAGCGGATCGTCCACGTCATCGACTGCCGGACGCCGCTTGCCGCCTGTCCAATGGTCATCGACCCCGGCGGCGTCTATTTCCGACCCGAAGGGACGCGGTACCTGGCCGGCGTCTCGCCGGCGCCGGCCGAGGACGCGGACTGTTACGACCTGGACGTCGACTGGTCGCTGTTCGAGGCGCGGGTCTGGCCGGCGCTGGCCAACCGCGTGCCCGCCTTCGAGGCGATCGGTTTGGTCGATGCCTGGGCCGGCCATTACGAATACAACACGGTGGACCAGAACGCCGTACTGGGGCCGCATCCGCAAATTGCGAACTTCTTCTTCGCCAACGGCTTTTCCGGCCACGGCATGCAACAGACCCCGGCGGTCGGCCGCGTCACCGCCGAATGGATCGTCGACGGCAAGCCGCGCTCGGTCGACGTTTCCTGCTTCGGCTACGAGCGTTTCGCGACCGGCCGCCTGGTACGGGAAATCAACGTGATCTGATCATGCCGCGGCGGGGCCCGCACGGCGTCGAATCCCGGCGGGCGCTCAGCGTCCGATCGAGACGATGCCGTTGCGCCAAAGCAGGCGACGTCGGGCGACGTCGAGCGTCATGAGATCCTCTCCCAGCGTGACCGGCCCCGAAAAGTCGCGCTGCACTTCGTCCAGCAGAGCCTCGCGATCGCAGTCCGGAGGCGCGAAGTGGGTCAGCGCCAGCCACTTTGCGCCTGCCCTCGCGGCGACCTTGCCGACATCGGACGAAAGCGTGTGGTAGCTGGCGACGGCCGCCACCGTTTCCGCGGTCCGCACGCCCGGCTGTATCGGCATTTCCCGGTGCACGAAGACCTCGTGCAGAAGCAGGTCGACATCCCGCGCAGCCTCGATCAGCGCCTCGCACGGCCGCGTATCGCCGGAGATCGCCAGCGTCGCCTCCTCGGTTTCGAAGATGAAACCGTAAGCGTGGCGGACCGGCTGATGCTCGACGGCAACGGTGGTGACGCGCATGTGACCGAAGGCGAGCCGTTCCTCTGCGCCGATCTCCTCAACCTCGAGCCGCAGCGCCTCGGTCGAGGGCCGTTTCTCGTGGGCGATGCGTTGATCGAGCTCCGCGCGCCACAACGCCATCATGCCATCGATATAGCGGCGCGTACCCGGCGGGCCGAAGACCGATTGCGGCCGGTCGCGCCCCTGGTGCCAGGACGATACGACGAGCTGAAACAGGTCGACGATATGGTCGGAATGCAGGTGGGTCAGCAGAATCGCATCGATATCGGCGCCGGACAGACCGGCCTGTACAAGCCGTTGCGTGATGCCCGATCCGCAGTCGACGAGCACCGCTGTCTCCCCGTGCCGCACCAGCTGTGCAGGTCCGAAGCGGTCGGCGTGCACGACGGGACAGCCGGTGCCGAGAAGTGTGAGCTGCATCGCGCGAGTGTACCGGAAACCGACGGCACGCGCGCCCTGTTCGGTCGCTCCGCCGGCAACGGCCGGCATACGGCGGCCGCATGCGACGCAGCAGCACCGCCGCTGGCCGGCCGAACCCGCGCTTGTGACCGTCGATTTGTCTAGCTACCATAGACAGCGTGGACTTATGGACCCGGGCCGATGCCGCTTGACCCGACATTGCTGGACGAGGTGCGCCGCGCCGAGGCCGCGGTGGCGGAGGGCGAAGGCGCGCTGGCCGACGCCAGGGCCGATTACCGCGTCGCCGTCAAGCGGCTGCACCAGGCGGGCGCGCCGCTGCGCGAGATCGCCGCGGCGCTGGGTCTGAGCCATCAGCGCGTGCACCAGATGGTCAGCAAGGTCGGCGGCGTATGGGCGCAGCCGTTGGCGCTGCTGTCGGGCGCCCTGCGCCGGCGGCGACTGACGTGCGCGTTCTGCCGGACGCCGGCCCGCGATGTCCGCAACCTGATCGCCGGGCCGCGGGTCCATATCTGCGATCGCTGCATCACCCTGGGCCGAGAGGTTGCCGATGGTCGACCGCGTGCCGTCGCAGGCGGCACTGCGCTCGCTGTTCTTGCCCCTGCGAAAGCCCAGCGCTGCTCGTTCTGCCGCAAGCTGGCGAAGGGCGACCGGCGGATCGTCGCCGGCGCGGGCGCCCGCATCTGCAACGATTGCCTCGACTACTGCGCGCATATCGTCGAAGAGGAAGGCGCGGCGGGCTGAAATCCGCGCCACCCGTCCGCCCGTTCCGGCAACAAACGCGAGGGGCCCGAAGGCCCCTCTCCCGAACCGCGGCAATGCGTGCGGGCTAGTAGTCGAGGAAGCTTCGCAGCTTGCGGCTGCGGCTGGGATGCTTGAGCTTGCGCAGCGCCTTCGCCTCGATCTGGCGGATACGCTCGCGCGTCACCGAGAACTGCTGGCCGACCTCTTCGAGCGTGTGGTCGGTGTTCATGCCGATACCGAAGCGCATGCGCAGCACGCGTTCCTCGCGCGGCGTCAGGCTCGCCAGAACGCGCGTCGTCGTCTCGCGCAGGTTGGACTGGATCGCCGCATCGGCCGGCAGGATCGCGTTCTTGTCCTCGATGAAATCGCCGAGGTGGCTGTCTTCCTCGTCGCCGATCGGCGTCTCGAGGCTGATCGGCTCCTTGGCGATCTTGAGCACCTTGCGGACTTTCTCGAGCGGCATGTGCAGCCGCTCGGCAAGCTCCTCCGGGGCCGGTTCGCGGCCGGTCTCGTGCAGGAAATTGCGCGACGTGCGGATCAGCTTGTTGATCGTTTCGATCATGTGCACAGGGATGCGAATGGTCCGTGCCTGGTCGGCGATCGAGCGCGTGATCGCCTGACGGATCCACCACGTGGCGTAAGTCGAGAACTTGTAGCCGCGGCGGTACTCGAACTTGTCCACCGCCTTCATCAGGCCGATGTTCCCCTCCTGGATCAGATCGAGGAACTGAAGCCCGCGATTGGTGTATTTCTTGGCGATGGAGATGACCAGCCGCAGATTGGCCTCGACCATTTCCTTCTTCGCGCGGCCGGCCTCTTTCTCGCCCTCCTGCACCGTCGCGACGATGCGGCGGAACTCGCCCAGTGGCATGCCGCATTCGGCCGCGATCTCGGCGATTTCCGCACGACCCTTTTCGATCTTGGGGGCATGTCGCTGGACGAATTTGGCCCATTTGGCGTCGATCTTCGCCACTTCGTCGGCCCAGGCCGGCTCGAGCTCGCGTCCGAAATGGTTCGCCAGGAAGTCGTTCCGTTTGACGCCGCAATCGAGCGCCGCCCGGAATAGCGCCCCCTCGGCGCGCCGCAAACGCCCGTTCAGGTCGTAGAGCTGCGAGACGAGCTGGTCGATGCGCAGGTTGTTCAGGCGCACCCTCTCCATCAGCTCGACGAGGTCGTGCCGGTGCTTCTCGTACGTCTTTTCGGTCGCCTTGGCGACCTCCTCGCCGCGTTGCTGGGCGGCGAGGCGCTTGTCCTGGACCCGCGCCAGCTTCTTGTAGGTGTCGGAGATCTGCTCGAAGGTCTCGAGCACCGCCGGCTTGAGAACCTGTTCCATGGCGCCGAGCGACATCGTGTTGTCCTCGTCGTCATCCTCGTCGTCGGCGGCGCCGTCGGCGCCATCGGTTCCCTCATCGCGCTCGTCCTCGTCGGCGCCCTCCGCAACCGCCTCGACGCCGCCGTCAGCCGACCCGTCGGCGGCACCGTCAGCCGACCCGTCGGCGGCACCGTCGCCCGACGCTTCGGCCGTCTCGTCTTCGGCATCCTCGTCGTCCGCTTCGCCGTCGGGACCGTCGCTGTACGTCGCATCGAGGTCGATCACGTCGCGCAGCAGCATCCGCCCCTCGACAAGCGAATCGTGCCACTGCACGATCGCGTCCATAGTGAGCGGGCTCTCGCAGATCGCGCCGATCATCTTCTCGCGGCCCGCCTCGATCCGCTTGGCGATCGCGATCTCGCCCTCGCGCGAAAGCAGTTCGACGCTGCCCATTTCTCGGAGATACATGCGCACCGGATCGTCGGTGCGTCCGATGTCGTCATCGTTGACGTTGCCCGCCGCGCGGCCGTCGTCCTCGTCGTCGCTTTCGTCGTCCGGCTGGCTGGTGCGCGCCGCCGACGACTCATCCGACTCTTCGTTCTCGACGACGCTGATGCCCATCTCGCTCAGCTGGGCCATCACGTCCTCGATCTGCTCGGAGGTCATCTGCTCCTGCGGCAGCGCCGCGTTCAGTTCGTCGATCGTGATGACGCCGCGTTCCTTGCCCTTGCCGATCAGCTTCTTGACCGCTGCAAGGGACGTCGTATCCATGAGCGGACCGTCGAAGTTGTCCTCGGTTTCCGCAGTGTTCTCGGCCGCCGCCGAAGCCTTCTCGACCATGCAGTCCTATCCCCGCTAGTGCCGGCCGCAGCCCGGCAATTCAGCAATTCGCCGCATACCAGTATCGCTCAACGGCGGTCACTCCTCCCGCCGCTGCCGTCGAATTCCTCGTCTTCCTCGCGCGCCCGGCTTTCGCCACGTTCCACATCCTTGCGAAACGCCAAGAACCGCGCTTCCGTCTCCTCGTCCGGATTGTCAGCCGTATAACGCGCAGTTGCCTTCAACTCTTCCCTTCGCCGCGCCTGAAAAATCAGCGAAAGCACCTCGTCGAGCCCGAACCGTGCCTCCGCCGCCGAGCTTTCCCGGCGGGCGAAGGGTGCATGGACTCTGACGTCATCCGCGCTCAGCACCGCCAGTACGGCGGCGTGGCCGTCCTGTGAGAGGTGGCGTTTCAATGTCTCCGCGTCAAGGTCCGGGCTGGATGCCAAGTGTTTTTGTAGTCCCTGCAGAACCTTGTCAAGATCGGGATCGAATTCGACGCGCGCCAGCGCATCGCTGAACTCATCCGCGAGTTCGGGATGCTGCAGCACCGTCGCGAGCACCACCTGCTGGCGCCGGCGCCGCATCGTCGATGCGTCCGCGAGCGCCCGCGGGCCGATCGGACGATGCCGTGTGGTCGCCTCGAAAGGCCGCGTACCGGCTTGGGGGGGGCGGCGGAACGCGCGCCACAGCCGGTCGCGGAAGGCCGCACGGTAGTGTGCCTGCACGGTACGGTCCGCGATTTGGGCAACGCGCCGTTCCAGGCGGCGCTGAAGGTCGGCCTTGCGTTCGGGTGTATCGAGCGGTCTCAGGGCGTACTCGATCTGCCAGACGAGTTCCGACATCGGCTCGGCCTGATCGAGAACGCGCCGAAGTGCGGCCGGTCCGCCGCTCGCCAGCAGATCGTCGGGATCGTTGCCCGGCGGCAGCATGGCAAAGCGCAACGACCGGCCGGGCTGCAGGAGCGGCAGCGCGCGTTCGGCCGCCCGTGCCGCCGCCCGGCCGCCGGCCTCGTCACCGTCGAAACAGAGGATCGGCTCCGCGGCGATCCGCCACAGTGCGGCGAGCTGATGCTCGGTCAGCGCCGTCCCCAGCGGCGCCACGGCCCCGTGAAAGCCGGCGCGATCCATGGCGATCACGTCCATGTAGCCTTCCGCGACGATGAGCTCCGCACCGTCGCGGACGGCGCCGGCCGCCCGCTCCAGATTGTAGAGCGTGCGCCCCTTGTGAAAGATCGGCGTTTCCGGCGAGTTGAGATATTTCGGGCCCTCGCCCCCGAGAATGCGACCGCCGAATGCGATGGTGCGACCGCGGCGGTCGGTGATGGGGAACATCACGCGGCCGCGAAAGCGGTCATAGGACGAACGCCCGTCGTCGGGCCAGATCAGCAGCCCGGCCTCGATCAGCAGCGCCTCTTCGAAGCCCTGCCCGACGAGCGCTGTCTTGAGTGCGGCGCGGGCGTCGGGCGCCACGCCGAGACGGAACCTGCGGATCGCCGCATCGTCCAGTCCGCGGCCCTTCAGATAGGCCAGCGCGGCCGCGCCGTCGGGACTTTCCAGGCGGGCGGCGAACCAGGTTGCGGCGGCGTTCACGGCCTCCGCCAGGCCGGCGCGCTTCTGTTCGCGCGCCCGCTCTTCCGGCGTCTCGCGCGGCAACGGCAGGCCAGCCGTTCCGGCAAGCTGCTCCACGGCCTCCCGGAAGCCGAGCTTTTCCGCATTCATGACGAAGCCGATCACATCGCCATGCGCGCCGCAGCCGAAGCAGTGGTAGAACCCCTTGTCCTCGTTGACCGTGAAGGACGGCGTCTTCTCGTTGTGGAACGGGCAGAGCCCGAGATGCTCGCGCCCCCTGCGAACGAGCTTTACCCGCCGGCCGACGACATCGGCGAGCGCGACCCTGTCCCGGATGTCGTCGAGAAAGCGGGGGGGAAACGCCATGCCCTCGTGGCTCCGTTGCGGGGCGGCCGTCAGCCGGTCACCGCGGGATATTCACACAGATTCCGTCATCGAGTCACCGATTCCGCGGGACTGGCCGGGAGCCGGCCGGCCGGGTCAGCTTGAGAGCAACACCTTCGCCTTCTGTCCGGCCCGGGCGAAGTCCATGCGACCGGCATATTCCGCCCGCAGCGCCGCCATGACCTGCCCCATTTCCTTCAAGCCGGTGGCTCCCGTCGACTCGATGGCCTTGCTGACCGCCTGCTCGATGGCCTCGTCATCCAGCTGTTCGGGGAGGAATTGCTCGATAACCTCGATTTCCTCCTCCTCCTGACGGGCCAACTCGTCGCGACCGCCCTTCTCGTACATCTCGATGCTCTCACGGCGTTGCTTTACCATGGTCTGCAGCATCGCCAGGATCTCGTCGTCGCTGATACCGTCGGTCTTGCCCTTCGAACGCGCGGCAATGTCGTTGTCCTTGAGCGCCGCAAGGATGAGCCGCAGGGTGGCCGTTGCCCGCTGATCCTTGGCAAGGACCGCCTTCTTGAGCTCCTGGGTCAATCGTTCCCGCAACATGAAGCCGTTCCGTCCTTCCTCTGGTATCGCCAACCCGCCGGTCGGCGCGCCCATCTGCTCGCTCGCCGGGCCGGGCCGGATCGCGCCGAAGCGCATCCGGCGGGGCCGCGAAAACGGGCAACCCTACTCGATCCGGCGCCACAACGCAATTCGATGTGAGCTCTTCAACTATATGTTTTCATTATGAAAACGAAATTACCCGTTCGGCTTGACGGCGGCAGTGCTTTTGCTTAAAAGACGCGGCAATTTGGCCGCCGCGGCGGCGGTGCCCGCAGCAACCACCCCGCCAGGGGAAACTCCAGCATGTCCGATGGCAAAATCTCGACGACCGCTGTGCCCCCGGGCGCGACGGCGGCGTTGGTTCTGGCCGACGGGACGGTATTCTGGGGACACGGACTCGGCGCCACCGGCCGGACGGTCGGCGAGGTTCTCTTCAACACCTCGATCACCGGTTATCAGGAAATCATGACGGACCCGTCCTATGCGGGCCAGATCGTCACCTTCACCTTCCCGCATATCGGCAATGTGGGCACCAATCCGGACGATGTCGAAACGCGGACGCCGGCGGCGCGCGGTTGCGTCATGCGGGCTGCGGTCACCGGTCCATCCAACTGGCGCGCCGCCCAGCCGTTCGATGCGTGGCTCAAATCGCAGAAGCTGATCGGCATCGCCGGCGTCGACACACGCCGCCTGACCCGCCGGATCCGGGATCTCGGTGCACCGAAGGGGGCGCTGGCACACGAGCCCGACGGCGGGCTCGACATCTCCGGTCTGCAGGAACTGGCCGCGGATTGGCCGGGCCTCGAGGGCATGGATCTCGCGAGGGAGGTCAGCTGCACCCAGACCTACGAATGGGACGGCACGATATGGCAGGCGGGACGAGGCTACGGCCGCATGGAGCGACCGCGGTTCCACGTCGTCGCCGTCGACTACGGCGCCAAGTACAACATCCTCCGCTCGCTGGCGACGCTCGGCTGCCGGGTCACCGTCGTGCCGGCGACGGCGAGCGGCGAGGATATCCTGCGCCACGATCCCGACGGCGTCTTTCTCTCGAACGGGCCCGGCGACCCGGCGGCGACCGGCGATTACGCGGTACCGGCGATCCGGACCGTGCTGGCGACCGGCAAGCCCCTGTTCGGCATCTGCCTCGGCCACCAGATGCTGGCGCTCGCCCTCGGCGCGCGTACCGAGAAGATGCACCACGGCCACCACGGGGCGAACCATCCGGTGAAGGATCTCGCCACGGGACGTGTCGAGATCACGAGCCAGAACCACGGTTTCGTCGTCATCGAGGAGTCGCTGCCGGCAGGCTGCGAAATGAGTCACGTCTCGCTGTTCGACGGCTCGCTCGAGGGGCTGCGAGTCAAGGACCGGCCCGTGTTCAGCGTCCAGTACCATCCCGAAGCATCGCCGGGGCCGCGCGATTCGCGATACCTGTTCGAGCGTTTCGTCGAGCTGATGGAACGGCATGCCTAAGCGCACGGACATCCACTCCATCCTGATCGTCGGCGCCGGCCCGATCGTCATCGGCCAGGCCTGCGAGTTCGACTATTCCGGGACCCAGGCCTGCAAGGCGCTGCGCGAGGAGGGCTATCGCGTCGTCCTCGTCAATTCCAATCCGGCGACGATCATGACCGACCCGGACACCGCCGACGCGATCTATGTCGAGCCGATCACGCCGGCCTTCCTGGCCCGCGTCATCGAGGCCGAGCGGCCGGACGCGCTGCTGCCGACGATGGGTGGACAGACGGCGCTGAACGCGGCGATGGCGCTGTACGCGGACGGTACCCTCGAGCGCTGCGGTGTCGAAGTGATCGGTGCCAGACCCGATGTCATCGCCAAGGCGGAAGATCGCCGGCTGTTCCGCGAGGCGATGGACCGCATCGGTTTGGAATCGCCGCGAAGCCGCCTCGTCAACGACATGGAGGAGGCGCGCGCCGCCCTCGATGACGTCGGCCTGCCGGCGATCATCCGGCCGTCCTTCACGCTCGCCGGCACCGGCGGCGGAATCGCGTACAACCGTCTCGAGTTCGACGAGCTCGTCACCAACGGCCTGCGCGCGTCGCCGGTCAACGAGGTGCTGATCGAGGAGTCGGTCCTCGGCTGGAAGGAATTCGAGATGGAGGTCGTCCGCGACCACGCGGACAACTGTATCATCGTGTGCTCGATCGAGAACGTCGATCCGATGGGAATCCACACCGGCGATTCGGTGACGGTGGCACCGGCGCTGACGCTGACCGACAAGGAATACCAGATCATGCGCGACGCCTCGATCGCGGTGCTGCGCGAGATCGGCGTCGACACGGGCGGGTCGAACGTCCAGTTCGCGGTCGACCCTGCAACCGGTCGCCTCGTCGTCATCGAGATGAACCCGCGGGTCTCGCGCTCTTCCGCCCTCGCGTCGAAGGCGACCGGCTTTCCGATCGCCAAGATCGCGGCGAAACTCGCCGTCGGCTACACGCTCGACGAGCTCGACAACGACATCACGCGGGTCACGCCGGCGAGCTTCGAGCCCACCATCGACTACGTCGTCACCAAGATGCCGCGTTTCACATTCGAAAAATTCGCGGGCGCCGAGGCGATCCTGACGACGTCGATGAAATCCGTCGGCGAGGCCATGTCGCTCGGCCGCTGTTTCGCCGAGAGCCTTCAGAAGGCGTTGCGGTCGATGGAGACCGGTCTGACCGGCCTGAACGAGGTCGAGATACCGGGTGCGGCGGAGGGCGAGAAGGACGCGGTCAGGGCCGCCCTGTCGCGGCCGGCGCCCGATCGGCTGCTGGTCGTCGCGCAAGCGTTCCGCCACGGCCTCGACGTCGGCGAGATCCACGAGGCATGCAGGATCGACCCGTGGTTCCTCGAGCGCGTCCGCGAGATCGTCGACGCCGAGGCCGCGGTCAGGGCGAACGGACTGCCGTCGGACACGGCCGGGATCCTGACCTTGAAGAAGCTGGGTTTCTCGGATGCCCGCCTGGCGGAACTGACGGGCACCCAGGAGGCCGAGATAGCCGGCCGCCGCCGCGAATCCGGCGTGCGGCCGGTCTACAAGCGCATCGATACCTGCGCCGCCGAGTTCCCGTCACCGACGCCCTACATGTATTCGGCCTACGAAGGCGACGGTCTGGAACCCGCCGAATGCGAGGCCGACGTGTCGGACCGCACGAAGGTCGTGATCCTCGGCGGCGGACCGAATCGGATCGGTCAGGGAATCGAGTTCGACTATTGCTGCGTCCATGCCTGCTACGGTCTGCGGGAGGCCGGCATCGAGACGATCATGGTCAACTGCAATCCCGAGACCGTCTCGACCGACTACGATACGTCCGATCGGCTCTATTTCGAGCCGCTCACCGCGGAGGACGTCATCGAGCTGATCACGGCGGAGCAACGGCGCGGGACGCTCAGGGGCGTGATCGTCCAGCTCGGCGGGCAGACGCCGCTCAAGCTCGCCGGAGCTCTCGAAGCCGCGGGGATTCCGATCCTCGGGACCTCGCCGGACGCGATCGACCTCGCGGAAGACCGGGACCGGTTCCAGAAACTGCTGAACAGGCTGGGCCTTAAGCAGCCGCCGAACGGTACCGCAACGTCGGTCGAACAGGCCGAGCGGATTGCCGAGATCGTCGGCTATCCCGTTGTCATCCGGCCGTCCTACGTCCTCGGCGGCCGCGCCATGGAGATCGTGCACGACCTCGAGGGCCTGCGCCGCTACATGACGAGCGCGGTAAAGGTTTCGGGCAGGAACCCGGTGCTGATCGATCGCTACTTGCGCGACGCCATCGAAGTCGACGTCGATGCGCTCGCCGACGCGGACCACGTGTACATCGCCGGGATCATGGAGCATATCGAGGAAGCCGGCATCCACTCGGGCGACAGCGCCTGCTCGCTGCCGCCCTATTCGCTTCCCCAGGACACGATCGCCGGCATCCGAGCACAGACGGAACAGCTGGCGAAGGCGCTGGGCGTCGTCGGGCTCATGAACGTCCAGTACGCCGTCAAGAACGGCGATATCTACGTGCTCGAGGTGAATCCGCGGGCCAGTCGAACCGTACCGTTCGTCGCCAAGGCGACCGGCATTCCCATCGCCAAGATCGCCGCGCGCGTCATGGCCGGCGAGACGCTCGCCGACTTCGGCATCGATCAGCCCGGTCCGCCGCAATTGCCGCAGATCGCGGTCAAGGAGGCGGTGTTCCCGTTCGCCAGGTTCCCCGGTGTCGATGTCATGCTCGGGCCCGAGATGAAGTCGACCGGCGAGGTCATGGGTCTGGACGCCGATTTCGGCCGCGCCTTTGCCAAGGCGCAGCTCGGGGCGGGAGTCGAGCTTCCTGTGGCGGGCACCGTGTTCATCTCGGTCCGCGACCGCGACAAGGCGGCGATGCTGCTGCCGGCGCAGCACTTGCAGGCCATGGGATTCCGCCTCGTCGCCACGCGCGGCACCGCGGCGTATCTTGCGGCCCAGGGCCTCGAGGTCGCATCGATAAACAAGGTGCTCGAGGGTTCGCCGCATGTCGTCGACGCGATGATCGATGGCCAGGTTCAGCTCGTCTTCAATACCACCGAGGGCGCCAAATCGATCGAAGACAGCTTCAGCCTGCGCCGCACGGCGCTGACTTGCGGCATACCCTATTACACGACGGTCGCCGGCGCGCGCGCCGCGGTCCGCGCGATCGAGGCGCTCAAGCACGGCTCTCTTGAAGTGGCGTCGCTGCAATCGTATTTTAGGGCGAAGAACTAGAGATTTCCCGGCGAGGAGGTTCGGACAATCCGTCGGCTGCGCGACGCGGCGTCGGACAGGTTATTTTTTGCGGCTGCGGCGAGTGTCCGGAAAGGAACGCATGTTGATGGACAAGGTGCCGATGACGGCGGCCGGATACGACCGGCTGCAGGAGGAGCTCAAGACCCTCAAGTCGGTTGAGCGCCCGGCGATCATCCATGCGATCGCCGAGGCGCGCACCCATGGCGATCTCTCGGAGAATGCCGAGTATCATGCCGCACGCGAGCGTCAGAGCTTCATCGAGGGGCGCATCGCCGAGCTCGAGGACAAGATCAGCCGCGCCCAGGTGATCGACGTCAGCAAGCTGGACGGCGACATCGTCAAGTTCGGCGCCACGGTCACGCTCGCGGACGACGAGACCGACGAGAAATCGACCTATCAGATCGTCGGCGAGCTGGAGTCCGACATCGCGGCCGGGCTGCTGTCGATTGCCTCGCCGCTGGCGCGGGCGATCATTGGCAAATCGGTCGGCGACGAGGTCGAGGTGGCGACTCCGCGCGGCACCAAGGATTACGAGATCGTCGCGGTGGAGTTCAAATAGGCCGCAGCGCCCGGGACCGGGGGTCGCTCACTCGGCCGCGTCGACATCGATCGGTACCCCGTAATGGTACTTCGACGAGCGAATTGCCAGCATCGACTTCACATGGCTGACGTTCGGCGCGGCGGTAAGCGTGCTCGTCAGGAAGCGGTTGTAGCTGTCCCAGTCCTCGGCCACGATCTTGAGCAGGAAGTCGGTCTCGCCCGCCAGCATGTGGCATTCCCGTACCAGCGGCCAGCTGTTGGCCAGCTTCTCGAAGGCGACCAGATCCGACTCGGCCTGGCTGTTCAAGCCGACATGGGCGAAGACCGTAACCCCGAATCCGAGCGCGTCGGGGGCGATGTCGGCGTGATAGCCCCTGATGTAACCCGACTCCTCGAGGGCGCGCAGTCGGCGCAGGCAGGGCGGCGCCGAGATGCCGGCGCGACGCGCGAGTTCCACATTCGGCATTCTTCCGTTTTCCTGCAGATCGCGAAGGATCTTCCGGTCGATCTTGTCGAGCTTGACGCGCCGCATGAACCGATGCTCCAAAGGACGGGGATGCGCAACAATATTACAAGTCGTGACGGCCCACGCAAGAGGCGCGAACCGATCGCGGCGACGCCGCGCTGTCCGCGCGGCTGCGACGGCCATGCGGGAAATCGCGCATGACGCAGGAGGTCGCCTGGGTCCTCACCGACGGCAAGGCGGGGACGCGCAACGGCGCACTCGGACTCGCCGAGGCGGTTGGCTTGCCGGTCTCGGACAAGCACATCCATTCGACGTTACCGTGGCGCTGGCTGCCACCCGTGCTCTGGCCGCCCGGGATCCTCGGCGACGGAGCCGGCGGCGCCAAATTGTCGCCGCCCTGGCCCCGCCTGCTGATCAGCGCGGGGGAGCGGGCGGTCGGCCCTGCCCTCGAGATTCGGCGGCGGTCGGCCGGCGCCACCTTTGCCGTTCATATTCAGCACCCGCGCATCGACCCCGGCCGTTTCGATCTGGTCGTCGTCTCGGCGCACGACCGGCTCGAGGGCGCCAATGTCAGGGTGACGCTCGGCGCCCTGCATCGCGTCACCCGCGAAGGCCTGGCCGAGGCGGGCGGCCGGTTCGCCGCGCGGTTCGATACATTGCCGCAACCGCGCATCGCCGTGCTGATCGGCGGCGCCAACCGGACATACCGCTTCGACCGCGCCGCCGCGCTGGCTCTCGGCGAAGGATTGGCCCGCGCGGCCCGCCACTCCGGAGCCAGCCTGCTGGTCACCACGTCGCGAAGAACCGGTGCCGAAAACGAGAAGATCCTGCGCGAGAGCCTCTCCGGGGTGCCGCTCCATTTCTGGGATGGCAGCGGCGACAACCCCTATTTCGCGTATCTCGCGCTTTCGGACGCGATCGTCGTCACCGCCGATTCCGTCAACATGGTCTCTGAGGCATGTTTCACCGGCAAGCCCGTGCACGTGTTCCCGCTGTCGGGCGGCAAGCGGAGCAAGTTCGAACGTTTCCACCGGTCGCTGATGGACGCGGGTCTCACCCGGCCCTTCACGGGGACGATCGACTCCTGGTCGTATCCCCCGCTCGACGAGCGCAGGTCGCTCGCCGAAGAGATTCGTGCCCGGCTTGGTGTCTTGACGGGAGCGCCTTGAGCGGTGTTCAACTGCCGCCGTGACGATTCCATCGGGTCCGGTCGCCCGCTGCTTCGGAGACGAAGATGCTGATCGATATCGATGCCTTTCGCGCCACGCCAATCGCCACCGACCCCTTCGACCACGCCATCGTGCCCGGATTCGTCCGCCGCGAGGCGCTCGAGCAGCTGCATGCGGATTATCCGGATGTCGGCAGGCCGGGCAGTTTCCCGGTCGGCACCGTCACCTACGGCGCGTCGTTCGCCCGCGTCCTCGAAGAGATACAGTCGGATGCGATGGCGACCGCCATCGAGGAGAAGTTTGGACTCGAGCTGCGCGGCCGGCCGACGATGGTCACCGTCCGCGACCGCTGTCGTGCCCGGGACGGGCAGATCCACACCGACTCCAAGGGAAAGCTGATCACCGTCCTGATCTATATGAACCCGCCGTGGGAGGCGGCGGGCGGCCGACTGCGGCTGCTCCGGGGACCGAACGACATCGAGGACTACGCCGTCGAGGTGCCACCGGACGCGGGCACGATGCTGGTCTTTCGCTGCACGCCCGACGCATGGCACGGCCACAAGCCGTTCGAAGGGCGTCGGCGCGCGATCCAGCTGAACTGGGTGCGCGACGAGTCATACCTGAAGCGCGAGCAACGCCGCCACCGCGTATCGGCCTTCTTCAAACGCCTGAAAGGCGGTCGGATACGACCCTGAGCGTCAAGCGGGCGCAGGACTGGCGCACCTCCTTGTCGGCAGAATTCCATTGCGCGCAAATGCCGAGCAGGCAATCTAGAGTGCCATGGACTGGGACAAACTTCGAATTTTCCACGCGGTGGCCGAAGCGGGCAGCTTCACACATGCCGGCGAGGCGCTCAACCTGAGCCAGTCCGCGGTGAGCCGCCAGATCAGCGCGCTCGAAGAAAGTCTCCGGGTACCGCTGTTCCACCGTCACGCCCGCGGTCTGATCCTCACCGAGCAGGGTGACCTGCTGTTCCGCGCGGTCAAGGATGTATCGCACAAGCTCTCGATGGCCGAAGCCCTGATCTCGGAGAGCCGGGAGAGGCCGTCGGGCCCGTTGAAGATCACGACGACCGTGGCATTCGGCACGACCTGGCTGACCCCGCGCATCAAGGAATTCGTCGACCTGTTCCCGGAAATCGAGATCAGCCTGATCCTTACCGACGGGGCGCTCGATCTGAGCATGCGGCAAGCGGACGTCGCCATCCGCATGAGCCCGCCGCGCCAGCCCGACCTCGTCCAGCGGAACCTGATGACCGTCAACAGCCACGTCTACGCGTCACCGGACTACCTGGCCGAGCACGGCACGCCGCAGACCGCGCAGGAGCTCGACGAGCACGCGCTGATCGTCTACGGACGCGACCCCCCGCCGCCGGTGAGTTCCATCAACTGGCTGACGGAGGCCGGCGCCAGGCCGGAGCACAAGCGGCACCCGGTCCTGCGGGTGAACAATCTTTACGGCATCTACCGGGCCGTGCGAAGCGGCCTCGGTCTCGCGGCGCTACCGGACTACATGGTGTCGGAGACATCCAGCCTGGTACGCGTCCTGCCCGAGCTCTCGGGCCCGGGTATCGAGGCCTATTTCGTGTATCCGGAGGAGCTGCGGCGTTCGAAGCGGGTGAGCGTCTTTCGCGATTTCCTGCTGCGCAAAGTCGCGGAAGGGAATTTTTGACGCTGCCGCTCGTTAATAAGAACGTGCATAGACTGCCGACCGTGCCATGCGGTTTTTGCATACCAGAATTGTCTAATCTGGTATGGAAATGTTAACGGCACGCTCTTATGTCTTGATTATCCTGGTGCGCTGCATATGTGCGGCGTCCTGGATGGAGGTTATCGGCGCAAGGCCGGTAACCAAGGGTCTTCGGACCCTACGTCTCCCAGACGTGAAGCCTCCCTGTTCAACTTGCCGGGCCCGCGTGGCCCGGCATTTTTTGCGCCGGCTTCCGGTGCCGGCGCCGTTGCCGCAGGCAGGCGTCACATGAACAGCGGTTCGCCCTCCAGTCCCTCATACAAATGTGCGACGAACTCGCCGTATCCGTTGTAAAGGCGCGTCGGGACCCTGCCATTGCCGAGCAGCCGCTCGGTGGCCTGACTCCAGCGCGGATGCGGCACCTCCGGGTTGACATTGGCCCAGAACCCGTATTCCCGACCCTGCACGGTCTGCCAGAAATTCACTGGCCGTTTGTCGGTGAAGGTGAAGCGGACGATCGACTTGATCGACTTGAACCCATATTTCCAGGGAACCGCCAGCCTGAGCGGCGCGCCATTCTGCTTTGGCACGGGCTTGCCGTAGGCGCCGGTCACGAGGAAGGCGAGCTCGTTGGTCGCCTCCTCGATGGTGAGCCCTTCGATGTAGGGCCACGGATACCAGATCTGCCGCAGGCCCGGCATCGTCTCACGATCCGCGAGCGTCTCCATTTCGACGTAGCGGGCGGCAGACAGCGGCCGCGCCATGTCGACCAGCGCCTTGAACGCGAAGCCGCTCCACGGCACGTCCATCGACCAGGCCTCGACGCAGCGGTGCCGGTAGAGCCGCTCTTCCAGCGGCATGCGCCGCAACAGATCGTCGATCGCGATCGTCATCGGCTGTTCGACAAGACCGTCGATGCGCACCTCCCACGGCCGGATCCTCAGCGCCTGCGCCCGCTCGGAAATCTCCTTGTGGCTGCCGAACTCGTAGAAATTGTTGTAGGTGGTCGCGAGCTTTTCGTCGGTAATCGGCCGATCCAGGCGATAGCGAAGATTGCGCATGACCGGGTACAGCCCGGCCGAGGGGTCGGCTTCGGCCCGCGCCTCCTGCTTGCAGCCGGCGAGCAGGGTGCCGACGCCGCCGGCGAGCAAGACCGGGCCGAGGCCCATCGCCTTTACGATCTCACGACGCCGCAGGAACAGCGATTCGTCGGTCGCCTCGCGCTCGGGCCGTTCCCAGCCGCGCGGATTCCTGATCAGCATGGATCCTGTCTCCTCAATTGCCGTCAGACCCTCGCATTACAGCGAGGGTGTCACGAAATTCTCACGAGTCACAAACATGTGACCATGACGGACGCGGACAAGCTCCCGCCGAAGGGCGGTGGCCGATGACGAGCGATCCGTCAGTGACCCCCGTCGGGCCTGGCGAACCCGCTCAGGCGGCGCGCTGGCGGTTGGCGATCACGTCGTCCGCGAGGCGACCCGTGAGTTCCGACAGATGGTCGAATTTCCAGACATAGGTGCCGACGCCGAAGGTCAGCGAGCGCAGCTCGATGATGATGTCGTGCAGCTCCGCCTGCGGCATGTGGGCGACGACTTCGTCCCAGCCCGACCAGCCGGCCTTCGCGTCGAAGCCCAGGATCTGACCGCGACGTTTGCTGATCAGTCCCTGCACCTTCGCGGTGTAGCTGTTCGGCACATAGACATGGACCTCGCAGATCGGCTCGAGCAGCACCGGATCGCATTGCGGGATCGCATCCTTCATGCCCTGTATCGCGGCGAGCTTGAAGGCCATGTCCGAGCTGTCGACGCTGTGGTACTGGCCGTCGAACAGGTTGACCGCGAAATCGACCAGCGGGAAGCCGAGCGGACCTTCCTGCATGTACTCCCGGACGCCCGCCTCGACCGCCGGGATGTACTGGCGAGGCACGGCGCCGCCGGTGATCGATTCGCTGAACTCGAACCCCGTGCCGCGCCGTAGCGGCTTGACCTCGATCTGCACGTCGCCGAACTGTCCGTGTCCGCCGCTCTGTTTCTTGTGACGGGCGTGCTGCTTGATGCCCTTGCGGATCGTCTCCTTGTAGGGAGTCTGCGGACGCCGGCTGTCGACCGCAACGTTGTAGCGATTGGCGAGGCGATCGGCGGCGACCTGAAGGTGGATTTCACCCTGCCCCCACAGAATCATCTCGCGCGTGTCCTGGCTGTGCTCGACGCTCAGCGACGCATCCTCGTCCATCAGCCGCTGCAGCGCAGCGGACAGCTTGACTTCGTCTTCCCGCTTCTTCGGCGTGATCGCGAAGGCATAGACCGGTTGTGCCGGCTCCGGCCAGGAAATCCCATCGACCGGGCCCGATGTCGACAAGGTCTGCCCGGTCGAGACCTCGTCCATCCGGCCCAGGGCGACGATGTCTCCGGCCACGGCCGCCGGCACCTTCGAGAGGGTGTGCCCGACCATGCGATTGAGACCGCTGACCTTGTGATCCCCGAAACTCATGCCGTCCTTGACGGTACCGCGGAAGACCCGGGCCAGCGAGGTCTTGCCCGTATGCGGCATGTGGTAGGTCTTGAACACCTGGACCAGCGGCTCGCCGGCGGGGGCGCCGAGCCGCGCCACGGCCTTGTCGACCTCCGGGGTTTCGTGGCGCAGCGCCTTCATCAAACGGTGCACGCCGTTCATCTGCTCGGCCGCTCCCAGGAAGACGGGCACGATCAGGTCCTGCTCGAGATCCTTGGTCAGGTGGCCGTAGATCTCGCTCTTTCCGGGCACGACGTCCTCGAGCAGCTGCTCGAGCAGCGTGTCGTCGAAGTCGGCCAGGGTTTCCAGCAGTTCCTGACGCGCGACGGCCTCGCGATCGCTCATGTCGCCCGGGATCGAGATCAGCTCCGAGGCATGGCCCGGCTTGAACTGGTAGGCCCGCTCGGACACCAGATCGACGTAGCCGGTGATCGACTCGCCCTTGCGGATCGGTACCTCGCGCAGCACCAGCTTGCGCGACGAGACCGACTGCAGCGCCTCGAGCATGTCGCTTATCCGCACGTCCGCATTGTCTAGCTTGTTGATGAACACCATGTGCGGGATTTCGTGCTCGTCGAGGAAGTGGAAGAGCGGCGCGAGCGTCATCGCGCGCTGGACCTCGGGGTCGCAGACGACGACCGCGACATCGGCGACCATCAGCGCCGACCGGGTGTCGTTCCAGAATTCCACCGACCCGGGACAATCGAGGAAATGCCAAGTCTCGCCGAGGAACTCGGCCGTCGCCGGCGTTACCTCCACGCTCATGTTGCGGGCGCGCGCCTCGGCCGATGCGTCACCTACCGTATTCCCGTCCTTCTGATTGCCCCGGCGTTCGGTCGCGCCGCACGTGTACAGGAGCGATTCCATGAGCGTCGTCTTGCCGCTGAGATAGGGCCCCACGAGCGCTGCAACGCGTGGAGCCGCGGTTTTCGTGCCGGGCATGTGCTTCTCCTTTCCGGATCCTTCACCTTCGCGGCGGCGCCGGCGCGCGCGGACCGCGGCGGCGCCGTTCCCTGTCGCCTTCATGCTCCCATTGGCGACCCTGTCGATGCAAGGAGAATTCGAGCGGCACGGCGCCGCCGGCGGCGGACGCGCGGTTACGCTCGCTCGAGGTGCAGCACGCCCTCGCTGACGGCGACGGCCCCGCCGCCGACGCGGACCGCCGTTACGTGCGCACCTTCCACGTCGGCCTCGAGTTCGATCAGGCTCGGCCGGCCCATATCCTCCCCCTGCGCGATGCGCCAGCGATTCGTGCCGGCCCGATGCCGTTTCGTCTCCACCAGGTATCCGGCGAGGGCCGCCGCGGCCGACCCCGTCGCCGGATCCTCCGCGATGCCCATCCCTGGCGAGAACATGCGCGCGTGCAAGTCGGGCCCGCGGCCGCCCGACCCCGGACAGAACAGGAATACGGGCGATGCCCAGAAATCCGCGAGCAGCCGTTCCCAGAGGTCCATGCGCAGCCGGGCGCGCGCCAGCGCCGCGCGGTCGGCCAGCCGCACGAAGACGAACGGCACACCGCAGGAATAGGCCCGCGGGCGGTCGGCTTCGCCGAGGACGTCGCCGGCATCGAGCGAGAGCATCTCTGCCAGAGCCGCGGCAGCGGGCGCCGGCGGCCCAGGTTCGGGCAGCTGCGCCGTCGTGAATTGCGCGAAGACGGGTCGCCCACCGTCGGCGCGGATCGTCACGGGGACCGGTCCGACCCCTTCTTCGAGAATCGCCTCGGTCGAGTCGCCGGACAGACGGATGCGGCCGCTCCAGGCGAGCACGAGCGCCGTGCCAACGGTCGGGTGCCCGGCGAACGGCAGTTCGGCCGAAGGCGTGAAGATGCGCAGCCGCGCCGCATGGGCGGACTCCTCCGGCGGCAGTACGAACACCGTCTCGGACAGGTTCATCTCGCGCGCGATCCGCTGCATCTTGGCATCGTCGATCCCCTCGCCGTCGGGGAACACGGCCAGCGGATTGCCGCCGAACATCCGGTCGGTGAATACGTCGGCGGTATGGAATCGGTACGACATGCGAAGTCCCCCCGGGGTCAGGCGTGGCCCGCGGCATGGAGCTTGAGCGCCGCGTAGACAATCGCGTTGGCCGGCGTCGCGAGTCCGAGCTCGCGCCCGAGCCGGACCACGGCGCCGGACAGCCACGGCAGCTCGAGCCGGTTGCCGCGCTCGAGGTCGCCCAGCATCGATGCCTTCATCGCTGCGGGCAGCCCTTCCGAAAAACGCATGAGGTCCGCGATCAGCGTGTCGGGCAAGCCGACGGCCCTGGCGCGCCCGACCGTCGCGGTTTCCTCCATCAGCGCGACAAACAGGGCGCGTGTGTCGGGGTCGCCGAGAATCGCACCGATCGGCATGCGCGTGACCGACGTGGCGCCCGAAAGCCCCACCAGGAACACGAACTTCTCCCAGATGTCGGTCTCGATGGCGTCGCTGAGCTTCGTCTCGAATCCCGCCCGCAGGCAGGCCGCGTGGAGTCGCTCGAGTCGCGCGCTGCGCGAGCCGTCGAGTTCACCGAAGGTAAGCCGGGCGAGCGTTCCGTTCTGTCGGATCACGCCGGGCGCCTCGATCAATGCGGCGATATGCGCGACACCGCCGACCGCATGCGCGGCACCGAGCACGCGACCGATGGCCGCTTCGCCGTCGACGCCGTTCTGCAGGCAGACCACGCCGGTGGCCGGACCGACCAGCGGTCGGCATGCCTCGGCAGCCGACTCGGTGTCCCACAGCTTGACCGCGAAGAGCACGATATCGACGGGCCCCACCTGCGCCGGGTCGTCCGTCGCGCTGGCCGGCCGCACGAGCATGTCGCCTGCCGGTGCCAGCACCTTGAGGCCGGCGGCGCGGATCGCCTGCAGGTGAGCGCCGCGGGCGATGAAGGTGACGTCCTCCCCGGCGAGCGCCAGCCGGGCCCCGAACCAGCCACCGACCCCGCCCGTGCCCATGACCGCGATCTTCATGTCGCGCCTGCCGCGACCTCAGCGCAAGTCGGCGCAGGCGCGCTGGATACGGCGGCACGCCTCCTCCAGCAGCTCGGTCGAGGTCGCGTAGGATATGCGGAAATGCGGGCTGAGCCCGAACGCCTCGCCGTGCACCGCCGCGACGCCCTGGGCCTCGAGCAGGTAGCTGATGAAATTCTCGTCGGTGTTGATCGTCCTGCCGTCGGGCGTCTCCCGGCCGATCGTCCCGGCGCAGGACGGGTAGACGTAGAACGCTCCCTCGGGAGTCGCACAGTTGAGCCCGGTGGCCTGGTTCAACATCGACACGACGAGATCGCGGCGCTCCTTGAACACCTTGTTGTTCGCGGCGATGAACGCGTGGTCGCCGTCGAGCGCCGCAACGGAGGCCCACTGGCTGATCGTCGAGGTGCTGGTCGTCGATTGCGACTGGATCTTGTTCATCGCCCTGATCACCTCGACCGGTCCGGCGGCGTAACCGACGCGCCAGCCGGTCATGCAGTAGGCCTTGCTCAAACCGTTCAGCGTCAACGTGCGGTCGTACAGCTCGGGCACGACCTGAGCGATGGTGGAGAATTCGAAGCCGTCATAAATGATGAATTCGTACATGTCGTCGGTCATCACCCACACATGGTCGTGCCGCTTCAGCACCTCGCCGAGCGCCCGCAGATCGTCTCGCGTATAGGCGGCGCCGCTCGGGTTCGACGGCGAGTTCAGGATCAGCCATTTGGTCTTCGGCGTGATCGCCCGCTCGAGCGCCGCCGGGGTCAGTTTGAAGCCCTCGGACTCCGGGCAGTCGACGAAAACCGGTTCGCCTTCCGCCAGCAGCGTGATGTCCGGATAGCTGACCCAATAGGGCGCCGGAATGACGACCTGGTCACCCGGATTCAGCGTCGCCATCAGCGCGTTGTAGATGGTCTGTTTGCCGCCGCAACCGACGGTGATCTGGTCCGGCGTATAGCCGAGCCCGTTGTCGCGTTGCAGCTTGTCGCAGATGGCGCGCCGAAGTTCGCCGACACCCGCGACCGGCGCGTATTTGGTCTTGCCCTCGGCCATCGCCTTACGCGCCGCTTCCTTGATGTGCTCCGGCGTGTCGAAATCGGGCTCGCCGGCGCCCAGACCGATGACGTCCGCGCCGGCGGCCTTCATCTCGGCGGCCTTGTTCGACACGGAGATCGTGGGCGAGGGCTTGATGCGGGACAGGCGGTCGGCGATGAAGGCCATGGCACGGCTCCCTGTGACGTGTTGACGTCGTTCGTTGCGCCGCACCCTAGTCCTCTCGCGACGCACGTTCAACGGCCAACGCGCATATCCTGGCGCTGAAGACGACCGTCCGCACGACTGGTGCCGACCGATGCCCGACCAGACGCACCGAGCGAACCGGAGAGCGGCGGCCCGCCGTCGGGGCGGCGCCGACCCGAATGCGGGGTCGAGTCGATTTCGGATCTTACGCGGAGCGGACTTCGCTCAGGAAGCGGTCGACCTCGCTGCGCATCTGCTCGGCCTGGCGCGACATCTCCTGGGCCGCCCCGAGGACCTGACCGGCGGCCGCGCCGGTCTCGCCGGCGGCACGGTTCACGCCGCCGATATTCTCGTTCACCTCCTGCGTGCCCTTCGCCGCCTGCTGGACGTTGCGGGCGATCTCCTGCGTCGACGCGCCCTGCTCCTCGACCGCCGATGCGATCGTCGTCGCGATGTCGTTCACTTCGCCGATGACCGTGGTAATCCTGCTGATCGCCGCCACGGCGTCGCTCGTCTCGTCCTGGACGGCGGTGATCTGCCGCGCGATCTCCTCGGTCGCCTTGGCGGTCTGGCTGGCGAGGTTCTTGACCTCCTGGGCTACGACGGCGAAGCCCTTGCCGGCCTCTCCGGCGCGCGCCGCCTCGATCGTCGCGTTCAGCGCCAGCAGGTTGGTCTGGCCGGCGATGCCGTTGATCAGATCGACCACCTCGCCGATCTTGCTGGCGGCTTCGGCAAGGCCGCGCACCGTGTCGTTCGTCGTCTCGGCCTCGGCAACGGCATTGGCGGCGATCTTCGCGGACTGCGTGACCTGCCGGCCGATCTCGGTGATCGAGGTGCTGAGTTCCTCGGCAGTCGCGGCGACCGTCTGGACGTTCGCGGACGCCTCCTCCGACGCGCTCGCGACGTTCGCCGACTGCCGGCTCGATTCCTCGGCGGTGGCGGACATCTGCTGCGCCGTCGCCTGCATCTCGGTTGCCGATGTGGAGACGCCGTCGACCACCGCCTTGACCGATTGCTCGAAACGGTCGGCAAGCTTCAGCATGGCCGCCCTCCGCTCTTCCTCGACCCGCCGTTTCGCGGCGACCTGCTCCGCTTCGAGACGCGCTTTCTCGACCGCGTTGTCGCGGAAGACGTGGACGGCGCGCGCCATCAATCCGATCTCGTCGTCGCGCCGTGCCGCCGGGATCTCGATGTCCGCGACCCCCGACGCGAGCGCGGTCATGGCCCGAGTCATGAGATTGACGGGCCGCACCACGCGGCGCGAGACGACGATGACCGAAAAGGCCAGGCCTGCGAGACCGAGCGAGAGGACCGCGGCGAGCACCATCAGGTTCCAGCGCGCCGCGAACGACGCGGTGGCGGCCTGCCGTTCGCTCGCCGTGACGATGGCGTGCTGGACGTCGTGAATTGTCCGGATCGCGCGGGCGGAGGCCGCCAGCCATTCGTCCGCGTCGAGCGTATACGACTCGCCCGACAGACCGGTGCGATAGACGCGGTCGCGGATTTCCTCGAATTCCCCGAAAAAGACCTGCTTGGCGCCCGCAACCGCAGCGCCGACGTCCGCGCCGCCGACGCCCGATGCCGCGAACTCCTCGAGCGCCTGCCAGGCCAGTTCCAGCCGGCCGCGCCAGGAGTACAGCTCCGGCAGTCGGTTGGGCGGTATCGGGAAGTCGTCGGCGATCAGCTCGGCGATGACGATGCGCTCGCGCGACGCGACGTCGATCATGACCGACGTGAAATGCTTCTGGATCGACATGCTCCCGGCGATCACCCTGCCGTCATTGACGTTTCGGGTCGATGCAAGCCTCAGTTCCTCGATCTGCGTCAGCAACGTCGAAGACGTGTTCGCCCAGTCGGCCAGGAGGGCGGGCGTGGCGGCGCCTTCCGCGGATTCGAGACGGGTCCGCAGGGCGTTGAATTCCCGCATCGTTGCGTGCACCGCGTCCATCAGGACCTCGCGGCCCCGGTAGCTCCGCACCGCGTGCAACCGCTCCATGGCCTGACCGAATGTGCCGGGGCCATGGTTGCCGTGGCCTCGTCCGCCCGGCGCACGGCCCCCACTGTCTTGCGCATTTCCACTTCGCACGACGGCGTGCCCGCCGGCCCCGATCAGCCGGAGGCGCAGATCATCGCGTGCCGACATGACTTCGTGCGCCGTTTCGAGCAAGAGGTCGGTGGCCACGTTGACCTGCTGCGATCGCTCCGCGTCGTTCCAACGGGACAGCGCATCGAACGCCCCGTACGCGGAGAGCGCCACCAGCAGCATGCCGAGCAGTGCCAGCACGCTGTACAGCATGGACCGGATCGTCATCTGATTCACCCTAATTCCCCGCCGTCGCCAGCAGTCGTTCGCAACGGCAAGCGACCGCACCGCTCCCCGGCGGGGGATGACGGGGCGCCGCGCTTGCCGCCGGCGTGACCTCGCCGGACCGACTAATGCGCCGGCTCGACCGCCTCGACCGTGACTTCGACGGACATCCTTCCGGCGTGCTCGAAGAACAGGGTCACCGGAAACGTCGAACCGACCGCCGGTGCGACTTCCGGTTCCATCAGCATGATGTGCGACCCGCCATGCTCCAGCGTGGCGGTCGCGCCCGCGGGAACGTCCAGTACCGCCGTCTGCATGTGCATCGCAACGCCGCTGGTCCCGGCGCCGTTCGCGTGCGGGCCGTCCTGGACGACGGCGAGCATCGTCCTGCGCGAGACCTTGCTGCGCACGGCATAGAGGCGATCGCGCGCGGCTCCGGCATTATGGATGTCCATGTAGACCTCCACACGCCGGCCGTTGACCGGATCCTCCATGACGTGGGCGGTCGCGCCGCTGACGCTGACGTCCGCCGCCGACGCCGGAGCGCCGGCGAGGCCGGCGTACATGAATGCTGCCGCGACCGCCAGCATAGCCAGCTCGCGTTCCCGCGGGTCTTCGTTTTGGGTTCGTGCCATCGTGGGGTGTTTCCTCTAACTCTCTCTACCCGATGCCCGGCCCCTTACTTTTGCTGCCAACCCGGCTTTCTTATTAGCGGGGCAAGGTTGCCAATTGCTTAAGTCTTAATACGTTTGGGACAGCTCCTCCGTTGCGGACACTGCTGCAAGCGTTTTCGGATCGGCTAGTGAACAACGGGTTTGACCGCGTTTGCATTCCATCGGACCGCCGAATTCCGGACGCCGGATCGCGAGTCGGCAGCGAGCGCCGCCCTCGCGCCGCACAGGGGACTGTCAAACGGGGTAGCCGCCCACTTGGCAACGGCGCCGCCACCCCGTGACCCGCTTCGCATCCGCGCCTATATTGTCGGCATGTCCGTCGCCACCATGACCCGCAAGCCGCCGGAACGGCCCCGTTCCGAAGGCGGCATCCCGTTCGACCTGGTGTCCGAGTATCAGCCGGCCGGCGATCAGCCCCAGGCAATCGGGGAACTGGTGGCGGGGGTCGGCGCCGGCGAGAGGGACCAGGTGCTACTCGGCGTCACCGGCTCGGGCAAGACCTTCACGGTCGCCCGGATCATCCAGGAAACCCAGCGCCCGGCGTTGATCCTGGCGCCGAACAAGACACTTGCGGCGCAGCTTTACGGCGAGATGCGCTCGTTCTTCCCGAACAACTCGGTCGAGTATTTCGTCTCCTACTACGACTACTACCAGCCCGAGGCCTATCTGCCGCGGACCGATACCTATATCGAGAAGGATTCCTCGAGGAACGAGCAGATCGACCGCATGCGGCACGCGGCAACGCGCGCCCTGTTCGAGCGTGACGACGTGATCATCGTCGCCTCGGTCTCGTGCATCTACGGCATCGGCTCGCCGGAGACCTATTCGGAGATGACGATCGAGCTCGCGGCCGGCGGGCGCGTCGAGCGCGACACGCTGCTCGCCGGCCTCGTCGAGCTTCAATACCGCCGCAACGACACGAACTTCGTGCGCGGCACGTTCCGGGTGCGCGGCGACGTGATCGAGATTTTCCCGGCGCATTACGAGGATCGCGCGTGGCGGATCTCGCTGTTCGGCGAGGACATCGAGACGATCGACGAGTTCGACCCGTTGACCGGCGCAAAGGCGACGTCGCTAGAGGCCGTACGCGTTTACGCCAACAGCCATTACGTCACTCCGCGACCGACGTTGCAGCAGGCGACGCGGACCATCAAGATCGAGCTGAAGGACCGGCTCGGCGAACTCAATGCCGCGAACCGGCTGCTCGAAGTGCAGCGGCTCGAGCAACGCACGACGTTCGACCTCGAAATGATCGAGGCGACGGGCTCGTGCCCCGGCATCGAGAACTATTCGCGTCACCTGACCGGCCGCAATCCCGGCGAACCGCCGCCGACCCTGTTCGAGTACCTGCCGGACAACATGATCCTGTTCGTCGACGAGAGCCACGTCACCGTGCCGCAGATCGGCGGCATGGCGCGCGGCGACTACGCGCGCAAGTCGGTGCTCGCCGAATACGGCTTCCGCTTGCCGTCCTGCGTCGACAACCGGCCGCTGACGTTCGACGAGTGGAACCACATGCGGCCACAGACCGTCTACGTATCGGCGACGCCGGGGCCATGGGAGCTGGAGCGGACCGGCGGCGTGTTCGTCGAGCAGGTGGTGCGGCCGACGGGGCTGGTCGACCCGGTCTGCGTCGTGCGGCCGACCGAGCACCAGGTCGACGACCTGCTCGCCGAGTGCAGGGACTGCGCGGAGCGGGGCCAGCGGGTGCTGGTGACCACGCTGACCAAGCGCATGGCCGAGGATCTTACCGAATACATGGTCGAGGCGGGCCTCAAGGTGCGCTATCTCCACTCCGACGTCGATACGCTCGAGCGTATCGAGATCATCCGCGACCTGCGGCTCGGGGCATTCGACGTGCTCGTCGGCATCAACCTGTTGCGCGAGGGTCTCGACATCCCCGAATGCGCGCTGGTGGCGATCCTCGACGCCGACAAGGAGGGATACCTGCGCAGCCGCACCTCGCTGATCCAGACGATCGGACGCGCGGCGCGCAACATCGACGGCCGCGTCATCCTCTATGCCGACAGCATGACCGAGTCGCTCAAATACGCGATCGAGGAGACCGAGCGGCGGCGCGAGAAGCAGCAGGCCTACAATGCCGAACGCGGCATTACCCCGGAGACGGTTCGCAAGCAGATCGCCGATATCCTCGACAGCGTGTACGAGCGCGATCATGTCACCGTCGCGACGGGGGACGCGGCGGCGCCGCACCTGGTCGGGCTCGACCTCAAGAGCTATCTGTCGCAGCTCGAGGACCGCATGCGGGCGGCCGCCGCCGATCTCGAATTCGAGGAGGCGGCGCGGCTGCGCGACGAGATCAAGCGACTCGAGGCGTTCGACCTCGAGATGCCGGTCGACGTGTTGCCGCTGGATCCGGCGATCGCCGGAACGCTAGCCGGCGGCGGCAAGGCGCTGCAACCGGCGGGCGGCGGGCGGCGCAGATCGCCGAAGGGCAGGTCGAAGGGCAAGCACAGGCGGCGCTGAGCCGCGTCGTCGAGGGTTTGCGGCAAAACCTGGAATCGTAGTGACGAGACGTGCCGGCACGCCGGCATTGCGAGGGGGACAGAGCGATGTCGATCCTGGGGCTGGCGACCGTGCTGATGGTCGCGGCGGTGATTGCGGTACCGGTCGCGAAGCGGCTCGGGCTCGGCTCGGTGCTCGGCTACCTCGCGGCGGGTGCGGTGCTCGGTCCGGCCGGGCTCGGCATCGTGCGCGACGTCGACAATATCCTCCATTTCGCCGAGCTGGGCGTCGTCCTGCTGCTGTTCATCATCGGCCTCGAGCTGCAGCCGAGCCGCCTTTGGACCATGCGCCGCCCGGTGTTCGGGCTGGGCGGTGCGCAGGTCGCGGTCTCGGCGCTGCCGATCGCGCTGGCCGGCTGGCTTGCCGGACTGTCGCCGCAGGCGGCCCTGGTCGTCGGCCTGGCGCTGGCACTCTCGTCGACCGCGTTCGCGTTGCAGCTGCTTGCGGAGAAGAACCAGCTGACGACGAAACATGGCCGGGCCGCCTTCTCGATCCTGCTGTTCCAGGATATCGCGGCGATCCCGATCCTCGCCCTGACGCCGCTACTCGGGCCGCAGGACGGCGCGCCGCCCGGCGCCGGCGAGACGGCGCTGGCCGCCGCACAGGTGGTGGCGGTGGTCGTCGCGGTCGTGCTCGGCGGCCGCTATCTGCTGCGCCACGTCTTCAGGATCGTCGCCGCGAGCGGAATCCGCGAGGTGTTCACGGCGACCGCACTGCTGACCGTCGTCGGTACGGCGCTGCTGATGCAGCTGGTCGGACTGTCGATGGGACTCGGCGCCTTCCTCGCCGGCGTCCTGCTGGCGGACTCGGAATACCGGCACGAGCTCGAAGCGGATATCGAGCCGTTCAAGGGGCTGCTGCTCGGGCTGTTCTTCATCGCCGTCGGCATGTCGGTCGACCTCCGCCTGGTCGGCACGCAGCCGACGCTCATCGCCGGCCTCGTGGCCGGTCTGGTGGCGCTCAAGGGAATCGTCCTCTATGGGTTGGGCCGGCTCTACTGCGAGACCGACGCGTCGGCCCGTCAGCTCGCGCTGGCGATCCCGCAGGGTGGCGAATTCGCCTTCGTCATCTTCGGCGTCGCCGTCGGCGCCGGCGTCATGGATTCCGGCATCGCCGACCTGCTGGTCCTCGTCGTGTCGCTGTCGATGGCGGTGACACCGCTGCTCATGGCTGCCCACGACATCGTCCTGCGCGGGCGCGGCAAGCCCGCCGCTGCCGACGGGTACGAACCGCCGGACCCGGAGGAGCACCCGGTGATCATCGCGGGGTTCGGCCGGTTCGGGCAGATCGTCGGACGCGTCCTGCGCGCCCGCAAGATCGGCTTCACCGCGCTTGAGGCGAGTTCCGACCAGGTCGATTTCGTCAAGAAGTTCGGCAACAAGGTCTATTACGGCGATGCGTCGCGCCTCGACCTGCTGCGCGCCGCGGGCGCCGACCGGGCAACCGCGTTCGTCCTGGCCATCGACGATGTCGATTCCTCGCTGCGAACCGCGTCGACGGTGGCCCGGCATTTCCCGAGACTGAAGATCTATGCGCGGGCGCGGAACCGTGCCCATGCCTACAAGCTGATGGAGCTCGGCGTCGAGGTGATCCGGCGCGAAACGCTGCTGTCGAGCCTCGACCTGGCGCGCGCGCTGCTCGAGGGTCTCGGTCTGCCCGAATACGACGCCGAGAAGACTGTGCAGACCTTCCGCCGGCACGACGAACAGCGCCTGCATGCGCATTTCGACATGCGCGACGACGAGGATCGCATGGCGCAGCTGGCGCAGGAATGGGCGAAGGAGCTCGAACAGCTGTTCGAGCAGGACGCTGCCGACGAGGCGGCGCGCCGCGGCATATCGTAGGGTACGGGCCGGAATTCCTTCCCACCGCTGCGTTTCGGGTTATATTCGCTCGGTGGAGGTGGCGCGATTCCGGGTTGGAGCGGGCGATGAGCCAGACCGATCATGCTCTGTCGGTGGTGCAGCGGGCTTACCGCTGCCTCGAGGCGGGCGACATGTCCGGGCTCATGGCGTTGATGGACACCAACCTCGACTATATCGAGCCAGGGCCGCCGGGCCGCATACCCTGGGCGGGCCATTTCAAGGGCCTCGAAGGGTTCGCCCAGTGGATGGCCTCGAACCAGGAGCACCTGGAGAACAGCAGGATCGAGCCCGAGGATTACGTATCGGACGGGAATCGCGTGGTCATGTTCGCGCGCATGTCGGCGACCGTCCGCAAGACCGGGAAGCCCCTCGAGAGCCATCTCGCCATCGCTTTCACGATCACGAACGGACGGCTGCGAACGGTCCGCATCTACCAGGATACGGCTGCGCTGCTCGAGGCGATCGCCTGACCCGCGACGCCGCGTCCGTCGACGGCCCTTGCCGAGACCGTTCGCGCTCACGGATAATGGGTGCGTCGCCTGTCGTCCCCCGCAATCGAACCGCGTGCCGCTGATCCGATGAATTCCGGTTTCCTGTCCCTCCTGCGCCTCGTCCTGGGCAGCGTAAGGGATCTGGGTCCGATCATCGTCGTCATCGGTTTCTTCCAGATCGTCGTCTTGCAGCAGCCGTTCCCCGAACTCGAGCGGGTCGCGATCGGCGTCGTGCTGGTCATGGTCGGACTCACGCTCTTCGTCGAGGGTCTGGAGATGGGCCTGTTCCCGATCGGCGAAGCCATGGCGCACGCCTTCGCACGCAAGGGCAGCCTCGCCTGGCTGCTCCTCTTCGCGTTCTGTCTCGGCTTCGGAACGACCGCGGCCGAGCCGGCGCTGATCGCGGTGGCGGCGGAGGCCGCGCGCGCCATGGCCGAGGCCGGTGTCGTCGCGCCCGACGCGCCGTCCCGGGCGTCCTATGCGCTCGGCCTGCGGTTCACGGTCGCCATTTCGGTCGGCGCGTCGCTCGTGCTCGGCGTCTACCGGATCCTCAAGGGGTGGCCGGTCCACGTCCTTATCATCGGGGGCTACATCATCGTCGTCATCCTGACCTTCTTCGCGCCGCCGGAGATCGTCGGCGTCGCATACGATTCCGGAGGCGTGACGACGTCGACCGTGACCGTACCGCTGGTCACGGCACTCGGTTGCGGGCTGGCGGCGACGATCCGCGGCCGCAACCCCCTCACCGACGGCTTCGGACTGATCGCCTTCGCAAGCATGTTCCCGATGATCTTCGTCATGCTCTACGGGATGGTCGTGTGATGGAACTGCTGCTGCATTTCTTGAATACGGCTCGGGCAACGCTGTTCGATGTGGCGCCGATCGCCGCCGTTCTCGTCGGCTTCCAGGCCCTGGTCATCCGCCGCCGGCCACCGGGCCTGCGGCGCATCGTCATCGGGTTCGTCTACGTCCTGGTCGGCCTCACGCTGTTTCTGGTCGGCCTCGAGGAAGCGTTGTTCCCGATCGGTCGGATCATGGCCAGGCAGTTGACCGACCCGGTCTTCCTGGGTATCGCGGGATCCGCCGTGGTCTGGACCGATTACCTCTGGGTCTATGGCTTTGCCGCGGCCATCGGTTTCTCGACCACCATCGCCGAGCCATCGCTCCTGGCCGTGGCGGTCAAGGCGAACCAGGTCTCGGGCGGCACGATCTCGGTCTGGGGGCTGCGCATCACGGTGGCAATCGGGGTCGGTATCGGCGTCACGCTGGGCGTCTATCGCATCGTCACCGGCACGCCGCTCTACTGGTATATTATCGTCGGCTACGCGGTGCTGATCGTGCAGACCTGGCGGGTCGTCAGGGTGGCGGACGAGATCGTGCCCCTGGCGTACGATTCCGGTGGCGTGACGACCTCGACTGTCACTGTTCCGCTCGTCACGGCGCTCGGGCTCGGCCTTGCTGCAACGATCCCGGGACGCAGCCCGGTTATCGATGGATTCGGGCTGATCGCCTTTGCCAGCCTGTTTCCGATGATCACCGTCCTGGGTTACGCTGAGCTCGCCGCTGCCCGGGCCCGACGGCGCGACAGGGCGAGCGAGGTCGAGGTGGAAAAGGAACGGGGCACCGAAAGGAGCACCATATGAGGTTCAAATTGATCATGGCGCTGGTCGATGACGACTACACGGAAGAAATCGTCGCGGCCGCGCGCGAGGCCGGGGCTACCGGCAGCACGATCATCACCAGCGCTCGCGGCGAAGGGTTGAAGCCGGAAAAGACGTTCCTCGGGCTCGACCTCGCGGCGCAGCGCGATCTCCTGTTGTTCCTCGTCGCGGAACCGTTGAGCCGCGACATTCTCGAGACCATTGCCGAGGCGGGCAAGTTCGACGAACGCCCCGGCTCCGGAATTGCCTTCCAGGTCGCCATCGAAGACGCGGTGGGCCTGTCGTCCCAGATGGAGACCCTGACCCAGGAAATCGAAGAGCAGATATGAAGCAGGAACCGTATATCAGCGTTGCCGAAGTGATGACTCGCAACGTTCAGACGGTCGACAGCATGGCCACGGTGCGCGAGGCAATGGAGAAAATGGCGACCTCGCATGTCAGTTCGCTGGTCGTCGATCGGCGCGACGAGCGGGACGAGTACGGCATCGTCGTCGTCACCGATATCGCCAGCAAGGTCGTCGCACGGAATCTCTCGTTCGACCGCGTGCAGGTGTACGAGATCATGCGCAAGCCGATCATCACGATCGATCCCCAGATGGATCTGCGCTACGCCATCCGTCTGATGGTTCGGCTCAACGCCAGCCGCGCGCTGGTCCAGGGTCCCGACCGCGAGCGGCAGGGCGTGGTGACGTTGCGCGACATGGTGCTGCGGTATGCCAAGGCACGCGATTCCGCGGAGCCCGGGAGTTGACCGAGGGCGAACGGCCAGCGGGCGGAGTCTCGCCGACGATCCCGCGTGCCGCCCTGGTCACCGGTGCCGCGTACCGGATTGGCCGCGCCATTGCGGTCGAGCTGGCGTCGCGGGGATTCGCAGTCGCCGTTCACTACAACCGGTCGAAGGACGGGGCGAGCGAACTGGTCGCCGAGATCCGCGACGCGGGCGGACGGGCCGTCGCCGTCTCGGCCGACCTCACCGACGAGGCCGAGACGTCGAAGCTGATCGATCGCGCCACGGCTGCCGTCGGCCCCATCGGCTGCCTTGTGAACAATGCGTCACGGTTCGAAATGGATGTCTGCGACACGGTTACCCGCAAGAGCTGGGACGCCCACATGGAGACGAACCTGCGGGCACCGTTCATCCTTTCGCAGTCCATGGCGGCGGCCCTCCCGGCCGACGCCGAGGGCGTCATCGTCAACCTGCTCGACCAGCGCGTGTGGAACCTCACCCCCTACTTCATCAGTTACACGGTCTCGAAATCCGCGCTCTGGACGCTTACGCAGACACTGGCGCTGGCGCTGGCACCGCGTATCCGGGTCAACGCCATCGGTCCCGGCCCGACGCTGAAGAGCGAGCGTCAGACCGAGGACCAGTTTCGCATGCAGTGGAACGCCGTACCGCTGCGTCGCGGTGCGACGCCCGAGGAGATCGCCGCGGGCGTGAGCTTCGTCCTGTCGGCGCCTTCGATGACCGGCCAGATGATCGCGCTCGATGGCGGCGAGCACATGGGCTGGGCCCAGCCGGAGCACGGGCAGACGCCCGTCGAATGAGTCGCTAAGAACCGGCGGACGACGGGGTCTTCGCCGTCGCATCCCGCAGCATCGGTTTCCGGTGCGGAAACACGGTGTTGGAGGGGCGCCGCCGATCGCGATTTTTTGCACAGCGGGTTTTCGTACTTCGCCGATCGCGTCCGGTGGCGCAGGCGTTGCCTATCGGTTATACAACCTATACAGAAGGATACGGATTATGCCGTTAAAAAACAGGGCGTTAGATGATGTTGCCCAATTCTTGGGCAGCGCTCGCAAAGCTGTGAGATTCCCGATACGAAGGGCCGGTCTTCGCGATTTATCGACAAAGTTATCCACAGATTCCGTGGATTTGTTTCTAAATTATTGAGAATTCGAAGATTCGTTCCGCGCAGCCGGTTCCGTGCCATTGACGGCGACGGCGGCGTTGCCGAGATTAGGGTCCATGATCGACGCATCGTCCAGCGCGCAGTCGCCCGCTACCGGATCGCGCGGCGCTGCGGTCAGCCTCTCGGCCGGCACCCGGCTGATTCGCGAAAAGGTCCGTACGATGTCGGGTGCGCCCGGCGTCTACCGGATGATCGGCGGCCGCGGGAAAGTCCTGTATGTCGGCAAGGCGCGTAATCTGAAGAAGCGCGTCGGGACCTATGCCAATCCGGCGAGGCTGTCGGTACGGCTGCAGCGGATGGTGGCGGAGACGAGGGAGCTCGAGGTCGTCACGACCCATACCGAGGTCGAGGCCCTGTTGCTCGAAGCCAACCTCATCAAGACGCTGAAGCCGCACTACAACATCCTGCTCCGCGACGACAAGTCGTTCGCCGACATACTCATCGCGACCGATCACGGCTATCCGCAGATCATCAAGCATCGCGGCGCCCGCAAGCGCCCTGGGCGTTATTACGGGCCGTTCGCCTCCGCCGGTGCCGTGAACCGCACGATCACCGCCCTGCAGCGCGCGTTCCTGATCCGGAATTGTTCGGACGCGGTGTTCGCCAGCCGAACGAGACCCTGCCTGCAGTACCAGATCAAACGCTGCAGCGCGCCCTGTGTGGGGCGCATCGATCAGACCGACTACGACGATCTCGTGCGACAGGCTCATGCCTTCCTGAGCGGGCGCACCCACGACGTCCAGCAAGATCTCGCGCGACAGATGCAGGTCGCGAGCGACGCCATGGAGTTCGAGCGCGCCGCCGCCATTCGCGACCGCATCAAGGCGTTGACGATGATCCAGTCGCACCAGGACATCAACCCCCTGGGAATCGGAAATGCCGACGTGATCGCCCTGGCACAGGAAGGCGGCCAGTCGTGTATCCAGGTGTTCTTCTTCCGCGACGGTCGCAACCACGGCAACCGCGCCTATTTCCCGAGCCACGACAGCAACGCCGGCCCGGCGGAGATCATGGCGGCGTTCGTCGGCCAGTTCTACGAGGGTCGATCGCCGCCGAGACTGATCCTCATGAGCCACCAGCCCGACGAGGCGGCATTGCTCGGCGAGGCGCTTTCGGTGATGGCCGGCCGCAAGGTCGAGATCCGCGTGCCGCGGCGCGGGCGATTCCGGAAGCCGACCGAGCATGCGCTCATGAACGCCCGATCGGCACTCGCAAGACGCATGTCGGAAAGCGCCTCGCAGCGGCGGCTGCTTGAAGGCGTGGCGGCGGCCCTCGACCTGGAATCGGCACCCGAGCGGATCGAGGTCTACGACAACAGCCACATCCAGGGTACCGGTGCGGTGGGGGCGATGATCGTCGCCGGTCGCGAAGGTTTCAACAAGGCGGCGTATCGCAAGTTCAACATCCGGATCGAAGGTGGTGACGAGGCGTCGGCGGGCGACGACTACGCGATGATGCGCGAGGTGCTGACGCGACGCTTCAGCCGGGCGATGCGGGAGGATCCCGATCGCGAAGACGGAACCTGGCCCGATCTCGTCGTGATCGACGGCGGGCCGGGGCAATTGTCGGTGGCGACAGGCGTGCTCGAGGAGCTCGGGATCGAGGATGTTGCGCTGGTCGCCATCGCCAAGGGGCCCGACCGGAACGCCGGGCGCGAGCGGTTCCATCGACCGGGACGCGCGCCGTTCATGCTCGAGCCGCGCGATCCCGTCCTGTATTTCCTGCAGCGCCTGCGAGACGAGGCGCACCGGTTCGCCATCGGCGCCCACCGAACGCGCCGGGCAAAGGGCATCGCAGCGTCGCCGCTCGACGAGATCCCGGGCGTCGGAGCGCGTCGCAAGCGCGCCCTGCTCCAGCACTTCGGATCGGCGCGTGCCGTCGCGCAGGCGGGTCTGGCGGATCTCGAGGCGGTCGCGGGTGTCAGCCGCTCGGTCGCGCGGAAAATCTATGGCCATTTCCATGACGACCGTTAGAATGCCGCGACCCTCGAAGCCGCTGTGCCATTGCTCCAAGCCCGCTTGCAAAGCCCAATGCTGACGAGCCTGCCCAATCTCCTGACCGTCTCGAGGATCCTGCTGATCCCGCTGATCGTCGGCATGTTCTGGATCAACGGCGATGTGGCCCGATGGGTGACGCTCGGGCTGTTCATCGCCGCCGGCGTAACCGACTATCTCGACGGTGTCGCGGCGCGATCGATGGGCAAGACGTCGAGCCTGGGCCGCTTTCTCGACCCGGTGGCGGACAAGCTCCTGGTTTCCTCGATCCTGATGATGCTCGTCGCCTTCGACGCGATATCGGGGCTCGTGATCCTGCCGGCCCTCGTCATCCTTTGCCGCGAGATCCTCGTCTCCGGCCTGCGCGAGTTCCTGGCCGGAATCAAGGTCGGCGTCCCGGTCAGCCGGCTCGCCAAGTGGAAAACGACTGTGCAGATGGTGGCGCTCGGCTTCCTCATCGTCGGCGAGGCCGGGCCGGTGTTTGTTCATCCGGCGCTGACCAGCATCGCCATCGGCGAGACCCTGCTGTGGATTGCCGCGATGCTGACGATCATTACCGGCTACGACTACATGCGCGCCGGGTTGCGCCACATGGCGGGAAACGAGAGGAGCACTGCCATGCCGAACAAGAAACAGACGCCGCCGCCGGCGTGACGGGCACCGGGGTCGGGCTTGCGGGCTTTGACGATGTGATGAAGATTTTCGGACTGGCAGGCTGGAGCGGCAGTGGCAAGACCACCTTGATGGTCCGCCTGCTGCCGGAGCTCGTCGGACGTGGATTGCGCGTCTCGACGATGAAGCACGCCCATCACAGCTTCGAAATCGACAAGCCCGGCAAGGACTCGTACGAACATCGCGCGGCAGGGGCGCTGGAAGTGTTGATCACCGGCGGCCGGCGCTGGGCGCTGATGCATGAGAACCGCGGCGAGAGCGAGCCGTCCGTCGAGGAGCTCGTGCGTCGCATGACGCCGGTCGACCTGCTGCTCATCGAGGGTTTCAAGCGCTATGAGCACCCGAAGCTCGAAGTCCACCGCGCCGCGACGGGAAAGCCGCTGATCTGCACCGACGATCCGCATGTCGTTGCGGTCGCCAGCGACGCCCCGATGGAAGCTCTGCCCGTGCCGTGGCTGCATCTCGACGACGTCGCGGGAATCGCCGATTTCGTCGTCGGCCATTGCGGGCTGCCGAGAGGTGCGCGCCATGGCGCAGCTTAGCGACGACTGTTTCGCGCATGGCGGCACCCTGATGCCGCTCGACGAGGCGCTCGCGCTGCTGTCCGAGCGGCTTGGACCTGTGTGCGCGACGGAAACCGTTCCCCTCGCGAGGGCGTTCGGCCGCGTTCTGGCGGAGGATGTGCAGGCCGCCGTCGATGTGCCGCCGCACGCCAACGCCGCGGTCGACGGCTATGCCGTCTACTACGACGATCTCGACCCGGCGGCGGAAACGCGCTTGCCGATCGCCGGACGGGTGGCGGCCGGCGCCACCCTGGGGCACGTCATGCAGCGCGGGACGGCGGTTCGCATCTTTACCGGCGCGCCGATGCCGCCGGGGCCCGATACCGTCATGATGCAGGAGGACTGCCGCGAGGAAGGCGACCATGTGGTCATCGCGCCGGGCATCAAACGTGGCGCCAACCGGCGCGAAGCGGGAGAGGACGTGCGGCGGGGCGACACCGCGCTGCGCACAGGAAGGCGTCTCGGTCCCGCGGATATCGGTCTTGCCGCCGCGGTCGGCCGGGCCAGCCTTCGCGTCTACGTCCGGCTTCGCGTCGCCGTCTTCTCGACCGGCGACGAGGTGGTCGAACCGGCTTCCGAACTGCCGGAAGGCGCAATCTACGACGCCAACCGGTACGCCCTCATGGCCGCGCTCGACGGCCTGGGTTGCGACGTCAGCGATCTCGGAATTCTGCCCGACGACCGCCCGGCAATCGGCAAGGCACTCGCGTCCGCAGCCGGCAAGCACGACCTGATCCTGACGTCGGGCGGCGTGTCGACCGGTGACGAGGACCACGTCCGGGCCGCCGTCGAAGCCAACGGCGCGCTCCATTTCTGGCGCCTCGCGATCAAGCCGGGCCGGCCGGTGGCGATGGGGCAGGTGCGCGGCACACCGATCGTCGGACTGCCGGGAAATCCGGCGGCGGTACTGGTCACGTTCCTGCTGGTCGCGCGGCCGATCATCCTGCTGCTGGGCGGCGCGAGGATGCCGGCACCGGATCGATTTCCGGTGCGCGCGGGTTTCGACTACAAGAAGAAGAAAGGACGTCGTGAGTTCGTTCGCGTCCGACTGGCGGCACAGGCGGACGGGACGCTCGTCGCCCACAAGCACGGTCGGAGCGGTGCCGGCATCCTGTCGTCGATGGTCGATGCGGACGGGTTGGTGGACTTGCCCGCCGACATGACCTATCTGGAGTCCGGAAGAACGGTCGAGTTTCTGCCGTTCAGCGAGGTCTTGTCATGAGGATCCTCTATTTCGCCTGGCTGCGACAGCGCACGGGCACCGGCGAAGAGACGATCGAGCCGCCGCCCGAGGTCCGCGACGTCGCCGGGCTGATCGAGTGGCTGAAGGGGCGCGGACCGGGCCACGCCGAGGCGTTGCGGGATATCTCGGCCATTCGCGTCGCCATCAACCAGGAATTCGCCGGCATGGATTCGGCGGTCGCGCCGGGCGACGAGGTCGCCCTGTTCCCGCCGATGACAGGCGGTTGAGCCTTGGCCGTCCGGGTCCAGCGCGAGGATTTCGACGTCGGTGCCGCGCTCGCCGAGCTCACCGACGGCCGTCGGGATATCGGCGGCGTGGCGAGTTTCGTCGGCCTCGTTCGCGACGTCTCGGGCGACGCGCAGGTCAGGTCGATGACGCTCGAACATTACCCCGGCATGACCGAGAGTATGCTGGCCCGCATCGAAGCCGAGGCGAAGGCCCGCTGGCCGCTCGACGGGACGTTGATCATACACCGGTACGGCAGGCTCGAGCCCGGTGAGCGCATCGTGCTGGTCGCGACGGCGAGCGCCCACCGTCGTCACGCGCTGGAGGCCTGCGAATTCCTGATAGACTGGCTCAAGACCAAGGCACCGTTCTGGAAACTCGAAGATACCGGCGACGGAGAGCGATGGGTGGCCGCGAAGGCGAGCGACGACGACGCTGCGGCGCGCTGGCAGGCCGGCGCGTCGGATGATCGAGCCGCCGAATAGGGGCATCGTGCGGATTGGCAGCAGGGCACGTCTTCGCTGACGGACGCCCGCCGGGGGACGGAATGGGCAGTGCGTCCGGCAACGGGAAGCGGTCTCGCTATGGCCGGCTGTTGGCCCGATTGGCCGCATGGGCCGCCTTCGCGTTCGCCACGCACCAGCTGATCCACAGGTACCTGTTCGACGTCGGGCCGGTTCCCGGACCCGGACTCGTCACGCTGCTCCTGCAGGCGCTTGCGGTGGCCGCAGCGGCCATGCTGCTGATCCTCGCCCTGCATCCGCGGCACGTGATCGGGCTCCGCGGACTGCTGGCGGCGGCGGTTTGGGCCTCGCTGATCGTTTTCGGTCATTACCTCTCGCATCTGTCGATGTCCGAGGTCGAGGCGACGCTGGCCGCACTGCGCGAGGGCATGGGCATGGGCGCGCTCGCGATGAGCGCGATCACGCTGGCGATATTGCTGGGCCTGCCGTTCGTTCCCAGCGTCGAGATGGGCCTATTGATGATGACCGTATTCGGACGCGAGGGAGCGGTGGCGGCCTGGCTGGCCACGATCGCCGGCCTCTCGCTCGCCTTCGCGGCGGGCCGTTACATGCCCTCGGCCGCCGCGTCGCGCTGGCTCGAGCGGCAGGGCCTGATCGCGCCGCACGACGAGGCGCCGGCTCCGGGCCCGGCGCTCGAGCGATTGCTCGACCGGACACGGATCGGCCGTGCCGGAGGACGCGTCGCTTCGTTCCTGCTGAGCCACCGCTATCTGCTGTTTGCAGCCCTGATCAACCTGCCCGGCAATTCCGTGCTCGGCGGCGGTGGCGGCATCGCGCTGGTCTGCGGCTTCTCGCGCCTCTATCGCTGGCCGTGGTTCGTGCTGACGACGGGGCTGGCGTCGCTGCCGATTCCGTTGCTCGTGTTTTCCGGCTTGATCCGCGTCGACGAGTGGCTCGCCGTGCTGGCGGGGCGCTGACGCGCGGTCAGGCGGCGTCGAGCGTAACCGGCACTTTGCGTCGAACCTCCGCGTCATAGTCCTGCATGAGCGTTCGCGTCAGCTCGCCCGGGGTAAACCGGTACTCGCCGATCTCCCGCACCGGCGTCACCTCGACCGCCGTGCCGGTCAGAAATACCTCGCTGGCCTGCGCGAGCTCCTCGGGCATGATGGCGCGTTCGACGATTTCGATTCCGCGGGCCTGCGCCAGCGCAATGACCGTGCGTCGCGTAATGCCGTCGAGGAAACAGTCGGGCGTCGGCGTATGCAGCTTGCCGTCGATGACGAGGAAGATGTTGGCGCCGGTCGCCTCCGCCACCCGGCCACGCCAGTCCAGCATCAGCGCATCGTTGTAGCCTTCCGCTTCGGCCTGGTGTTTCGACAGCGTGCAGATCATGTAGAGGCCGGCCGCCTTCGACTTCGATGGCGCGGTTTTGGGATCGGGCCGCCGCCACTGCGCGAAGCGCATGCGGATGCCCTGCATGCGCGCCTCCGGCGAGAAGTAGGCGGGCCATTCCCACGCCGCGATGGCGAGATGAATCCGCGTCTTCTGGGCGGAAACCCCCATCATCTCGGAACCGCGCCAGGCGATCGGCCGCACATAGCCGTCCTCGATGCCCTGCGCCGTGACCAGCATGCGGCAGGCCTCGTCGATCTGTGCGGTCGTCCAAGGAATCCGGAAATCGAGCTGTCGCGCCGAGTCGTGCAGCCGCTCGGTATGCTCGGTCAGCTTGAAGATGCGGCCGCCATAGACCCGCTCGCCCTCGAACACCGCCGAGGCATAGTGCAACGCGTGCGTCAGAACATGGACCCTGGCATCCTTCCAGGGAATCATCTGACCGTCGAACCAGATCGATCCCGGCCGATCGTCGAAGGGCATCATTGACATGGCAGTATCCCGGCGCTCGAGTTCCCAGTCCTGTGTTTTGTGTCAACCGACGAAACGCGGGCACGATTCCGTCCGTTTCGGCATCGGTCGTGTACGATTATGTCGTTTGACCCTTGCTTCTAGTATCATTCCGTAGCATATAAGTCAACATGGCTGACGTAAAATCGCCGCCGCTGGGCGCCCCCAAACCGACCGTGAACCCGTTGTTCCTGCGCGATGAGGAGCTGCGCCAGGCGATGGAGCTCCTGTTTTTCGCGTATCGGGACTTCACGGCCGAGCCCGACGCCATCCTGGCACGCCATCGGTTCGGGCGCGCCCATCACCGGGCGATCTACTTCATCGGCCGCCATGCGGGCATCAGCATCAGCGAGCTGCTCGGCATTCTTAGAATCACCAAGCAGAGCCTCAACCGCGTGCTCGGCCAGCTGATCGACCAGGACTACGTGCGCCAGCGGCAGGGCACACGCGACCGGCGCCAGCGCCTGCTGGAGCTGACCGCCAAGGGCCGGGCGCTCGAGGAACAGCTGTCGGTCGAGCAGCGCGCACGCATCGCGCGGGCCTATCGCGAAGCGGGCGCCGAGGCCGTCGAGGGATTCCGCAAGGTGATGCTCGGCATCATCGGCGGCGAGAACGACCGGTTGCGGTTCGAGAGGTTGCGGCCGCCACGGCGATAGGCAGGGGCCCCCACGCCGGCCTATACTCGTGCCGATGGAAGAACTGCAGCATGTCCTGGTCGTCGACGACGATACGCGGCTGCGCGAGCTGCTCCGCCGCTACCTCTCCGACAACGGCTTCCGCGTGACGACCGCCGAGGATGCGGCCGCCGCCCGGCGTCAGATGCAGGCGATGACCTTCGACCTGATCGTGCTCGACCTGATGATGCCGGGCGAAACCGGTCTTGAGCTTGCCCGCTCGCTGCGCCAGATGCGTGACGACGTACCGATCCTGATGCTGACGGCCATGGGCGAAATCGCGGACCGGATCGGCGGGCTGGAAGCGGGGGCCGACGACTATCTGGCCAAGCCGTTCGAGCCGCGCGAGCTGCTGTTGCGCATCCGCACCATTCTGCGGCGGGTCCCGGCCGCCGCGGCCGAACCGGCGAGAACGAGGGAAGTCAGCCTTGGCGACCACAGGTTCGATCGCGAACGCGCGATCCTGAGCAGCAACGGTCGTATGGTTCGGTTGACCACGGCGGAAGCCAGCCTGTTGTCGGTGCTCTCCGAGGAGCCGGGCACCGTGCTGAGCCGCGAGGAGTTGAGCGAGCGCTGTCGCGTGGCCGGCGGCGACCGCGCGATCGACGTGCAGGTTGCGCGCCTGCGCCGTAAGATCGAACCCGACCCCAAGACGCCGCGATTCCTCCAGACCGTGCGCGGTCGTGGCTACGTGCTCCGGCCCGATTGAGCCACCGCCGTGCTGACCCAGCTCGCGCTCAAGAACATGCTGCCGCGGACCCTGTTTGGGCGTTCGCTGCTGATCATCGTCATGCCGCTGATCATTCTCCAGGTGGTCTCTACCTGGATCTTCTATGACCGGCACTGGGACACGATCACCCGGCGGCTGTCCACGGCCATCGCCGGTGACATCGCGCTGACGCTCGAGCTGCTCGAGCAAAGCCCCGGCGTCGAGGCACGGACCGCCATCCTCGACCTGGCACGCCGCAATTTCCAGTTCGCGATCACCATACAGCCCGGCGAAATCATTCCGCGAACCGCGGTGAACGGCAATTCGCAGATCGACCATTTCCTCTCGCGTGCCCTGGGCGAGATGGTCAGACGCCCGTTCCAGATCGATTCGACCGAGTACAGGGAGCGCGTGATAGTCGACGTCCAGCTCAGGGACGCAGTGATGACGATCGTCGTCCCGGGCAAGCGGCTGTTCAGCACGACGACGTATATCTTCATCATGTGGATGGTCGGCACCTCGCTCGTCCTGTTCGCGGTCGCCTCGATATTCATGCGCAATCAGGTCAGGCCGATCCGGCGACTCGCGACCGCGGCGGATGCCTTCGGCAAGGGCCGCGACAGTGCCGAGATCGAGTTTCGGCCCGAGGGTGCCGCCGAGGTCAGGCAGGCAGCCGCCGCTTTCAATCTGATGCGCACGCGGCTGCGCCGGCAGATCCGGCAGCGCACCGACATGTTGTCGGGCGTGAGCCACGATCTGCGAACGCCGATCACGCGACTGAAGCTGCAACTGGCGATGCTGCCGGAGAGCCCCGAGGTGCACGATCTCAAGAACGACATCGCCGAGATGGAGCGCATGATCGAGGGCTACCTGACGTTTGCCCGCGGCGAAGGCGACGAGGCCGGCACCGAGACCGACCTCGGGTTGCTGGTGGAGGACACGGTGGCCGGCTCGCGACGGAACGGCGCGATCATCGACCTGCATATCGAGGGGAAGCTGGTGGCGTGGCTGCGCCCCGTGGCGATCAAGCGGGTCATCGGCAACCTGCTGGCCAACGCGGAGCGCTTCGGCTCGCACATCTGGGTTCGCGCCGGCCGCCGCGGCGACGCGATCGAGATCACGGTCGACGACGACGGGCCCGGGATCCCGAAGACCCATCGCGAGGACGTGTTCAGGCCGTTCTACCGGCTCGAGGAATCACGTAATCCGACGACCGGTGGAACCGGCCTCGGCCTGGCGATCGCCCGCGACCTGGTGCGCGGCCACGGCGGAGACATCGTGCTCGAGGACTCGCCGCACGGCGGGTTGCGCGCCCGGCTGCGGCTACCGGTCTGAGCGCGGCGAATCAGTACATGCGTCCGCCATCGGGGACCTGTTTGTCCGGCGTCAGAAGAACCACCTCGCCCTGGGAATCCGGAACGCCGAGCACCAGGACCTCGGACATTACCGGTCCGATCTGCTTGGGCGGGAAATTCACCACGGCCAGCACCTGGCGCCCGACCAGCTGGTCGGCGTCGTAATTGCACGTGACCTGCGCCGAGGTGCGGCGCTCGCCAATCTCCGGGCCGAAATCGACCCACATGCGGTAGGCGGGCTGGCGCGCCTCTGGAAAGGGTTCGGCACGCACGACCGTGCCGACGCGGATGTCAACTTTGAGGAAATCGCTGAAGTCGATCGCCATGGTGCGCCCCCCGGAACCTGCGTCTGCCGCCGCAGGCTATCACCGGCGGCCGCGTCCCGCAAAAGTCGGCCCGGATGCACAGCCGCCCCTGCGCGTGCAGGGGCGGCAGTTCGCTTCGAACGCGGTAGGAGCCGTTCGAAGTGAGATCCTAACCGGTCTTACTTCGCGGCGGATTCGACCAGGCCCTTGACCTCGTCGAGTCCCTCGACGAAACGCTTGCTCAGCAAATCGAACACCGCGTTGTTGGCCTTGGCCATCACGGCGTTCAGTTCCTTCAGGTTGGCGACCGCGCGCTCATAGCCTTCCTTGGTGAGCTCGGCCTGGCGCGCGACCTTGGCGTCGGGCGCACCCTCGGCGGCAAGCGCCTGCAGGATCTCGGTCAGTTCGGCGACGTTGTCGCGGGCGATCGCGACCTGCCGCTCGAAGACCTGCCGGGCCCCCGCGGCGGCGGCCTTGTTGACCGCGGTCAGGGCGTCGAGATTCTTCTGCTGGGCCGCGACGACCTTGTTGACGTCGAACATCGGCACCTTCATCTCGGCCATGTATTTGCTGAAATCGACGGCCGCGAACGGATTGGCAGTAGCCATTTGTTGTCTCCTCGGAGCGCTTGGGTGCAGAGCACAAATTGTTATGCTGCGCTGCAGCATAAGGCCAATATAATCGGTGCGCTCAAAGGGTCAAGCTGAATTTTCGCAGTGCAGCAATATTCGTTCGGCCGGGGTCGGCGGCCGTTCCGGTCTCTCACGCGGCTTCGCGGCGCGGCGCCCGCTCGCGCGGGAACAGGATGCGGGCGCAGCGTCCGGCACGCCCGAGATTGCGGTCGAGCGCCGCCATCGTCCGCGCGAGATCCGTCGTATCGTCATCGAGCCATGCGGCAAGCGTGCGAAGCCACACGCCCGTCAGACCCAACGCCTTGAGCTGGCCCACGGGCCCGTCCGAAGAGACGTCGGCCGCCTCGAGCATCCACGCCATCGAGCGGCACAGGATGGGCAGATATGCTGCGCCCTCCGCCGGTGCGCGCGTCAGGTCGCGGCGTATGCCGCGCACCGCCTCGCGGTGCGGCTGCAGGGCGTCGAACCGCCGCATGAGAACTTCGAACAGCCGGTCCCGCTGCGAATCCTCGGGCGCGAACTTGAAGGGCGCGGCGAGGACCTGGCGGTCGACGCGCCGGATGAACGCGACGAGGATCGACGCCTTCGACGGATAGGCCGGATAGAGCTCGGCAAACGGAACGCCCGCCGCCTGCGCGATGTCGGCGAGCCCGAGCGCGCGCCAGCCCCGTGCCGCCGCGAGATCCAGCATCGCGTCGACCAATCTGTCCTCCGCATCGCCCCGCCTCGACGTGCGCGGCGCCGCCTCGCCTCGCTTCGTGGCACGCGGCTCCGGCTTTCCTTCCTTCGGTTGCTTGGCCATGGTCCGAATCTCCTATGCTCGCGGCCGGTGCCCGGTTTCCCGGCGCGGATCCGTCTCTCTCTAATCTGGGGGCGTTTCGTCAGTCTTGCAACGCCAGCGCCGCGACCGTGCCCCCGGTCAACGGCGCCAGCGCAGCCGCGCGCAGGCGGACTACGGCGAACGGTGTGCCGGCGGCGGCCCAGACTTCCTCGAACCCCAGCAGGTCCTCGTCGATGAAGGTCGTTATCGGCCGGTCGTGACCGACCGGCGGCACGCCCCCGATCGCGAACCCGGTGCGTTCCCGAACGAACGCCGCGTCTGCCTTCTGCACCGGCTGACCGAGCAACCGGGCGAGCGCGGCCTCGTCGACGCGGTTGGCGCCGCTGGCGATGACCAGTACCGCGGTATCGCCCTCCGCGACACGAAACAGAATGGATTTGGCGATCTGCGCGACCGAGCATCCGAGCGTCGATGCGGCGTCGGCAGCGGTGCGGGTCGACCGGTCGAGCTGTCGCAGCTCGAAGCTGACGCCGCTGCCGGCGAGCGCCGCCTCGACCTTGCGGACGCTTGGTGCCAGCTCGCTCACATCTCGCCGGCGAGCTCCCGCCCGCGCCGGGCCGCAGCCGCGACCGCCCGTTCCATCAATGCCGGCAGGCCGTCGTCGGCCGTCAGCACATCGAGCGCCGCCTGCGTGGTCCCGCCGCGACTGGTCACGTTGCGGCGCAGCTGGTCGGGCGGCTGGCCGCCATGCAGAGCGAGTTCGCCGGCGCCGGCCACCGTCACCAGCGCCAGCCGATCGGCGACCGGGCGCGGCAGGCCGGCGCGCACGCCCGCGTCGGCCAGCGCCTCGATCAGCAGGAAGACATAGGCCGGCCCGCTGCCGGAGACCGCGGTCACCGCATCCATCAGCGACTCGTCATCGATCGACAGCGTCTCGCCGATCGACCCGAGCAGCGTCGTGCACACGGCGGTCTGGCGTTCGCTCGCGGCGGCTTTCGGGCAGACCACCGTGATGCCCCGGCCGATCGCGGCCGGCGTATTCGGCATGGCGCGTACGATCGCCGCCTTGCGGCCGAGATGCTTTTCGAAGTACGCGATCGTCGTGCCCGCGGCGATCGACAGGAAAACGGTCGACGTGCCGACGAACCGGGCTGCCAGCGGGACGACCTCGTCCATCTGCTGCGGCTTGACCGCGAAGACGACGACTTCGGGGTCGAGATCCTGGGGCAGCGAGCCGGCCGAATCGACGATCGAAACATCTCCGCTCCCGGCGAATTCGGTGGCACCGGCGGGATCGACGATCACGATTCCGGCTCCGGCGATTCCGCTTTTCAACCAGCCCGACAGCATCGCGCCGCCCATCTTGCCGCAGCCGAACAACAACAGAGGGCGCGCGAGTCGAATGGCGGCGGACATTGTGGTTTCCTCTCAGGCCTCCCCGACCGTGTCGATGAGCGCGGCCGAGATTGCTTCCTCCGGCGGCCTGCCGGCCCACAGAACATATTGGAAGGCCGGGTAAAAGCGGTCGCATTCCTCGAGCGCCGCCTCGACGATTTCCTCCAGCAGCTCGGTGCCCGGCGTGATCTGCCCGCGTGTCAGCAACGTGTGGCGGAAGGTCGGCGTCGATTCCTCGGAGCAGACCTCGAAATGTCCGAGCCACAGCCGTTCGTTGATGGTCGCGAGAAGATCGTTGATGTCGCGGCGTTTCTCGACCGGTACCTTGATGTCGAACGCGCAGTGCAGGTGCAGTGCCGAGAGGTCGTGCTGCCAGAGGAAATGCAGTCGATAGGCGCACCAGCGGCGCGACGGCTCGGTCACGAATTCATCGTCGGCCGCCCGCATGTGCGGCCAGCCCTGCAGGTTGGCCAGCTCTTCCAGCAGATCGAGCGGATTGGCTGCGTGCCTGCCCGTGCCCGCCAGCATTATTGCCATCGTCACCCCCTAACCCGAGGATCCCGCGGCCGGCGAATTGGCACGCCGGCCCGATTTCGCACAACGGGCGGAGCCGGTCAAGATATTGAGCTTCGCCTATGCGCAGCTACAATACCTAGCATGCCATAGCGGGAATCGCGGACGCAAGGCCGCAACGCGGGCTCCGAGGCAATTATCTGTGGATTAAACTTGCCCGGTGTCGGATGCCGGGCTCGACCGTCCCTTGCCGCCGCCTTTCTTGGCGCCACGCGGCGAGCGCGGCGACGCGGCGGTCGACGGCTGCGCCGCCGCCCCGGCCAGCCTGGCCTCGAGTTCGGCCACGCGTTTCGCGAGCGTCTCCTGCTCGGTCCGCGCTTTGGCGGCCATCGCCTTGACTGCCTCGAACTCCTCGCGCTGGACGAGGTCCATCTCCGAGAGGATCCTCTCGAACTGCTGCTTGAGCCGAGCCTCGACCTCGTGCCGCACGCCCGAAATGGCGCCGAACGCGCCGCTGGCTACCCGGGCCAGATCGTCGAGCAACCGGTTGTCCGCCTGCATATGTCCTGCTCCCGTCAATGGCTGCATTCCGATATATGCCGCGACCGTCCCGGGCGCAACCGCGGGGCCGGCGGCTTGCAGCGGCCGGGGACGGCTCCTATAAGGAATGCCGTCCGCATCCCGCCGCAACGACGACCGGTAGACACGCGCATGGGCCCCTTCCAGTTCCCCGACTTCGACCCGGTGGCAATCCACATCGGACCGCTTGCGATCCGGTGGTATGCCCTGGCCTATGTGGTCGCCCTGCTTGCGGGCTGGCGCTACTGCATGCGGTTGGCCAAACGGCCGCCGCAGCTGGTCACGCCGCTCCAGGTCGACGATTTCCTGGTCTGGGCGACGCTGGGCGTGATTCTCGGCGGGCGGCTCGGGTTCGTGCTGTTCTACCAACCCGGCTACTTCGTCGCCAACCCGTTGGAAATCGTCAAGATCTGGAAGGGCGGCATGTCGTTCCATGGCGGATTGCTGGGGGTGCTGCTGGCGATGCTGGTCTATGCGCGACGCCAGGGGATCATGTTGCTGGCGCTGGCCGACCTCGTCACCGCGGCGACGCCGATCGGCCTGTTCCTGGGCCGCATCGCGAACTTCGTCAACGGGGAACTGTGGGGCCGCACGACCGATGTTCCCTGGGGCGTGATCTTCCCGCGCGCGAGCAGCGAGCCGCGCCACCCGAGCCAGCTCTATGAAGCCGGGCTCGAGGGCATCGTCCTGTTCGTCGTCCTCGCTGCCCTGATATTCAGCCCCGTCCAGGCGCTGCGGCGGCCCGGGCTGGTATCCGGCGTCTTTCTCGCCGGCTACGGCGCAGCCCGGGTTTTCGTCGAATTCTTCCGCCAGCCCGACCCCTTTCTCGGGTCGGGCGGCTTCCTCGCGTTCGGGACGACGTGGGGCCAATGGTTGTCGCTGCCGCTGGTGATCGGCGGGATCTACCTGATCGCCCGCGCGTTTCGCCGCGCGCCGGAATACGGCGCGTGACGGCGCCGCTTGCGGACGTCCTGCGCCGGCGAATCCGGCACGCCGGCCCGATCAGCATCGCGGAATTCATGACCGAATCGTTGGCCCACCCCGAGCACGGCTATTACATGACGCGCGACCCACTCGGCGTCGCCGGTGATTTCGTCACGGCCCCGGAAATCAGCCAGATGTTCGGCGAGCTGATCGGTCTCTGGTGTGCCGAGATCTGGCGCACTGCGCTCGGGCGCGACCGGGTCCGCCTGATCGAGCTCGGGCCCGGCCGCGGCACGCTGATGGCCGATGCGCTGCGCGCAGCGCGACTGGCCCCCGGATTTCTCGACGCCGCAACGGTCCATCTGGTCGAGGTCAGTCCGGCGCTCGCCGCGGCACAGCGGCAAACATTGCCCGATCACGAGCTGCATTGGCACGCGAACTTCGCCGATGTACCGGCTGGTCCCGTCATCCTGATCGCAAACGAGTTCTTCGACGCGCTGCCCGTGCACCAGCTGCAATGGACCGGTGAGGCGTGGTGCGAACGCATGGTCGGTCTGGCCGAGGACGGCCTCTCGTTTCGGCTCTGTCTCGCCCCGGGGGCCTCGTCGCTCGAGCCGTTGCTGCCGCCGCCGTTGCGGGCGCATGCGCGCGCGGGCGATGTCGCCGAGATCTCCCCGGCGCGCATCGGCTGCATCGCGGACATCGCGCGGCGCATCGTCTCCGAAGGCGGCGTCGCCTTGATCATCGACTACGGCCATCTGCGCAGCGCCGCGGGCGAGACGCTGCAGGCGGTCCGCGGACACCGGCGCCACGAACCGCTGCAGGATCCCGGCACCGCAGACCTCACCGCCCATGTCGATTTCGCGGCGCTGGCGGCGGCGGCCGGAAGGGCCGGGGCCAGTGTGCACGGGCCGATCGAGCAGGGCGCGTTCCTGCAGCGACTCGGTGTCGGCGTGCGGGCTGAAGGGCTGTGTCGTGCGGCGCCGTCCCGGGCACGGGAAATACGTGCCGCTTGCCATCGCTTGATTGCGCCGGACGAAATGGGCACGCTGTTCAAGGTTATGGCCGTGGCTGTACCGGATGCTCCGGTCCCGCCGGGATTTGGCACCGTTCGCGAGGACACGACGATCGCATGACCGAACCTCATCCGCCGCGCATCACGGATCCGGTCCTGGCTGCCTGCGACGGCGTCAGCCACGCCTTCTTCACGCGGGCGGGCGGCGTCAGCAACGGCGTCTACGCCTCGCTCAACGTCGGGTACGGATCAGGGGATGCACGCGACAACGTCGGCGAGAACCGCCGTCGTGCGATGGCTTGCCTCGACTGCCCGCCGACGGCCTTGACCACGCTCTATCAGACACACAGCGCCGATGCCGTTGTCGTCGACCGCATCTGGGAGCCGTCCGACGCGCCGCGCGCCGATGGCATGGTCACCGACCGGCCGGGGATCGTTCTCGGAATCCTGACGGCGGACTGCGCGCCCGTGCTGCTGGCGGGCACGACGCCGGACGGCGGCCCGGTGATCGGCGCCGCCCACGCGGGCTGGCGCGGTGCCCTGGCGGGCGTGCTCGACGCGACGGTTGCGGTGATGGAGCGCCTCGGCGCGAGCCCGGAGTGCATCCGGGCCGCGGTCGGCCCCTGCATCGGCGCCCGTTCCTACGAGGTAGGGCCGGAATTCGCGCCGCCGTTTCTCGACCAGGATCCCGAGAATGCGCGCTTCTTCTCGGCGGGCAAGCGTGCGGGCCACCCGTATTTCGATCTCGCCGGCTACGTCGCGCATCGGCTTGCCCGTTGCGGCATTCGCGAGGTCGGGCGCATCGAGGCGGATACCTGCGCCGACGAAGCGCGTTTCTTCAGTTACCGGCGGACGACACTCGCCAACGAGGCCGATTACGGGCGCGAGCTGTCGGCCGTGGTGATCGACGCATGACGGGGGAAGAGCGACATGTCAGGTGCGACCCATCTGCATTTCAGCGAGGCCGAACTGGCCGGCCGCCGCGACCGTGCGGCCGCCGCCATGCAGCGTCGGGGGCTGGACGGGCTGCTGATGTTTCGGCAGGAGAGCATGTACTGGCTCACCGGATACGATACCTTCGGGTACGTGTTCTTCCAGTGTCTCTACCTGGGAGCCGACGGCAGGATGTTGCTGCTGACGCGCGCGCCCGACCTGCGTCAGGCCCTGTTCACGTCGGTGATCCCGCGCGATCACATTCACATCTGGGCGGATCGCGAGGGGGCCGATCCGATCGCCGAGCTCAAGGCCCTGCTCGGCGAGGAGGGGTGCGAGGGAGGACGCCTCGGCGTCGAGTGGGACTCGTACGGCCTCAACGCCCGTAACGGTTTCCGTCTGAAGGAGGCGCTCGACGGTTTCGCGACGCTGGAGGACGCGTCCTACCTGATCAGCCGACTGCGGCTGGTGAAAAGTGCCGCCGAGCTCGACCATACGCGGCGCGCCGCCGAACTCGCCGACGCCGCGTTGGCCGAAGCGGAGGCGTTGGCGCTACCCGGTGCGTTCGAGGGCGACATCCTCGCGGCCATGCAGGGCGTGATCTTTCGCGGCGGCGGCGACGACCCGGCGAACGAGCAGATCATCGGTTCGGGCCCCGGCGCGCTGATGTGCCGGTATTTCACCGGACGCCGCACGCTCGATGCCCGCGACCAGCTGACGCTCGAATTCGCGGGGGTGTACCGCCATTACCACGCAGCCCTCATGCGCACGATCATCGTCGGCAAGCCGCACGCGAAGCACCTGAGCATGCATGCGGCGGCGCGGGACGCCCTGCTGGCATGCGAGGACGCGCTGCGACCGGGGCGGGCCGTCGGTGACGTGTTTGATGCCCACGCCCGCGTCCTCGACGCGGCGGGACTGTCCCGGCACCGGCTCAACGCCTGCGGCTACAGCCTCGGAGCGACCTTCGCCCCGCTGTGGATGGACTGGCCCATGCTCTATCACGGCAATCCCGTCGAGGCGGCGCCGGGGATGGTGTTCTTCATCCACATCATCATCTTCGATTCCGACTCCGGCACCGCCATGACGCTGGCGCGAACGTCGCTCGTGACGGAATCGGGCTGCGAACCGCTGTCGCAGGCCTCGCTCGACCTGATCGTCAACCAGGGGGGCCGCTGATGCCCCATTTGATCAACCTCATCCTCTTCACGATGCTCGCGATCGTCGTCAGCTGCACGCTCGTTCTCTAGGGCGTGCCGACCCGGCCGCTTCGGCGTTTACACCGGCCCGACCGCTTGATATAGAGTGCGCGCCCTGAGCGTCGCCGGCGGCGGCAGGGGTGAGTGATTTCGGGCGCGGGGAGCGGCGACGGGCCGCACATTATCGGGTATCAGAACCAGACCATGAAGATCCTCAGTGGCAACAGCAACCGGCCGCTGGCTGAAGCCATTTCCGCAAAGCTGGGCGTCCCGCTGACCGAGGCGGCGATCCGGCGCTTCTCGGATCAGGAAGTTTTCGTCGAGATCCTCGAGAACGTGCGCGGCGAGGACGTCTTCGTCGTGCAGTCGACGTGCTACCCGGCGAACGACAACCTGATGGAACTCCTCGTCATCATCGACGCGTTGCGGCGCGGCTCGGCGCGACGCATAACCGCGGTGATCCCGTATTTCGGCTATGCCCGGCAGGACCGCAAGACCGGTCCGCGCACGCCGATATCCGCAAAGCTGGTCGCCAATCTGATCACGACGGCCGGCGCCGACCGTGTGCTCACGCTCGAGCTTCATGCCGGCCAGATCCAGGGCTTCTTCGACATACCGACCGACAACCTGTTTTCGTCACCGGTATTCGCCAACCACATCGAGGCCCACAAGAAGAAGGGCAATCATCTGATCATCGTCTCGCCCGACGTCGGTGGCGTGGTGCGCGCCCGCGGAATCGCCAAGCGCCTCGAGGCGGACCTCGCGATCATCGACAAGCGGCGCGAGCGGGCCGGCGTCTCGGAGGTGATGCACATCATCGGCGAGGTCGAGGGGCGCAGCTGCATTCTCGTCGACGATATCGTCGACTCGGCCGGCACGCTGTGCAACGCGGCCGAGGCCTTGATGAAGGAGGGCGCCAAGTCGGTCTCGGCCTACGTCACGCACGGTGTCCTGTCCGGCGGCGCGGTGGCACGCGTCACCTCGTCGCCGCTGGAGGGCCTCGTGATCACGGACAGCATCCCGGCCACCGAGGCGGTGCGCGTCTCGCACAACATCATGCAGGTTTCGATCGCGCCGCTGCTGGCCGACGCCATCGAACGGATCGCAGGAGAGAAATCGGTTTCGAGCCTGTTCGACTGACCCTCGAACCAGGCCGCAAGGGCGGCGACGGCACCCCTGGAGGCCGCGCCGCATGACCCAGAAGCAAGGAGTAGGACAATGAGCACAGGACGCACGATAAGCGCGGCAACGCGCGACCGGGTCGGAAAGGGGGCCGCCCGGGCCATACGTCGCGGCGGCAGGGTCCCGGCCGTGATCTATGGCGACAAGCAGGACCCCGCCTTGATCACGCTGGAACCGCGCGAGTTGCGCAAGCAGCTCGATACCGGACATTTCTTCTCGACCGTCTATTCGATCGAGGTCGCCGACGGCAAGACCGAGCGCGTGCTGCCGCGCGACTGCCAGTTCCATCCCGTGAACGGCGACGCCCTGCATGTCGATTTCCTGCGCGTCAGCAAGGCGACCCGCACCAACGTCATGGTGCCCTGCGTCTTCCTCAACGAGGAGGAGAGCCCCGGCATCAAGCGCGGTGGCCTGCTCAACGTCGTGCGCCACGAGGTCGAGGTGATTTGCGGCGTCGACGACATTCCGGAACAGTTCGACATCGATCTGACCGGGCTCGACATCGGCGACAGCGTTCACATCAGCGATGTCGCGATTCCCGAGGGCGTCATGCCGACCATCTCCGACCGCGACTTCACCATCGCCACCATCGCCGCCCCGACACTCGTGACCGAGGAGGAAGAGGCCGAGGAGGCCGAGGAGGAAGAAGGCGAGGAGATCGAGGGCGAGAAGGAAGGTGCCGCCGAGGAGGAGGCCGAGGAGTCCGAGGAGGACTAGTCGGACAGATCGATGCTGCTTTTCGTCGGCCTCGGCAACCCCGGCCCGAAGTACCAGCAGAACCGGCACAATATCGGCTTCATGGCGGTGGACGAGGTCGTCCGCCGCCATTCCCTTGGGGCGTGGCGTGGGCGCTTCCACGGCCTGGCCGCGGAGGGACAGCTCGCGGGTCACAAGGTCCTGGTGCTGAAGCCGGCGACCTACATGAACGAGTCCGGCCGTGCGGTCGGCGAAGCGTTGCGTTTCTTCAAGCTTCAGCCGCCGGAGGTGATCGTCTTCCACGACGAGCTCGACCTGGTACTCGGCAAGGTCCGGGTCAAACGTGGCGGTGGCCACGCCGGCCACAACGGGCTGCGCAGCATCGATGCCCACATCGGCGACGATTTCCGACGCGTGCGCATCGGCATCGGCCATCCCGGCGACAAGGACCGGGTGCACGGTCATGTCCTGAGCGACTTTGCGAAGGCGGAGCAGGCGCTGGTCGGGCGCGTCGTCGAGGCGATCGGCGCGTGCGCCCCGCTGCTGGCGTCCGGCGACGATTCGAGCTTCATGAGCCGGGTCGCGCTGCTCGTCTTCCCGCCACCGTCGAAGCCGCAGAAGCCGGAAGCGGGCGGGGACGGTGCCGCGACGGACGGCGAGGCGCCCGATCAGGGCTGACCGGCCTGGACCTCGGCGGCCCGGGGGTCGCGTTCCGAGATGAGTCGGCCGAGTCGCTCGGAGACCGCCCGGTAGGCGGAGCCTGGCGGTTCGAGCACGAGCGGCAGCTGCGCGAGCTTGTCGGCAGCGACATCGAATTCCCCGAGCCGGCGGTGAAGATTGACGATCAGGAACTTCACGGCCCACCAGCGCTCGCTCTTCGATTGCTCGGCGCCCGTCCGGTCGTAGGCGTCGAAGACCGACAGCGCACGCCGTGCGTAATGCTTGTAGCGCGCGGTTTCGTCGTCGACTTCCCACGTCGCCTGCAGCAGCAGGAAGGCGACGACGGCCGGCTCTTCGTCGAGTTCCTCGGCCTCGTAGGCGGCCACGAAATAGTCCGTGTTGCGGGCGCGGATCTGCTGGAATTCGGGCGTCGCCACGAGGGCGCGGAAGAAGGCTATGTCGGCCTCACTGAAATTCTCCCGGTAGACGACGAATCCGCTGTCCGGACAGACCGGTGGCGGCAGCGGTGCGACGAGCGCTCCGATCGGTTTCAGGTCGAGCTGCATGCCGAAGCGCGAATAGGAGTTGACGGTCTGCCGGGTGAATGTCTGCCCCGTCAGCGGGCAGGTCTCGGTGACCTCGCGCCACGTCAGCGCGGCCGCGGACGCGGCGAGCGCGACCAGCGCGGCGATCAACGGCAGCAGCAGCGGCCGCCGGGCGGCGTGAGCGAGGCGGCGTGTCATGGGTCGAGCGCCGTCGGTTGCGGGACGGCGCATTCCTGCCAGCGAATTGTGGCGGGAATCGGTATCGCCTCGCCCGCGATTGACCGTCCCGGGGCGATCGTCTAAGCAGGGCGCGTTTCGACGACCGGGATTTCCCATGGGCTTCAAATGCGGCATCGTCGGCCTGCCCAACGTCGGCAAGTCGACGCTCTTCAACGCGCTCACGCAGACCGCGGCGGCCGAAGCCGCGAACTATCCGTTCTGCACGATCGAGCCGAACGTCGGCCGGGTCGCCGTGCCCGACGACCGGCTGGAAAAGCTGGCAGCGCTGGCCCGATCGGCGCAGACGATCCCGACCTTTCTCGAATTCGTCGACATCGCCGGCCTCGTGCGCGGCGCGTCGCGGGGCGAGGGTCTCGGCAACCAGTTCCTGGCCAACATCCGCGAGGTCGACGCCATCGTCCACGTGTTGCGGTGCTTCGAGGGCGAGGTGACGCACGTCGAGGGATCGGTCGATGCGGTCCGCGACGCCGAGACCGTGGAGACCGAGCTGATGCTGGCCGATCTCGAGAGCCTCGAGAGGCGGATCACGCCGCTCGAGAAACGCGCCAAGACCGGCGACCGCGAGGCAAGGATCCAGGTCGCGATCATGCAAAAGGCGCTGCAGCTGCTTCGCGCCGGACGGCCTGCCCGGGAGGCCGGCATCCCGGCGGAAGAAGTGCGGGCGTTCGCCCAGCTCCAGCTGCTGACGGCGAAACCGGTGCTCTATGTCTGCAACGTCGACGAGCAGAGCGCCGCCGCGGGCAACGCCGAGTCCCGCCGGATCGCCGAGCGGGCCGAACGGAGTGGTGCGGCGTGCGTCGACATCTCGGCGGCGATCGAAGCCGAGGTGGCGGCCCTGGAATCGGAGGCCGAGAAGGCGGAATTTCTCGCCTCGCTCGGGCTGCGCGAGACCGGCCTCGCGCGGGTGATCCGCGCCGGCTACGCGCTCCTCGACCTGATCACGTTCTTCACCACGGGCCCCAAGGAGGCCCGCGCCTGGACCGTTCGGCGCGGGGCGAAGGCGCCGGAGGCCGCCGGCGTCATCCACAGCGACTTCGAGAAGGGTTTCATCCGGGTCGAAACCATCGCCTTCGATGATTTCGTGAAGTACGGTGGCGAGCAAGGGGCCAAGGACGCCGGCCGCATGCGTCTTGAGGGAAAGGACTACATCGTCCGTGACGGCGACGTACTGCGCTTCAGGTTCAACGTCTGAGCCTTCAGCGTCGTGGCTCGTACAGGGAGGAGACGAAGATGGGACAGTTCATCGCGCTTGCAGCTTCGGACAGCCATGAATTCGCAGCCTATCGGGCGGAGCCCGAGGGACCATCGCGCGGCGCCGTCGTCGTCATCCAGGAGATTTTCGGCGTCAACAGCCACATCCGCGCGGTGACCGACGGCTTCGCGGCCGAGGGTTACATCGCCGTTGCGCCGGCCCTGTTCGACCGTATCGAAGGCGGCATCGAGCTCGACTACGACCCCGACAGCGTCGCCCGCGGCCGCGAGCTCAAGGCGAAGATGGACTGGGACGGACCGTTGCGCGACATCCGCGCAGCGGTGGAGTCGCTGGCGGGAAGCAAGGTCGCGGTCGTCGGTTACTGCTGGGGCGGCTCGCTGGCCTGGCTGGCGGCGACGCGGTTCGAGGGGCTGGCCGCCGCGGTCTGCTATTACGGGGGACAGATCAGGGAGTTTAGCGAGGAGACGCCGCGGTGCCCGGTGCTGATGCATTTCGGCAGCCAGGACCAGGGCATCCCGCTGGCCGACGTCGAGGCGATCCGCGCGTCGCATCCGGAGCTGCCGATCCACGTCTACGAGGGGGCGGGGCACGGCTTCAACTGCGACCAGCGCGCGAGCTACGATCGCGCCGCCGCAGCGACGGCACGCCAGCGCACGATGGAGTTCCTCGCGGCGACGCTGGGCTGAGTTCAGCCTGCCGGCTCGAACGCGAGGGCAACGCCACAGGCTTCCCCGGGCGTCACGACGAACCGCCGCGCGCCGTCGCGCACGAAACCGATCCCGGCCGCCTCGAGACAGGCTGCGGCGGCCTGCAGCGACTCCACGCGCACCGTCAGGCCGACGATCGTACCGGCCCGCTGCAGCGGTATCGCCACCTGCGGATACAGGCGAGGCAATGCGGCCGGTCGCGCGAAGTCGAGCCGCGCCGTGCCGGTCTCGACCGAGACATGCCCCGCCGCCGCGGTCACGGCCGGTCGGCCGAACAGCCGCGCCCACCCGGCCGCAAGGGCCGGCGGGTCGGAGGCGAGGATCGTGTAGGAAGCGACGGCAACGGCGGTGTTGCGGTGCCGAAGCCATGCCGATTGCCACACCAGATCCGGCGTCTTGTGCTCGCAGATGAAGCCGGCCAGTCCCGGCATCGCCTCGGGCAACGGATGGATGAGGCGAAACGCGGGCGTCAGCGTCCCGCCCGGCAGCTCGATTTCCCGCGCCAGGTCCTGGATGGGGCCGGCGACGAGGCCGGCTTCGGCAAGGAACGCGTGCGTCCGCTCCGCGTCGTCGCTGCGCAGCGCCAGTTTGAGCAGACCCTCGCCGCGCTGTTCCAGGATTTCCGAGAGACCCGCACTATAGCCTGCGGAATCGAGCACGCCGAGCAACTCGATGTAATCGTGCGCGAACATGATGCAGTAGTTCGCCGTGGCCCAGCCGATGTGGCGGCCGCGCGGCGTAATAGTGAACCCGAACGCCGCGAATCGCCTGCGCGCGGCCTCGAGATCTCCGACGCCGACGACGCCGTGGTCAACTCCCGCGATGGCGTGGGTTGCGGACACGGGCACGAGGCGGATCAGCGCCCGAGCACGCGCCCCGCGACCGCTGCAAGACGCTCCAGCACCGCGGGGTCGCGCCGGTCCTCGGCCGTGATCAGCGCCGCATCGAGCGCCGTGTGGCAGTTCGCATGACAGCGCTCGGAACGGCCCGACAGCAGGGGAGCGACCTCGCGCACCAGCGATCGGGCCTTTTCCGCGTTGTCGAGGAGCACCTTGATGACCGCGTCGACCGTGACGTCGTCATGGTGGGGATGCCAGCAGTCATAGTCCGTGACCATGGCGATGGTCGCGTAGCAGATCTCGGCCTCGCGGGCGAGCTTGGCCTCCGGCATGTTGGTCATGCCGATGACGTCGCATCCCCAGCTGCGGTAAAGCTCCGACTCCGCCCGCGTCGAGAACTGCGGCCCCTCCATCACCAGATAGGTGCCGCCGACGACGATCGGAATGCCGAGCCGGCGCGCCGCCGCTTCGATATGCCCGCCGAGCCGCCGGCAGACGGGATCCGCCATCGAGACGTGCCCCACCATGCCGGTCTCGAAGAACGACTTGGTCCGCGCGAAGGTTCGGTCGATGAACTGGTCGGCAATGACGAAGGTTCCCGGGTCCAGCTCCTCCCTCAGCGAGCCGACCGCGGACAGCGACAGGATCTCGGTCACGCCGCTGCGCTTGAGCGCGTCGATATTGGCCCGGAAGTTGATCCCGCCGGGTGCGATCCGGTGGCCGCGACCGTGACGCGGCAGGAACACGAGCTGCTGACGGCCGAGGCGGGCGAACATCAGCTCGTCGGACGGCGCGCCGTAGGGGCTATCGACGGACCGCCACGCGACGTCCTCGAGCCCGTCAATGTCGTATAGTCCGCTGCCGCCGATGATCCCGATGACCGGCGGCGTTCCCGGCTCAGCCATTGCCCTTGCCTCCCTGCTCGCTGGGCACACTCCGCCGGAGTATCGGCCGCGGCGCAGGCGCGATCAACCGGCTACGTCGTGCGCCGCCCGGTGTGCGGAATCGCGCGACCGGACGGGCGGCGGTCAGTGCTTCTTGACGTCGGCCCAGACCCGTCGCTTGAGCGCGACGAGCATGATCGTGAACAGCCCGAGGAAGGCCAGGACCTTGATGCCGAGCGATTTGCGCTCCTCGAGTTCGGGCTCCGCGGCCCAGGCGAGGAACGCGGTTACGTCGGCGGCGATCTGCTCCACCGTCGCCGGCGTTCCGTCCGCATATTCGACCGCATCCGGGAACAGCGGCTGCGGCATGGCGATCTGCTTGCCCGGGAAGTACTTGTTGTAGTTCATGCCCGCCATCGGCTCGAAGCCCTCGGGCGGCTCCTCATAGCCAATCAGCAGGGCGTAGACGTAGTCCGCGCCGCCCTTGCGCGCCTTCGTCATCACCGAAAGATCGGGCGGATAGGCGCCGTTGTTCGCCGCGCGCGCGGCCTGCTCGTTGGGATAGGGCGACACGAAACGGTCGGACGGGATGGCCTCGCGCATGTACATCTCGCCGTTCTCGTCGGGTCCGTCCTGCACCTCGAAGTTGGCGGCGTAGGCCTTGACCTCCTCCTCGTCGTAGCCGAGGGCCTGGAGGTTGCGGTAGGCGACGAGGCGCAGGCCGTGACAGGCGAGGCAGATCTCGGTAAATCCCTGCAGGCCGCGCTGCAGCTGTGCCCGGTCGAAGGTGCCCAGCGGACCCTCCCAGGACCAGTCCATGTCGGGCAACTCGATGTCCTCGACCGCCGACCGGGCGGTGCCCGCTGCGGTGACGATCGCGATGGCGGCGACGATGAGGATCCGCGTCGTACGCATCATGCCTTCTCCATCTGGCTTGCGGCACCCTTGAGCACGGGTTCGCTGATGCTGGCCGGCAGCGGCAACGGCCGCTCGAACTTTCCGAGGAGCGGCATCAGAATGAGGAAGTGGGCGAAGTAATAGGCGGTGGCGAGCCGCCCGATGGCGATGAACTTTCCTTCCGGCGGGTTCGCGCCGACCCAGCCGAGCACGATGCAGTCGACGACCAGGATCCAGAAGAACCACTTGTAGATCGGCCGGTAGCGCGCGCTGCGCACCTTCGACGTGTCGAGCCACGGCACCAGCAGCAGGACCAGGATCGACCCGAACATCGCGATGACGCCCGCCAGCTTGGCGTCGACGAGCACGAATCCGATCCATGAACCGATGAAATTGTCGGGGACCGCCCGCAGGATCGCGTAGTAGGGCAGGAAATACCATTCGGGTACGATATGCGGCGGCGTGTTTAGGGGGTCGGCCTTGATGTAGTTGTCGGGCTCGCCGAACATGTTCGGAGCGAAGAAGACGACGGCGGCGAAGAAGATCAGGAAGACGCCGAGTCCCACCGAATCCTTCGTCGTGAAGTAGGGATGGAAGGTGACCGTGTCGCGCGGCGACTGCACCTCGACGCCCGTCGGATTGTTCGAGCCGGTAATGTGGACGGCGACGACGTGCAGTCCGACCACGGCGAAGATCAGGAACGGGAACAGGTAGTGCAGCGCATAGAACCGGTTCAGCGTCGGGTTGTCGACGGCGAAACCACCCCACAGCCAGGTGACGATCGCGTCGCCGATCCAGGGGATCGCCGAGAACAGGTTGGTGATGACCGTCGCGGCCCAGAAGCTCATCTGGCCCCACGGCAGCACGTAGCCCATGAAGGCGGTCGCCATCATCAGCAGCAGGATGATCACGCCGAGCATCCACAGCAGCTCGCGGGGCGCCTTGTAGGAACCGTAGTAGAGACCGCGGAAAACGTGGATATAGACGACGATGAAGAACATCGACCCGCCATTCATGTGCAGGTAGCGCAGCAGCCAGCCGTAATTGACGTCGCGCATGATCCGCTCGACGCTTTCGAACGCGAAATCCACGTGCGCCGTGTACTGCATCGCCAGCATGACGCCCGTCACGATCATCACGACGAGGACGATCGAGGCCAGCGCGCCGAAGCTCCACAGGTAGTTCAGGTTCTTCGGCATCGGGAAGCGGTTGTACTCGTGGTCCATGTAGGTGAACACGGGCAGGCGCTCGTCCACCCAGCGGACCAACGGGTTCTTGAATTCTGTCCTGGTTGCCATGATCCCGCCCCTTATCCGATGCGGATCGCGCTGTCGTCGAGGAACGTGTACTGCGGTACCGGCAGGTTCCTCGGCGCCGGCCCGAGCCTGATCCGCCCCGACAGGTCGTAATGGGAGCCGTGGCAGGGACAGAACCAGCCACCGTAATCGCCCTTCGGGTCACTCGGCTTCTGACCCAGCGGAATGCAACCGAGATGCGTGCAGACGCCGACCATGACGAGCCATTCGGGCTTCTGGACGCGCTCGGCGTCGGTCTGCGGGTCCTTGAGGTCGGCCGCGTCGTCGGCACGCGCCTCGGCGATCTCCGCCTCCGTGCGTCGGCGAATGAAGACGGGCTTGCCGCGCCATTTTATGGTGATGCTTTGCCCGACCTCGATCGCGCTCAGATCGACCTCGACCGTCGCCAGCGCGAGAACGTCGGCGGCCGGGTTCATGCTGTCGATGATCGGCCACGCGAACAGTGCGGTCCCGGCGGCGCCGACCACGATCGTGGCGAGGGATAGGTCGAGGAAATCCCGCCGCGTCGGGCCGTCGTCCTCGTGCCCCTCCGGCGTCTGAGCCTTATCCGCCATGCTTCAATCCCCGTCAGACAGTGTCGGACCCTTTGACAACAGGGTCGAATTGAGAAAGCCGATTGAACCGCGGGACGCGCTATGTCCGCCCGCGCCGCGCTCCCTATAATGCAATTTGATTCGGAAAGCAAAGCCCCGCGCCGGCGGTTCAGGCAAAAAAACGGGAAACTGCGACGATGCGTCTCGCCCTGTACCAGCCCGACATTCCGCAGAATGCCGGAGCCCTGCTGCGACTTGCCGCCTGTCTTGACGTCGGCGTCGACGTCATCGAACCGTGCGGCTTCGTCTGGTCGGACCGGCACCTTCGGCGCGCGGGCATGGACTATATCGACCGTGTCGACCTCGCGCGCCACCGGTCGTGGGCGGCGTACGCCGATGCCCGACGGTCGACGGCGGGCCGCCTCGTCCTGTTGACGACGGCCGCCGCGATCACGCATATCGGCTTCGCGTTTCGCGCCGACGATACGCTGATGGTCGGCCGCGAAAGCGCCGGCGCCCCGGCGGCGGTCCATGAGGCGGCGGATGCCCGCATCCGGGTGCCGATGGCGGCGGGCAGGCGCTCGTTGAACGTCGCAATGGCGGCGGCAATCGTGTTGGGTGAAGCACTGCGGCAGACGGCGTCGTATCCGGGCGAGCCTGACGATGTCGGAGACAGGAACGATGGATCCCACTGAACAGCAGAAGCAGCGTGCCCGCGCCTGGTTCGAAGAGTTGCGCGACCGGATCTGCGCCGCCTTCGAGTCGCTCGAGGATGAACTGAGCGGAACGCTGTCGGACCTCCCCGCCGGCCGCTTCGAGCGGATCGCCTGGCAACGTCCCGATTCGTCGGGTGATGGCGGCGGCGGCGTGATGTCGGTGATGCGCGGACGCCTATTCGAGAAGGTCGGCGTCAACGTCTCGACCGTCTACGGCACTTTCTCCGAGGAGTTCCGCCGGCAGATCCCGGGCGCCGACAAGAGCGGCCGGTTCTGGGCCAGCGGCATTTCGCTTGTGGCACACATGCGCTCACCGCTGGTTCCCGCCGTGCACATGAACACGCGCCATATCGTGACGTCGAAGCGCTGGTTCGGCGGCGGCGCCGACCTGACCCCGATCTACCCGGACGACGATGACACGCGCGCGTTTCATGCCGCGCTCAAGGCGGCGTGCGACGCCCATGGACACGACTATTACGAGCGCTTCAAGCAGTGGTGCGACGAATATTTCTATCTCAAGCATCGCGGCGAGCCGCGCGGGGTCGGAGGAATTTTCTACGATTACCTCGACAGCGGTGCGTGGGACGATGATTTCGCCTTCACGCGCGCCGTCGGCTGCGCCTTTCTGGACGTCTATCCGCGCATCGTGCGGCGTCACATGAACGAGCCGTGGACCGACGAGCAGCGCGACTACCAGCTGGTCCGGCGCGGACGCTACGTCGAATACAACCTGCTCTACGATCGCGGCACCAAATTCGGCTTGATGACCGGCGGCAACGTCGAGGCGATTCTGATGTCCCTGCCGCCCGAAGTCCGTTGGCCCTGACGGACGATTTGACCTAATCTGTTCGCATCGTCATGGATTCGTGAACAGGGGCGTGTACGTGCAAGTTCGAGTGGCCTGGCCCGGGTGGTTGCGTGTCGTCTTCGCGGTGGTTGCGCTGGTGGCGATCCCGCTTGCCGCGCATGCCGACGAAATGCCGCCGACTTCGCTGCAGGGCAGGTTCCGTGGCAACCTGACCGCGCAGGACGGCACGTCCGGGGGCGACTTCTCGGTGACCATCGACATCCGCGAGGACCGATTTTCGGTCCGCTGGCCGCCGCGTATCGCCGTTACTTTCGAAGCCACGGATCGGGCCGGCGTGTTCCGGCCGACGGACAGGACCAATCCGTTGACGGGGTCCGCAAGCTACTGGGCACGGCTCGACGGTGTGCGGCTCGTCGTCTACGAATTGCAGATCGACGAGCACGGCGGTTACGACATCCGCAACTATGCCTACGCGTCGTCCGAGGGCGGCCTCGACCTGGTCATTCACCGTATCCGAAGCGGCGCGGCGCCGGGCGTATCGCGGGCCCGGCTCGTGCGCCAGGGCGGCTGATCCGATGTGGTCTCGGGCGATAACCCTGCCAAGCGCGGTCGTGGCGATGTTCGCGGCGATCGCCCTCGCCGCGCCGAAGATTTCCGCGGCCGAGGAGAACGCACCGCTCAAGGCGTTCTTCGGCTCCTACGTCGGCACCGCCCAGATCGACGACGAGGAATATCCGCGCGACATCATCGTGGCAATCAACCCGGCGCACAAAGGTTTCTCGATCTATACCTCGACGGTCATCCGCAAGGGCCCCGACCGGGCCGTTCCCGGCGTCAAGTGGCGGGCCGAGACGCAGACATTCGTGCAGTCGGGGTTGCCGCACCTGTACGAGCCGATGCTGCGCGAGAGCATGTTCGTCCGGCGCCGCACGCCGGACCTGCTCGCCGGCGACACGCTGGCCTGGGCGAGCATACGAGGCCGCTCGCTCGGGGTTTATGCGATCGACGTCCTCGCCGACGGTCATTACGAGTTGCGCGTCTACGAGCGCACGTTGACCGAGCTCGGCATGGATCTCAAATTCACGCGGTTCAGCGACGGCGTCGTCGTCCGCAGGCTGACCGGCACGCTCGCCCGCACGGCGCCCGACACGCCCTAGCGATTCGCCGACGCCTAGCGGTCTCCGCCGGACGCCACGATCTCGGCGAGCCTCTCGCGGCACTGCTTGGCGGTCGCCGCGAAATCGCCCTCGATCCACCACGCTTCGGTGGCGTCCAGCAGCCGGCCGACCTCGGCGCCCTCGGGGACCCCCAGCCGCTTGACGTCGCGGCCGGTTAGCGGGAACCGCGGCACCTGCCAGCGCTCTGCCAGCTCGTAAAGCTCGCGCCAGCCGCGGTCGGACGCCGGCGCCCCGGCGTCGGCCCAGGCCGCGATGACGGCATCCCGCCATGCCTCGGGACCGAGCCGGTAGAGCGCGCGCCGTCGCTCCGCCTCGGCGAGATCGCTGGTCACCGCGTATGCCGGTTCGATGATCTGCAGAAGCCGGTCGCGTTCGCGGTTCGACAGCCGGAGGCCCGATGCGAGACGGCGAGCCCGCTCGGAATCCACAGGCAGCAGCGCGGCCAACCGTCGCAGCGGGTCGCACGCGCCGATCTCGGTCTCGATCGCGACGAGCCGGTCGAGCCGGTCGACCGCCGTCGCCTGCGAGAGAAAATGGTCGAGCACGCCCTCGTCCCGCATCAGCCTGACGACATCCCCCGGCGCCGGCGCCGAAAGCAGTTTCATGAGTTCGACGCGCACGCGCTCCGCGGAAAGACGCGGCAGCAGGTGCGCCATGTCGCGGCAGGCCGCCAGCGCATCGGCATCCGGCGGTGGCCGGCCGTAATGGGCGTGGAACCGGAAGAAGCGGAGCAGTCTCAGGACATCCTCGCCGATTCGCTGTCGCGCGTCGCCGACGAAGCGAACGCGGCCGGCCCGCAGATCTTCGATGCCGCCGAACGGATCGTGCAATACGCCATCGGGCTCGAGCGACAGCGCGTTCATGGTGAAGTCGCGCCGTGCCGCGTCGGCCTCCCAGTTGTCGGTGAAAGCGACGACCGCCCGCCGGCCATCGGTCTCGACATCGTGCCTGAGCGTGGTGATTTCGTAAGGCTTTCCACCCGAGACGGCGGTCACCGTACCGTGCTCGATTCCCGTTGGGATCACCTTGACGCCCGCCTCGCGCAGCAGCGCCATGACCGTTTCCGGCGCCGCTGCCGTCGCCAGGTCGATGTCGGCTATCGGACGGCCGAGCACCGCGTCGCGCACACAGCCACCCACGAACCGCGCCGTGACGCCGCCCGCGGCCAGCGCATCGAGCACCGCCCTGGTGCGCGGTTCCGTCATCCAGGGCTGCGGGTCGATGCGCGGCCGGGTCATCTCGGAGCGGTCCGCACCGGTCAGCGCGACGGCTCGCCGGAATCCCGGAATTCGCCGGGGACCAGTTTGCCGTCCTCGTAGCGGGCGGGCCGGTAGTCGGCGTCGGTTCGCCTTCCTCCGGCGAGGTCGACGGCGAACACCGTGGCAATGGCCAGTACGGCACCGCTGATGACAAGCCAGGCCCAAGGCCATTCCTGCCAAGCGGGCAGGCGTCGTCCGGCGGCCTCGGCTTCACGGCGCCGCGCCGTGAACCAGGCCCAGACCAGATAGGCGACCAGCGGCATCAGCAGGGGGACGCCGATCATCAGGAGCTTGCGGATCATGGCTCGCTCAGCACGTCGGCGAGGTTCACCAGCATCGCCGCCGTCGCCCCCCAGATGTAGTGCTGCTGATAATGCAGCACGTGGAACCAGCGCTCGACACCATCGAACCGCCGCATGTGCCGCTCATGGTTGTCGCGGTCCATCACGAACGACAAGGGCACCTCGAACACCTCGGCGACCTCGAACGGATCCGGCCTCAGCTCCAGCGGCGGTCGGACCAGCCCGACCGCCGGCACGACGTGAAATCCCGTGCGCGCGATCACGTAACTGTCGAGCCGGCCGATCAGTTCGATGCGGTGGGGGAGCAGCCCGACCTCCTCCTCCGCTTCGCGCAGGGCCGCCGCCTCCGGCGTCGCATCGCCGGGCTCGAGCCGGCCGCCGGGAAAGCTGATCTGGCCGGCGTGATCGTACAGGTGATCCGTCCGCTGAGTCAGCAGCACGGTAGGTGTGCGCGGCCGCAGGACGAGCGGCACGAGGACGGCTGCCGGTACGAGATCGCCAACCGGTTCGTCGGCGCGCCCGGCGCCGCCCGTGTCCTGATCCGCCCCGGCCGAGGCACTGCCGCGTTCCCTGATCGCGCGCACCAGCCGCTCCTCGATCGGTTCGCGCCGCATCAGCCGGCCCCCTCGATCGTGCCGAGGTCGAAAGCGGCGCCGTCGCTCCAGACCCGAAGCACCGCACCGCCGTCCCGCTCCACGGGTTCGGC
>JBFHDX010000004.1:0-78521 GCA_041584475.1 Alphaproteobacteria bacterium
ATGACGCCGCGGCGCCCGACGTTTCACGTGAAACATCACCGCGGCGGCACCGCCGTTCCCTTTGACAGGGCGCGGCTGCGGCCCTATCTAAGCGAGCCATGAATCGGATCGCGCGCAACAGCTGGGATGTCATCGTTGTCGGCGGCGGCCACGCCGGCTGCGAGGCCGCCGCCGCTGCGGCGCGGGTCGGCGCGCGAACGCTGCTGGTCACGCAGCGGCCCGATACGATCGGCGAGATGTCGTGCAACCCGGCGATCGGCGGCCTCGGCAAGGGCCACCTCGTGCGCGAGATCGACGCGTTGGACGGTCTGATGGGGCGCGTAACCGACGCTTCCGGCATTCAGTTCCGCCTCCTAAACCGCAGCAAGGGGCCGGCCGTGCGCGGGCCGCGCGCCCAGGCCGACCGCGCCCTCTATCGGGCCTCGATGAGGCGCGAGCTCACGTCTCAGGACGGGCTCGACATCGTCGCCGCGTCCGTCGAGGACCTGCTGCTCGACGAGCCGCGGCGAGCCGCCGGCGTGGTGACCGCCGACGGTCGCGAGTTCCGCGCGCCGCACGTCGTGCTGACGACGGGCACGTTCCTGCGCGGGGAGATCCATATCGGCGAGCGGCGCTGGCCGGCGGGGCGCGTCGGTGACGCGGCGTCCACGGGTCTGTCCGGGACGCTGGCCCGGTTCGGGTTCGCGCTTCGGCGGCTGAAGACCGGCACGCCGCCGAGGCTGGACGGGCGAACGATCGACTACGCATCGCTCGTCGTCCAACATGGTGACGAGCCCCCGCAGCCCTTCTCGACGTTGACCGAGCGGATCACGGTGCCGCAGACGGTCTGCCATATCACCGGCACGACGCCGCGCACGCACGAGATCATCGCGGCGAACCTTCACCGCTCACCCGTCTATGCAGGGCGCATCGACGGCGTCGGCCCGCGCTACTGCCCGTCGATCGAGGACAAGGTGGTTCGCTTCGCGGAGCGCGGCCGGCACCAGATCTTCCTCGAGCCCGAAGGGCTGCACGATCACACCGTCTACCCGAACGGCATCTCGACGGCGCTGCCGGAAGACGTCCAGCTCGCCATGCTGCACACGATCCCGGGCCTCGGGAAAGCCGAGATGCTGCGGCCAGGCTACGCCATCGAGTACGACCACGTCGACCCGCGGGAACTGCAGCCCACGCTGGAGACGCGCCGTGTCCCGGGCCTCTACCTGGCCGGCCAGATCAACGGTACGACCGGCTACGAAGAGGCGGCAGCCCAGGGACTCGTGGCCGGGGTCAACGCGGCGCGCGCCGCCTCGGGCAAAGCGGACTTCGTTATCGATAGGGCGGATGCCTATATCGGCGTGCTGATCGACGATCTGGTCACCAACGGCGTCACCGAGCCCTATCGAATGTTTACGTCGCGCGCGGAATACCGGCTTCGACTGCGCGCCGACAACGCCGATCAGCGGCTCACGCCGCGCGGCGAGGCCGCCGGCTGCGTCGGCGGGCGGCGCGCCGGCGCATGGGCGGCGAAGCGGAAGGCCCTCGACGACGCGCGGTCGCTTGCGCGTCGGCTCGCGGCAAGCCCCAATGTGTTGGCTCGGCACGGGATTCATGTCAATCGAGACGGCCGCGTCCGCAGCGTGCACGAACTGCTCGGCCACCCCGAGATCACGCTCGAGCGCCTGCGGGCGGTCTGGCCCGAGCTCCGCGACATGCGTCCGGACGTTGCCGAGCAGATCGCGGTGGACGGCCTCTATGCGGGCTACATGGACCGTCAGGAAGCCGATGTCGAGGCGTTCCGGCGCGACGAGCGGCTCGCACTGCCGGAGGACATCGATTATCACAGCATCGGTGGCCTCTCGAACGAGATGCGACAAACGCTCGCCACGGCCCGACCGGCAACGCTGGGCGCTGCATCGCGGCTTTCCGGGGTCACGCCGGCGGCGCTCGTCGCGTTGCTGCGGCACGTCAGGCGGGCGGAGCCCCGCGTCGGGTGACGCCGCAGGAATTCGCCGCCGAGACCGGTGTTTCACGTGAAACCCTGGCCCGGCTGCAGGCGTATGCGGATCTTCTCGTCAAGTGGAACCGCTCCGTCAATCTCGTCGGCCGCTCGACGCTGCCGGACCTGTGGCGCCGGCACATGCTCGATTCGGCCCAGCTCTGGCCGCTCGTTCCGGCGCATGCGCGCACGCTTGTCGACCTTGGCAGCGGCGCCGGATTCCCCGGAATGGTGCTGGCGATCATGGGCGCAGGCGGCGTCCATCTGATCGAGTCGAACCGACGCAAATGCGCCTTTCTGCGGACGGTCGGGCGGGCAACGGGGACCGAAGTCACCATCCATGCCAAGCGCGTCACGGAGGTGACCCCATTCAGCGCCGATGTGATCGTCTCGAGAGGGCTCGCCGACCTCCCCAGCCTACTAGATCTAGCTTCGGATTTTACCAGCGAACACAGCATATTGCTATTTTTGAAGGGTAGGGGCGCAAATCTTGAATTGACCGAGGCGGCCAAAAGATGGAATATGCGGTGGCAGAAAATTCCGAGTCGTACCGATTCGGACGGATGGATTCTACGTGTGGAGGCTATTTCCAGTGATTTACGCGCCCCCTGACGAGAGCCCGACGACGCGATCCCGTATCTTCGCCCTGGCGAACCAGAAGGGCGGTGTCGGCAAGACGACCACCGCCATCAACCTCGGCACCGCGCTCGCGGCGACGGGCAAGCAGGTGCTGATCATCGACCTCGATCCACAGGGCAATGCAAGTACGGGGCTCGGGCTCGACGCGGTGCACCGTAAGGTAACCACCTACGACGTGCTGTTCGACGAGCAACTGCTCGATGCCGCCGCGCTCGAGACGATGATACCGGGTCTCTCGGTCGTGCCGTCGACGCGCGATCTGTCCGGTGCCGAGCTCGAGCTGGTCGAGGCGGCACGGCGCGAGCATCGGCTCGCAGACGCGCTGAAGCGCGTGGACAGTCGCTGGGACTATGTGCTGATCGACTGTCCGCCATCACTTAACTTATTGACACTGAACGCACTTGTCGCGGCAGATGCCGTTCTGGTCCCGCTCCAGTGCGAGTTTTACGCCCTCGAGGGGTTGAGCCATCTGCTGCGCACGATCGAGCGGGTCAAAAGGGCACTCAACCCGCGGCTGGAAATCCAGGGCGTCGTGCTGACGATGTTCGACCGGCGCAACAATCTCTGCGACATGGTCGCAGCGGACGTGCGCAGCCACTTCGGAGCGAAGGTGTACGAGACCGTGATCCCGCGCAATGTGAGGGTTTCCGAGGCGCCGTCCTACGGCAAGCCGGTCTTGCTCTACGACTGGCGGTGCGCCGGCAGCCAGGCCTACATCCACCTCGCCAGCGAGATGCTGCGACGCGACCGGGGGATGGCCGCATGATGCCCGCGGAAGAGGGACGCCGCCGCGGTCTCGGCCGCGGACTCTCGGCACTGCTCGGTGACGAGCCCGTCGAGGAGAGCACGCCGCAAGCCGGGGAGAATCGCGTGGCGCGCATGATTCCGCTCGACTATCTCCGCCCGAGCGCATTTCAGCCGCGCAAGCGCTTCGACGACGAGGCGTTCGCGGCGCTCGTCAGCTCCGTCCGGGAAAAAGGCGTGCTCCAGCCGCTGCTGGTGCGGCCCGATCCCGGGCAGCAGGGCCGCTACGAGATCGTCGCCGGCGAACGCCGCTGGCGCGCTGCCCAGCAGGCGCAGATCCACGAAATCCCGGCCGTCGTCAAGGAGCTTTCCGATCGCGACACGCTGGAAGTCGCGCTTGTCGAAAACCTGCAGCGCGAGGACCTGACGCCGCTCGAAGAGGCCGAGGCCTACAACCGGCTGATGAACGAGTTCGGCCATACCCAGGAGATCCTGGCGCAGGCCGTCGGAAAGAGCCGCAGCCACGTGGCCAACATGATCCGGTTGCTCGGGTTGCCCGAGCCGGTCCGCCGGATGCTCGACGAAGGCCTGCTGACGGCCGGCCACGCGCGCGCGCTGATCAACGCGGCAAGTCCCGAGGCGCTGGCCAAGGAAATTATCCGGCGTGACCTCAACGTGCGCCAGGCCGAGGATCTCGCGCGCCGCCAGAAGACGCCGCGCGAGGCCAAACCCGGAAGCACGGCGGCGCGCGACCCCAACATCGCCTCGCTCGAGCACGAGCTTTCGGAGCGTCTCGGCCTGAAGGTCCGGATTGCGACACGACGGACCGGGTCGGGAACGATGACGATCCACTACGGGTCGCCGGACCAGCTCGACGACGTGTTGCGGCGACTGCAGCGGGACTAGGATTTCACCCCGGAAGGCCCGGCCATACGCCTAGGCCGGTCGCCGCCGCGCCAGCGAGGCGACCTGGAGCAGTGCTCGGCCGCAGATTGCGGTGGCCGGCATGCCGGTGCGCTTGCATTGCCGCTCGGCATCGAGCACCAGGGCCAGGGCCCGTGCGATCGCCGCCGGCGGCCATGACTTCGCTTGCGCAACGATGCGGTCGACATGGAGGACGAAGATCGGGGGCTGCAATCCCTGAACCGCCTTTTTCGGCGTTTCTCCGCCGTCGAGCCGCGCGGCGATCCAGTGCAGCCGCATGAGATGGCGTGCCGTCGCGCGCAGGATTGTTACCGGGTTGGCGCCCTCCTCGAGGCTTGCGGCGAGTTCCCTGTCGAGCCCGGCGCGGTCGCCGTCGGCGGCGGCGAAGACGATGCCGTCGAGGGTGCGCAGCGCGTTGTCACCGATACAGGCCTGTGCGTCGGCGAGCTCGACGCGGCCCCCCGCTCCGGCATAGAGCGCGAGTTTTTCGAGCTCGGCACGGCTGACACCGCGATCGACGCCCAGATTCGCCGTCAAATAGGCCCGCGCGTCGGCTGTCGCGGTGATGTTCAGGCCACCGAACGTCTCGTCGATGAGGCGATCCAGCGTCTGCGCATCATCGGCGTAGCACGGCAGCGCCACCGCGTTGCTCGCTTCCTCGAATATCCGCCGCAGCGGCGCCCGCGGACCTAGATTGCCGGCCTGCAGCACGACGAGCGCGTCGCCGACGGGGGCTTCGAGGAACGCCGAGACCGCACGCGCGATACGGTCCGCCATACCGGGAGCGGACGGACTGGCGTCGCGCACGCGCACCACCTTGCGGCCGCCGGTAAGCGGAATCGACGCCGCCTCGTCGGCGAGCCGTGGCGGGTCTCCGGCCACCACCTCGCCCGTCAGCTCGCTGAGCAGGAACGGATCGTCGTCTCCACCGACCGCCATCCTGACCAGCTTGTCCACGCGCTCGCTCACCAGCCCGTCATCGGGTCCGTACACGAGTATTCCGAGGATCGCCGGATCCGGCTTGCGTACGAACGTATCAACGCTGCCGGCGCGAATCTTCATTGCGCGGCCATTTCCGCGCCGCGCCTGCGGAAGTAGAGCGCGAGAACGGTGCGGATCTCGTCGCTGACCTCGCGCGCGGCACGGTCGATGGCGTCGAGTTCCGCGCTCCGCGTGGCAAGCGCCGAATTGACGATGTTGTAGCTGTTGGCCGAGCGGGCAGCCCGCCGCAGCAGCGTCTCCCCGGTCTCGATCTCGACGAGTTCGATGTTCGCGGTAAGCACGAGCTTGGCCCGCGTCACGGTCTCGTCCTTCTCGACGTCGAGGACGACGCGCGCCATCGCCAGATCGACGTCGAGGCTGTACAGCGGGCTCAGTGGCCGCCCGCGCCGGTTCAGACGGTCGAGCAGGTAATTGTGGACCTGCTGGCCGACGCGCTGGGGGATAACCTCGACCTTGATGCGGGCCAGATCCTCGTCCACATCGGCGGCGACCCGGCGCGCATAGAGCGGCTCGAAGCCGCAGGCCGCAAGTCCGACCGCGGCGGCCGCCCCGGTCATGCCCAGAAAGCGTCGCCTGCTGCTACACCACGACATTGACGATCTTGTTCGGTACCACGACGACCTTGCGCGGCGCCTTGCCCTCGATCGCGCGTTTGACACCGTCGAGCTCCAGCGCCTCGGCTTCCGCCACCTCGCGGTCGGCATCCCGCGGCAGATCTATGGTCCCGCGCAGCTTGCCGTTCACCTGTACGGCAATGGTTATGGTCTCCTCGACGAGCAGCGCGGGGTCGACGTCCGGCCAGGCCGTATCCGCCAGCGGCGATTCGTGGCCGAGCCGCTGCCACAGCTCCTCGGCGATATGCGGCACCATCGGCCCCAACAGCCGGACCGCGACATCCAGCCCCTCCCGCCTGACCCACGCGACATCGGCGGCATCGCCCGTCAACTCGCCGAGCATGTTGGTCAGCTCCCGGATCCGGGCGACCGCGCGGTTGAAGCGGAATTTCTCGAGATCGTCGGTAACCCCGGCGATCGTCTTGTGCACGAGACGCCTGGCAGCGCTCGCGGCATCGTCGAACGACTCGGGCTCCGGGGCGTCGGCGGCGGCGATCGGGCCGCCCGGCGCGGCAACCAAGCGCCACAGCCGGTTGATATAGCGCCAGGCACCGTCGATGCCGGCATCGGTCCATTCCAGGTCGCGTTCCGGCGGACTGTCGGAGAGCATGAACAGGCGGGCGGTATCGGCGCCGTAGGTATCGATGATCTGTTCCGGGTCGATCACGTTCTTGCGCGACTTGCTCATCGACTCGGAGCGACCGATGGTGACCGGACCCCCGTCCTTTACCTTGATCGCGCTGCCGTCGGGGCGCTTTTCGACTTCGTTCGGAAACAGCCACTTTCCGTTCCGGTCGCGATAGGTCTCGTGGCACACCATCCCCTGCGTGAACAGGCCGGCGAACGGCTCGTCGAGCGATACGTGCCCGGCCTTTCGCATCGCCCGGGTAAAGAACCGCGAGTAGAGGAGGTGCAGAATCGCGTGCTCGATGCCGCCGATATACTGGTCGACGGGGAGCCAGTGATCGACCGAGCGTCGCTCCGTCGGCACGTCCGCGCGCGGTGAGCAAAATCGTGCGAAATACCACGAGGAATCGACGAACGTGTCCATCGTGTCGGTCTCCCGGCGGGCCTCGCCGCCGCAGCCCGGGCAGTCGACGTGTTTCCAGGTCGGGTGCAGATCGAGGGGATTTCCGGGCTTTCCGAATTCGACGTCGTCGGGAAGCAGCACGGGGAGATCGCTGCGCGGCACTGGGACAACGCCGCATGACGCGCAATGGATCACCGGAATCGGACAGCCCCAATAGCGCTGGCGCGAGATCCCCCAGTCGCGCAGCCGATACACGGTGGTCGCCTCGCCGATGCCGTCCGCCTGCAGCCGCTCCGCCATGCGCCGCAGGGCGGCCGGCACGTCGAGGCCGTCGAGGAAATCGGAATTGATCAGCACGCCGTCGTCGACGAACGCCTCGTCGGCGACCGCGAAGTCCGCCGGGTCCGCGTCGCGCGGAGCGACCACGGGGATCACGTCGAGCCCGTATCGGCGCGCGAAGTCGAGGTCCCGCTGGTCGTGCGCCGGACAGCCGAAGATGGCGCCGGTGCCGTACTCCATGAGGACGAAATTGGCGATATAGAGGGGCACAACGCGCTTCGCGTCGAACGGGTGCCGCACCACGAGCCCCGTATCGTGGCCGCGCTTGTCGGCCGCCTCGATCGCCGCCTCGCTGGTACCGAGCCGGTCGCACTCTGCGACGAAATCCGCTATCTCGCGGTCTTTCGCGGCGAGCTGCGCCGCCAGCGGATGGTGCGGCGAAAGCGCGCAGAAGGTCATGCCGAACAGCGTGTCGTGCCGGGTCGTGAAGACCTCGAGCGTCTCGGGCAGCTGCCGTCCGGTTGCGCCGTCGGCGACGGAAAACCGTATGCTGGCCCCCTGCGAACGGCCGATCCAGTTCTCCTGCATCAGCCGCACGCGTTCCGGCCAGCGGTTCAGCGTCGCCAGCGACTCGAGCAATTCGTCACTGAACGCCGTGATGCGCAGGAACCATTGCGCAAGCTTGCGGCGCTCGATCAGGGCACCCGACCGCCAGCCGCGGCCGTCGATGACCTGCTCGTTGGCGAGCACCGTATTGTCCACCGGATCCCAGTTCACGGAGGACTCGCGGCGATAGGCCAGCCCGGCCTCGAGAAAATCCAGAAACAGCGCCTGCTGATGGCGGTAATAGCCGGGGTGGCAGGTCGCGATCTCGCGCTCCCAATCGAGCGAGAGCCCCATCTGCTGGAGCTGCCGGCGCATCGTGGCGATGTTTGAATAGGTCCACTCGGCCGGATGGATGCCGCGCTCCATGGCCGCGTTCTCCGCCGGCAGGCCGAAGGCGTCCCAGCCCATCGGGTGGAGGACGTTGAAGCCGGCCGCCCGCTTGTAGCGCGCTACGACATCGCCCATCGTGTAGTTGCGCACATGGCCCATATGAATGCGGCCCGACGGGTAGGGGAACATCTCCAGCACATAATATTTCGGCCGCTCGTCCGAATCCCCGGCGGCGAACGAGCGATGCTCGGCCCACGCCTTCTGCCACTTGGCCTCGGTTTCCTTGAAATTGTAACGGCTCATTCGATCGCGTCGCCTTCGCTATCCCGGCTCCGACAGCAACCGGGCCGCCAGTTTCCGGGCATCGGAGTCCCACCCCCCGTGTGTCAGATGTTGCCGCCGGAATTGATTCGCAGTTGACGGGCGCGGGTAAGGATCGCGTTCTCCAGCTCCGAGGCGGTTTCCGGGCTCACGACGGCGTTCTCCCATTCGCCGGAGCCGCCCTGCACCTGCCGGAACACGGTGACCCTGACGCCATCCGCCCTGAGCTGGCGGTCGAGGATGTAGATCTGTACCTTGAATCGCTCGCCGACCGCTTCCGGTGGCGAATACCAGTCGGTAATGATGACGCCGCCGAACGGATCCGCCGAATTGAGCGGCATGAACGACATCGTGTCGAGCGATGCCCGCCACAGAAACCCGTTCACCGCGACACCGCCGGTGCCGGCAGACGTGTCCTCGCGTCGTTTGGCGCCCGGCCCGAACACGAGCGCCTCCTCGCCGAAGAGTTTTCCAACGCGGCTCTTGCGTTGCTCCTCGGACGTCATCATGTCCTCCTCGGTTGGCCGCGAAGAGCCGCCGCAGGACGCAACGGCAAACGCAGCCAGCAAGAGGAGGAGCACGCCTGTATTGCGGCGATTTGTCATGCAGCCTCTTTTTCCCCGGCAACCGGCACACGGGACCGGGCCGACTATACATAAACGTTTGTTCGGGAAAAGAGGAATCAAAAGCCCGGCCGCCGCGGGCGGCCATGCTCACGACGATGGCATGGGTCCCTCGATACCGGACGCGGGCCGACCGATACCCTAGAAATTCACGCCGGTGCCCAGCACGATCACCGTACCGAGCCGCTGATCGCTCTCGACGGTCGGGTTGTCGACGACGTTGAACTCGCCGTATACCAGCAGACCGGGGAGGACGGCGTAATCGGCGCCGAACGACAGGATCGCGATACCCGACGGGGTTCCCTCGACCTCGCGATACGTCGACTCGTAACCGGCGCTGAGCGAGACCGCACCGCTCGACCAGCCGACACCGACATCCCACTGCAGGTCGCCGACTCCGGGCTCGGTAGCCGCCGGATCCATGTCGGACGCTGCCAGGGACAGGCTGGTCGAGCCCAGCATGCCGGTGATCCGCCACGCCGATGCCCCCACGCCCGATCCGTCGCCTTCGCTCAGAAGGGCGGTAAGGTCCGCGCGCAGGCCCACGCGCTCCAGTTCTCCGGTCGTCAGTATGCGGCTGACGGCGCGCGGCGAACGATGCTGCGACTCCGTCACGTCGGGTCGCCAGTCGAAGCCGAACTCCATGCGGTCAAGCCAGGAGCTGGTACCGTACGTGGTCGCCGGCCCGGGGACGTCGGACCCCCAGAAGCCGACGAAACCGCCCTGGGCGGGACCACCAAGGAAGACCATCGAATCGGTCTCGGCCCCGTCGACGTCGTCGCGCGGCGGGTCAACGTAGAAATGGCGGACACGAGCAATGTCACGGCGCAATGCCGCTTCATCGAACACGAAATAATGACTGCTTTGGTTACTGACATTTTCGGCGTTGGCATCCGCAAGTACGGCGCTCGGAAATCCGATCGCGGCAGCCAACACGGAAAGGCAGAAAATATCTCGATTCAAATGTCTACATCCGGTCAAATCGTTGCCGGGACAGGCATCGCAGCAGATCCCGGTTATATCTCGCTGCTGGTTAACGTTCCGTTAACGACGAATAATCCTAACAACATACATCAACATTTAGTAATAGTCTTGCCAAAAAAAGGCAATCGATGCGTCATCCTGCGACTATTACTTTCATGCCTCGCAGGGCATCGATCAGTTCCCGGCGCGCCGGATCGACAAGCGACGGGAAGGCGTCACGCAACTCCGCCTCGGAAAAGGCGGATCTGGAAACGATCCACGACACGGGTTCTTCCATGCCCTCGGGGATCGGCACCGAACCCTTGCCGCCCGACAGCCGCCATTTCCCGTCGCGCTGCTCCACCGTCAGATCCCGGGCATTCAGCCTAAATTGCTTCGACGACGGCGCCACCGGCAGCCGAATGCCGCCGCGCGCGTATCGGAACTGCGCCTGGTGCCGGCGAATTGCCTGAACGGCCTCTCGATCTTGCGTGAAATCGGCGAGTCGATGACCCAGGTCCGCCAACCACTCGGCGACGGTATCGCTGTCCTCTGTGCTGCGCGGCATGTTCCTGCGGAACGCCGGTTCGCCGACCGCCATGTCCCAGAGCATGTCCAGGGCATCCATCCCGGTCACGTAGGTGACCCCAAACGCAATGTGGATGGTCCCGTCACTCGTCGCGAGCGCGTCGTGGTACAAACCGCGCGGAATATAGAGAAGATCGCCGGGCCTCATGAGGATCTCGTGTGCAACGGCGCCCTTGTGCTGTTCGTGCCATTCCTGACCGAGCGTCTTGAAGCGCGGGTGGGCGATCGGGTTGTCGATTCGCGTCTCGTAGAGGCGCCAGACCTTCTCGCCGGCAATGTGCAGGGCGTAGACGTCGTGCGTGTCGAAATGGCTGGCAAAGGCCTGTCGCTCCCGCCAAGAGCAGTAGAGGTTGGCCTGGGCCTTCCCGTTGAGAGCGTTCTCGAGCGCCGAGGCAACGCCGGCCAGTTCCGGTGTCAGCGTATCGATGTCGTTGGCGACCAGCGAGGCACCGTTCCGCAGCAGGTCCATCACTCTTTCCGAATCCGGCTGGAGCACCGCCCCGCCGTCTCGGTTCTTTGCCTCGTGGCAGTAACGGCGCGGGGGAACGACCTCCCTGTCGAGGACGAGCTGCAGCGACGAGGACGACCAGATCGCGGTCATGTTGAGAAGGTCGCTGAGCACGTCCCACGACATCACCGTCGAAAATTTCGCCTCCCCGCCAGGGACGTGCAAATGTTTGCGATCGTAGAACTCTTCGAAGAACTCGCTCTCCGCGACCGGGTGAATGACATCCGCGAAACTGACCGGTGCGCTCTCGATCGCCTGCCCGTGCGTCATCGTCGTTGCCTCGTTCTCCTGCAGTTTCGTCGTCGGTGCGGCCCGTTCAGCGGTTCCGGCGGCAGCAGGCCCGATGATATCGGCCAGGGCCGCCGCGAGGGAACTCAGTTGATCCGCAAATCGCCGCCACGTGCCGATCGACGACCGATAGATCGGCTGGCGTACCTGGACCTGACTGGCCGTCATCACGGGCCTTCCCGTCTCGTGAAACGTCAAACAGGCATCGTTCCAGTCGAGATCGAGAAAGCGAATGAGTCGCTCGGTCTCCATCCTCTGGTTCTCGACGAGCGCCTCATAGTCGATTTCGAGCATCGGCGCCGGCAATACGCGTCGCCAATGATCCATGAGGCGCATGTACAGACGATAGGCGTGGGCGAGCGAATCCAGGTCGTAGGCGAACGCATGGCCGTGGCCGCTGAAATTCTGAAAGAAACAGGACAGGCACGTGTCCATGGGGTCACGTCTCGCGTGGATTATGCGGGCGTTCGGAAAGAGCCGCGCGATGAGCCCCAGATGCCGGAAATTGAGGGGCATCTTGTCGACGTACCGGTCCTTGCGGCCGCCCAGGTCTCGAAGCCTCCGCAAGTACGCGTCGGCCTCTTCGCGCAACGTCTCCGCCGACGGCGGCTGCGCCGGATACCCCGAGTCCTGGCTCAGCCGGTTGGCCAGCGCGGCCATGTCGCCGAGTTCACCGGCACCGAAAACCGCCGGGTGGGACGCGAGAATCTGTTCGATCAGCGATGTTCCCGATCGCGGCATGCCGACGACGAATACCGGCGCCTGTGATGTCGACCCTCCGGGCCCGGCGAACGAGGCCGGTCCAAACGCCGCGATCAGTTGCTCGACGGCCCGCTCCTCGCGCGGCGGGTCGTACGCGCGTTTCGCGCGAGCGAGAATGTCGCGCTTGATGGCGTTGGCCTTCTCGAAATGCGCCATCGCGTCGCGGTCCCGTTCGAGGAAGAGGCATCGTTTGCCCGCCGTGAAATGGAGCTGGCATGCGCTCTGCGGATGGAGCTCCCCGGCGCCGAGGGCGGCGTTGATCTGCTCGAGCCGCCGGGGGTCTTCCCGGTCGCCTCCCGCCTCCGCCAGATACATGTGCGCGTCGGCGAGCCCTGGATCGATGTCAAGCGCCTCGCGCAGCGCGGCGCACGCGGGTTCACGATCCCCCCGGGCGAGACGAACGGCTCCCCGCATCGTCAGCATCACCGCGTCGTCGGGCCGGCGCCCGAGCGCGCTCTCCACGGCCTGTTCTGCTTCGTCGATCCGGCCGCTCGCGAGGAGTTGCGGTAGCAGGAGCCGGCCAGCGACCTCCATATCTGGCTGAATTGCCAGCGCACGCTGCAGCATCGCGATCGATTCCCGTGGCCGTCCCGCATCGCGCAACGCCATCGCATAGTTGAGCAGCAAGTCGGCATTGCCGGATTGCCCGTCGACGGCAGCCCCGAGCACGGCAAGCGCCTCGTCGACCCGGCCCGTCTGGATCAGCACCGCCCCTAGATTGATCGCCGCCACCGGATGATGCGGCTCGAGCCGCAGCACCTCGCGAAGGTCCGCGATCGCCTCGTTCCGGTTCCCGGCGCGCAGCAGGGCATCCGCGCGGGCCAGCCGGGCCCGGGTCGAGCCTGGTTCCGCCGATACCAGATCGGTGAACGCCTCGGCCGCGCCTGCGGCATCGCCGGTGGCCATTCGTGCAGCGCCGAGCGTCCCCAACCATTCGGGATTGATCTTTCGTTTCGCCCTGCGCTGTCCGGCCAGCGCCTGGTCGATCAAAGCCGCGGCTTCGCGCGCCCAACCGGCTCTCAGCCGGCACTGGCCGAGAAGAAAAAGCGCATCGGCGTTGTCCGGCGCAATATCCAGGATCGCCCGGATCTTCGCTTCCGCTCCAGCCAGGTCGCCCTTGTGCTGCAAGGCTGCGGCGGCGCTCAATTCCCGTCGGTCGGTCGACATGACAGCCAACTATGCGCTTCGAAAGATCGGCAGCAAGCGATTTTTGCCGCGGCCGGGCGCGCCGTCCGACTCGACGCACCCGACTCGACCGACATGGGGTCGCCGCGCCCCTTGCGCGGGCTAGGCACCTCGAATCGTGTCTGTTACCGTTCTCGCATTGCGGGAAGCGGGACGGCGATGCCTGGGATCAGCAGTGAGGACGTGGCGGCCAACCTTCGTGCGGTGCTCCGCCGGATCGCCGCCGCCGCCAGCGAGGCCGGGAGGCCTGTCGACGGCGTGACGCTGGTTGCGGTCGGGAAGGGACACGACGCGGTAACCGTACGGGCGGCCCTCTTGCATGGCCACCGTGTATTCGGCGAAAACCGGGTTCAGGAAGCGGTCGCGAAATGGCCGGCCCTGCGCGCCGATTTCCCGGACATCAGGCTGCACTTGATCGGGCCGCTGCAAACAAACAAGGTGCGCAGCGCGGTCGAGCTTTTCGACGTCATCGAGACCGTCGACCGGCCCAAGCTGGCGCGCGCCCTGACAAAGGAAATGGCTCGGTGCGACCGGCATCCCCGCTGTTTCGTGCAGGTGAACACCGGCGCCGAACCGCAGAAGGCGGGTGTCCTGCCGCAGGATGCGGATGCCTTCATCGCCCAGTGCCGGAGCGAATACGGGCTTTCGATCGACGGGCTGATGTGCATACCGCCCGTCGACGAGGAGCCATCGCTGCATTTCGCCCTGCTCCGCGACATTGCGGCCCGCAACGGCATTTCCCACCTCAGCATGGGGATGAGCGCCGACTTCGAGATCGCGATCGCGTTCGGAGCCACGCTGGTCCGCGTCGGCACCGCTATTTTTGGCGAGCGCCCGGTCCGTTCGCCGGACTGACCGTGATGTGATCGCCCGTGCCGCAATCGACGAGCATTGCGCGAAGATCCTCCAGCGCCACCGCGATGCACCCTTCGGTGGGACCGTAATCAGGCCGCGCCACGTGCAGGAAGATCGCGCTGCCGTGACCCGGTCGCGGCGGATCGTCGTTGTGACCGAGCACGACGATCAAATCGTACAGGCCATCGTCGCGCCAGAGCCTCTCGTGGCGCCCCGCATGGGGGACGCGTATCTGGCGGTTGTAGCTCGGATCGTTAGGATCGTCGCACCATCCGTCGGCGGGGTTCAGCGCTTCCAAGGGCAATTTCGTGGCGGGCGGCTGCTCGAGCCGATCGGCGCGGTAAAGGACGCGCCGCAGCGGGAACCGTCCCGCGGGCGTCGCGCCATCCCCTTCGCGCTTCGTCCGGCGCACGCCAGCACGGCCCAGCGCACAGCGGAACTTGCGCCCGCCGCACCTCAGCCAACCCTGGGTCGGCGTATCCGCCGGCGCTACGGTGATTTCCATGGCCGCTAGAGAATGTGGCCGGCGCGCGACGCCTTCGTCCGCAGGTAGCGGTCGTTGTGACCGTTTGCGGGAAACGCATGCGGCACTCGATCGATGACTGCGATTCCGCAGGCGGACAAGCCTTCGACTTTCGCCGGGTTGTTGGTCAGCAGCTTGACCTTCGTAAAGCCCAACCGTCGCAACATGGCCGCCGCAGGGCGATAGACCCGCTCGTCGGCTTCGAAACCAAGACGCTCGTTGGCCTCGATCGTGTCGAATCCCTCGTCCTGGAGCTTGTAGGCGCGCAGCTTGTTGACCAGGCCGATACCGCGCCCCTCCTGGGCCAGGTACAGCAGCACGCCGCCGCCGGCTTCGGTGATCGCCCTGATAGCGCCGCGCAGCTGCTCGCCGCAATCGCAGCGCAGGCTTCCGAGGAGGTCGCCCGTGAAACATTCCGAATGGATGCGGGCAAGAACCGGCTCATGCGGCTCCGGTTCGCCGATGACGATCGCCAGATGCTCCTTGCCGCCGTCCGCCGGCCTGAACGCATAGATCTCCGACCGCTCCGCGCCGTCGAGCGGGACCGGAGCGTGGGTCGCGACGCTCAGGGACACGTCCTCCAACGCGTCGCGATACCGAGCGCAGGCGTCGGTCGTCACGGTCAACAGGTCATGGTCGCGGACGATGCCTTCGGCGTCTCCGGTTATTCTGGCAATCACCGCTGCCGGCACGAGTCGCGCCAGCTTGACGAGCTCGAGCGCCGCGTCCTGCATCTGGTCCGACGGCGCGGCGGCGAGTCGGTCCGCTGCCGGGGTCCCTCCCTCGATCCCCGCGATCGCTGCGATAAACGATGCATCCGGCACAAGCCGGCTCTCGCCGGCCGGTCTGACGGTCATGTTGCGGCCACGCGGCAGCAGGCCGAGCGCCTCGGCCCGGCCCGCGGTCACGACGCACGCCGGCACCGTGCCGGCGACCGCCAGGGTCCTGACCGCGGCCTCCGCGGTTTCCGCGGCGGCGACCAACACGGCCGGCGCGTTCCCGTCAGGGTCGGCGAGCATCACGGGCGATCCCCGGCGCAGCTCCGCCAAGGCGCGCTCGACCGCTGCCCGCGCTGCATCCGCGCGCGCGACATCCGTCGTAAGGTTGCGCTGGCCGTGGTCGTTCGCCATGATGAGCTCCGGAAATCACCGCTATTACGCATCCGCGTGCCGCTGACCACGCGATCGTGGATTTCCGAAGATATAGTGCATGATGCTTGGTCAGGGAATGCACTCGTGACCGATCGGGGCCCTTTCAGCGCTCAGGATGCGCGGCGCGGCCGTCGAGGCTTGCGTTACCCTGCGACTGCGCCATGTTAGAATCTTCAGGCCGTGCCGCGTGTGTTTCCAGCCGTCCCGGCGCCAGGCGGGCGCGCATGCGGGATGGGGGCGGCCGCTTGCAACGGAAATTCGGGGGACCCGTCCCGTGCGACGGGGACGCGTTAGGATGACTGGCAAAAACATTCTCCTCGTCGACGATGACGACGCCTTGCGTAAGTCGCTGGCGGAGCAGCTGCGGCTGCACGAGGAATTCGATACGACCGAGGCGGCCAGCGCCGCCGAAGCGCTCGACAAGGTGAAGGGCAGCTACTTCGATGTGATCTTGCTCGATGTCGGCCTGCCGGACATGGACGGTCGCGAATGCTGCCGGCTCATGCGGCGCGGCGGCGTGACCGCACCGGTCATCATGCTGACGGCACACGATACCGACGCCGATACGATCCTCGGACTGGATGCGGGCGCCAACGATTACGTCACCAAGCCATTCCGGCTCGGCGTGCTGCTCGCCCGCCTGCGCGCTCAGCTGCGGCAGCACGAGCAGAGCGAGGATGCCGTGTTTTCGGTCGGCCCGTATACCTTTCGGCCAGCCGCAAAGATGCTCATCGAAGAGGACAGCGACCGCAAGATCCGTCTGACCGAGAAAGAGACGGCAATCCTGAAATACCTCTACCGGGCTGGCGACAAGGCGGTCGGGCGCGATCAGCTGCTCGGGGAAGTGTGGGGTTACAATGCCGGCGTGACGACGCACACGCTCGAGACACATGTATACCGGCTACGCCAGAAGATCGAGCGCGACCCGTCCCACGCCGAGATCCTGGTCACCGAGCCGGGCGGCTACAAACTGGTGCCGTGACCCGCGCGCTCGTGACGGCGGGTGCAAGAGCGGCCGAGCTGGAGTGCTGATCGGTGCAGGGGGTGGACACGTTCAGCGTGCGGTTCTGGGGCGTCCGCGGAAGCATTGCGTGTCCGGGTGCCGACACCATCCGCTATGGCGGAAACACCTCGTGCCTCGAGGTATCGTGCGGTGGTCGACGTCTCATCTTCGATGCCGGAACCGGACTGCGCGCGCTCGGCGAGACCATGGCGGCGAACAAGAAACCGTTCGACGGCGACATCTTCCTGACCCACACCCACTTCGACCATATTTGCGGCTTGCCGTTCTTTCGACCGTTCTTCGTCGCGCGGAACCGGTTCAGGATCTGGGCCGGCCATCTGGTGCCCGACCAGACGCTCAAGACCGTAATATGCCAAATGATGATGGCGCCGCTGTTCCCGGTGCCGCCCGAGATATTCGCGGCCGACATCGACTACAAGGATTTCAGCGCGGGCGAGACGTTGCGGCCGTCGCGAGCCATCGCGATCAGGACCGCGCCCCTCGATCATCCCGACCGTGCGACGGGCTACCGGGTCGAATATCGCGGCCGATCGCTGTGCTACATCACCGACACCGGACACGTCGTCGGGCAGCGCGATGAAGCACTGGTCCGGTTTGTCTCGGGCGCGGACATGATGATCTACGATTCGACCTTCACCGATCGGGAGTTCCCGAGCTTCAGTAATTTCGGGCATTCGACGTGGCAAGAGGGCATGCGCATAGCGGATGCCGCCAACGTCGGTCAGCTGGTCATCTTTCACCACGATCCCTCGCACGACGACCGCTTCATGGATACGGTGGCCGCCGAGGCCGCGGCGGCGCGACCGGGGACCGTCGTCGCCTGCGAAGGTATGGAGCTCTCGCCGGGCGCACCCGTGTCCGGCGGCCAGAAGTGACCGGTGATGGTTGCATTGCGCGCGTGGCACCGGCAACTGCGCCTCGGCATTCCGACGCTGCTGGGGCTTGCGCGCCGCGGCTTCTTCATCCCCTATCGCCATGCGGGCGAGGTTCCGGCGTCAGCGGACCGCACGCCGTACGATGCGCTCGGCGGCGTTCTCGACCGCCGCCGTGATGCGTTTGCGGGCTGGCTCGACGTGATCGAACGATACGCCGACATGCTGGAATCGTTCGATGCGGGGCCGCCGCTGGCGCCACGCTGGACGCAGGACTGGTTTCCGCGGCTCGACGCCGCCGCGGCCTATGCGATTACGCGTGAAACGCGGCCCCGGCGCATCGTCGAGGTAGGTTGCGGCCACTCCACCCGTTTCTTTGCCAGGGCCGTGGACGACGGGGCGCTGGCGACGCGGATCCTCGCGATCGATCCGGCCCCTCGCGCCGAGATCGGGCAGCTCGCAGGTGTCGAACTGCGTCGCGAGACCGTGCAGGCGGCGGGCGAAGCGCCGTTCCGCGCGCTGCGCCCGGGCGACATACTGGCCATCGACTCGAGCCACATCCTGATGCCCGGCACCGACGTCGACATGCTTCTCAACCGCGTTCTCGTCTCGCTGCCGACAGGCGTGATGGTCCATGTCCACGACATCTTCCTGCCGGACGATTACCCGCCCGACTGGGAATGGCGCGGCTACAACGAACAGCTCGGGGTGGCCCAGCTGGTCGCGGGTGCGGGATGGCGGATCGAGTTCGCGAGCCACTACGTGGTGACCCGCATGGCCGACCGTATCGCGCGGGGCGTCATCGGCCGCCTGCCCCTGCCCGCCGGGGCGCGGGAGTCGAGCCTCTGGCTCAAGAAACGGTGAACAGACGCGCGCAAAGCTTGATTGTCGCTTCGCCGCCCCGGCTGCCTATCTGGAGGGAGTCCGGTGCGCGAACCGTCTGCGGGGAACCAACGGCATGGAAATGGTAGCAGTGACGTGGCGATGGTGGTCGCCGAACAAATCCGGCGCCTTGCCGGCGCGGGTCAGCACCGCGATCGTACGACAACAGGATGCCAGCGAGCGTCTCGCCGCCTGGGTCCAGTTTGGGGTCGTCGTGTTCTTCGCCGTGCTGTACGCGGTGGCACCGAAGACCTATGCCGGCGACTGGATGTTCCCGCCCGTGACATTCGCGCTCGCGGCGTTCTTCATCGTCGGCGTGGTCCGCATTGTCGTGGTCCGGAGGGGGCATGTACCGGGCTGGTTCGTCGCGGCATCCGTGGTCGCGGAGCTCACATTGCTGCTCGTCCTGATCTGGAGCTTCCACATCCAGTACGAACAACCCCCGGCGTTCTATCTCAAGGCCCCGACGCTACTATACATTTTCATCTTCATCGCGCTGCGCGCCCTGCGCTTCGAGGCCCGTTACGTCCTGTTGGCCGGTGGAACCGCCGCCGTCGGCTGGCTGGCCATGGCCGCATACGCGGTCTACGCGGACCCGTCAACCGATGTCGTCACACGGGATTACGTGCGTTATCTGACGTCGAATTCGATCCTGATCGGCGCCGAGCTCGACAAGATCATCGCCATCCTGCTGGTTACCGCGATCATAGCGGCTGCCCTCGTGCGGGCGCGCCGGCTCTTGGTTCGCTCGGTCGTCGAGGAGGCTGCAGCCCGCGATTTGTCGCGGTTCTTCGCGCCCGAGATCGCATCGCGGATCATCGGCTCGGAAAATCGAATACGGCCCGGACACGGCGAGGCGCGCGAGGCCTCGATTCTGACCATCGACATTCGTGGCTTCACGAATCTGGCCAACACGTTGCCGCCGTCGGAACTGATCGGCGTGCTCGTCGAGTACGAATCGCGGATGGTGCCCGTGATCCAGAGGCATGGCGGCTGCATCGACAAGTTCCTGGGCGACGGCATCCTTGCGACCTTCGGCGCGGCCGCCCCGAGCGAGACGCACGCCGCCGACGCGCTGCGCGCGCTCGAGGAGGTCGTAACCGCGGCGGACGACTGGAACCGTGAACGCGCAATGTCGGGCAAGCCGCCACTGCGGATCGGGGCGGCGGTCGCCACGGGCCGCGTCGTGTTCGGCGCCGTCGGCGACGACACGCGGCTCGAATACACGGTGATCGGCGACGCCGTGAACCTCGCCGCCAAGCTGGAGAAGCACAACAAGGTCGGCGAGACGCGCGCGCTGGCAGCCGACGATGCTTTCGAGCTGGCGACGCGACAAGGCTACGTTCCGTCGGGGGCGGTCGAGCGCGTAGGGCCGGTGCATATACTCGGCGCCGAGGCGCCCGTCGATATCGTCATCGTGGCGCGCTAGCGGTGCCGCTACTTGTAGGGGTCCGCGGCATCGCGAAGGCCGTCGCCGAGGAACTGGAACGCCAGGACGACGAGGATCACCGGGATGACCGGTAGCATGAGCCACGGATAGATCGCGACGACGTTGATGTTCTGCGCCTCGTTCAGCAGTACGCCCCAGCTCGTCATCGGCGGCCGCAGCCCCAGCCCGAGAAAGCTCAGCGCGGTCTCCGCCAGGATCATCGAGGGGATCGAGAGCGTGGCCGACGCGATCAGGTGGCTCATGAAGCTGGGCATGAGGTGACGAAAGATGACCCGGGTCGGCCGCGCGCCCATCAGCTGTGCCGCGGTGCAGAAATCCTCCTCGCGCAGGGCGAGGAACTTCGAGCGCACGGCGCGCGCGAGCCCCGGCCAGTCGAGTAGAGCCAGGATCACGGTTATACCGAGATAGACGAGCATCGGGCTCCACGTGACCGGGAGCGCAGCCGACAGGGCCATCCACAGCGGCAGCTCCGGGAACGAGCGGATCACCTCGATGGTCCGCTGGACGGCGCTGTCGACGAAGCCGCCGTAGTAGCCGGCGACCCCACCGATCGCCAGGCCCATGACAAAGCTCAGCGTGATGCCGATCAGCCCGACGGTCAGCGAGATGCGCGCGCCATAGACGATGCGCGAGAACATGTCGCGGCCCAGCCGGTCGGTGCCGAACAGGAAGAGTTGGCCGCCTTCCGGCGGGCAGAGCAGGTGGAACCGGCCTTCCGCCAGCCCCCAGAACCGGTATGCCGATCCCGGATAGTCGTCGACACAGAAGAAACGCAGCGGCTGGATACGCGCCGCATCGATCGTGTAGTTCCAGCGCATCTTGGCCAGATCGAGCGACTTCGTGAAGGGATGCACGTAGGGACCGACGAACGCGCCGTCATGGAACAGGTGAATGCGCTGCGGAGGGGCGTAGAGAAAGTCGGTGTGGCGATGGTGCAGCTCGTACGGCGCGATGAATTCGCTGACCATGATCGAGAGATACATGAGCAGCAGGAAAACGCCGCACGCGACGGCGATGCGGTGCCGCCTGAACCGCCACCACATCAGCTTCCACTGGCTCGCCGTGTAATAGCGCTCCTGCTCCGGAGTCAGCTGCATCACGGCCTGCGGGTCGAACGGCGCCGCGTTGACGTAGTGCCGAACGTCGGTGCGGCCGCTCATTTCTGGGTTCCCCCGCCGAGCCGGATGCGCGGGTCAAGGGCGGCCAGCGCGAGATCGGAGATCAGCGTTCCGATCACGGTCAGCAGCGCCAGGATCATGAGGAACGAGCCCGCGAGGTACATGTCCTGGCTCTGCAGCGCGCGCAGCAGCATCGGCCCGGTCGTCGGCAGCGACAGCACGACGGAGACGATCGCCGCCCCCGAGATCACCTGCGGGAGCAAATTGCCGATGTCTGCGATGAACGGATTGAGCGCCACCCGCAACGGATACTTGATGAGGATCCGGAACGGGTGCAGCCCCTTGGCGCGCGCCGTCACGACGTACTGCTTGTGCAGCTCGTCGAGGAGGTTGGCGCGCAGGCGGCGGATCATGCCGGCGGTGCCCGACGTGCCGATGACGACGACCGGTATCCAGAGATGCTCGAGGACCGAGATCACCTTCCCCCAACTCCAGGGCTGGTCGATGTACTGGGGTTCCATCAGACCCCCGATCGACGTCCCGAAATAGACGTTGGCGATCCAGAGCAGGACGAGCGCGAGCAGGAAATTCGGCGTCGCAAGCCCGACGAACCCGAGGAACGACAGGGCGTAGTCGCCGATGCTGTACTGATAGACCGCCGAATAGGTGCCGATCACGAAGGAGACGATCCAGGTGAAGACGATCGTCGCGAAGGAGACGACGAGGGTGAGCAGAATCCGGTCACCGACGACCTCGGACACCGGCAGGCTGTATTCGAACGAGTAGCCGAAATCGCCTTGCAGCAGCCCGCCGAGCCAGATGAAGTACTGCTCGACGAGCGATTTGTCGAAACCGTACTGCTGGCGCAGGAATTCGATTCGCTCGGCGCTGACGGATTCGCCCTGGCTCTGGAGCTCGTTCAGGTAGGTGGTGAAATAGTCGCCCGGCGGCAGCTGGATGATGATGAACACGAGCGCGCTGATGGCGACCAGCGTCGGCACCATGACCAGCACCCTGTGTACCGTGTAACGAAGCATTGCCGCGGGTCCCGATCGCCGACCGAGGGCTCAGTCGTCGAACCAGAACGTGTCCGGCCCGTAGATGCCGAAATGCGCGCCCGGGTCCCAGCTGTACAAGCCCTCGTCCGGGACGTTGCGCAGCTTGGCGTTGACGACCACCGGCTGCATCGCCCCGCTGACGATACCGATCGTGAACAGCTGGTCGGTCCAGATATCGAGCATCTGGTGCCAGATCTGCGCGCGCCGCGACCGCTGCCCGGCCTCGTACCATTCGCCGAGCAGCGCAAGCAGCCGCTTCGCCTCCGGCATGTCCGCCGGCTCGCCGCTGCGCCCGCCGGTCTCGATGTACTGGCCCCACATCGGCCACTGGTAATGGATCTGTCGCGTCGGCGCGAGCTCTTCCGGGATCGTGTCGGCCGCCGGCAAGCCGTTTTCGAGTCCCTCCCAGATCGACATCAACGTCTCCCCGGCATAGATCCGGTTGCGGACGACTTCGCGCTGCGACGGCTTGCTGTGGAGCTGAATGCCGACCTTCCGCCAGCTGTCGCGAACGAGCGCGAGGACATCGGTCTGTTCCGTGCTTTCGCCGGCGGTCTCGACGATGATTTCCATGGCACGGCCGTCGGGAAGCAGCCGCAGGCCGCGACCGTCGCGCTGCGTGAGCCCGATCTCGTCGAGCAGGCGGTTTGCCTCCGCGACGTCGAAGTCGGTCCAGGCCTTCTGGTAGGTGTCGCGGAACAGGGGGCTCTGCGGTAGTACCGTGTTCTGCGAGGGGATCGCCAGGCCGTAATAGATCACCTGGTTGACCTCGTGGCGGTCTATCGCCAGCGACAACGCACGCCTGAACCGAACGTCGCGCAGCACCGTGCGCCATGCCAGGTCGCGCACGTTGAGGTTCGGATAGAGGGTCATGTGCGATCCCTTGCCGTCGCGCCACAACAGCGTGCGAAACCCGTTTCTTTCCTCGTTTTGCTTGAGAAAAGTGTAATTGTCGAAGCGCAGGTATCGTGCCTGCAGATCGGATTCGCCGGTGCCGGTCTTCGCCGGGATGATCTTGGCGTTGGCGATCTGCATCACCACCCGGTCGATGTAGGGGAGCTGCCGTCCCTCCGGGTCGACACGATGGAAATACGGGTTGCGGACGAATATGAAACGCTCCGAGGGCATGCGCGTCGTGTTGATCCACGGCTGCAGGCTCGGCAGTTCCGTGTTGTCGTTCTTGTAGAGGTTGTCCACCATGTTGTGCAGCGCCGCCCAGTTGCGCTGGCCCTTCTCGGCTGCCAGCCGGTTCAGCGTCGCCTCGTCCGCGTAGCGCGCGTGAAACCGTTTCAGGTAATGGGCCGGCCGATAGATGAAGAGCGGACTCGCCGAGGCCAACGCCGGCAGGAATTTCGGATTGGGTCGCGACCAGCTGAAGCGGATCGTCGCCTGGTCGATGATTTCGACCGTCGGCAGTTCGCCGTCGAGTCGCAGCTCAATCGGCGGGCCGGTCGGCGTCAACTGCCGATTCTGGGCGACGTCTTCCCACCAGTAGCGGAAATCCTCGGTCGTGAACGGCGCGCCGTCGGACCAGCGGTGCCCGGGGCGGAGGTGCAGCGTGAAGCTGCGCCCGTCCTCGATTTCGATGTCCCTGAGAATGTCGGGGACGATCTCGTAATCGTGCCGGTAGCGGGCGAGGCGCGCGTAGCCATAGACGACCATTTGCCGCACATCCTTCGTGCGCGCCATCAGCAGGTTCAGGGTTCCGCCGTATCTGCCGATCGTGCGGCCGTCATTCATCTCCACGGTGAGCGGCGGCCGCGGCAGTCGATCGCCGACCGGGGGCAGCGTCCCCGCAGCCACCGCATCCGCAAGAAAGGGCGGTTCGACGGGCCCCGCCGCAGCCGCCGTCGAAACGGCGAGAACCGCGGCAAGGCAAGATAACGAGCACCTCATCAGGCGTTCTCCATCTCGATTGCGTCCAGGTCCGCGCGTGCGTCGATGCGCACCAAGTGATCGTGCCCGACGGCGCGCAATACGGGGGAAGCGGTCGCGTTTTCGGCGAACGGAGGCGGCCAGGCCGCGGGGTCCGACGCGCGTTCCTCCATGAGCCGCTCGAAATGCAGCGGGTGGTCGAGGCTCGGTTCCGGGACCGCCGCCAGCAGGCCCTGGGTGTATGGGTGGACCGGGTTGCGGAACAGGATGTCTCTCGGTGCCAGCTCGACGAGGCGTCCGCGGCACATGACCGCGATGCGGTCGGCGATATAGTCGACGACGGCCAGGTTATGCGAGATGAACAGATAGGTCAGCCCGAGCGCCGACTGCAGGTCCTTGAGCAGGTTCAGGATCTGGGCCTGGATCGAGACGTCGAGCGCCGACACCGGTTCGTCGCAGATCAGAAGGTTGGGACGCAGGGCGAGGGCCCGCGCGATGCCGATCCGCTGCCTCTGGCCGCCGGAAAAGCTGTGCGGGAAGCGCCTGGCGTGACGGATGTCGAGACCGACCAGCCGCAGCAGTTCCTCGACGAGCTCATTGCGCTGCTTGCGGTCGCCGATACCGTGGATCAGCAGCGGTTCCGCGATGATGTCGGCGACGCGCATACGCGGATTCAGCGAACCGAACGGATCCTGGAATATGAACTGAATCTTGCGCCGGAAGGCCATCAGGTCATCACCCTCCAGCGCCAACACGTCAATCGGACCGTCCGGCCCGTTATATTCCACGCTGCCGGAATCCGGGGTGAGCGCACGCATGATGATCTTGCTGAGGGTGGTCTTGCCGCAGCCGCTCTCGCCGACGAGGCCCAGGCACTCGCCGCGGCGGATTTCGAAACTGACGCCGGCGACGGCGTCGATCCGGGCGGCTTCGGCGGTGCCGATCCACGACTCCGTTCGGATCGTGAAGGTCTTTCGGACGTCGCGGACCGTCAGCAGCGGCGAGACATCGTCGGCACGACGTTCGGTGGGCTCGGCGATCGCGTGCTGCAACAGCGCCCCGGTCGGGGGCGCGATCTCGCGGATCGGCACGAGCCGTTCCCCCGGTTCCATGCTGAACCTCGGTACGGCCTTGAGCAGGGCCTTAAGATAGGGATGACCCGGGGTGCGGAATATGTCCTCCAGCCGTCCCGATTCCATGATTTCGCCGTGATACATGACGACGACCCGCTCAGCGGCGTTGGCGACGACGCCCAGATCATGCGTGATGATCAGGACCGCCATGCCCAGCTCCCGCTGCAGATCCCTGATCTGCTTGAGGATCTGCGCCTGGATCGTGACGTCGAGCGCGGTCGTCGGCTCGTCTGCGATCAGCAGCGCCGGGTGACATATCAGCGCCATGGCGATCATCGCGCGCTGGCGCAGGCCGCCCGACAGTTCGAAAGGATAGGTCTTCATGGCGCGGTCCGGATCCGGAAATCCGACCAGGCGCAACATCTCGCGGGTTGCTTCGCGACCTTCCGCCCGGCTGCACGCGCGGTGCAGGTGGAGCGCCTCGGCGACCTGGTTGCCGACCGTGTGCAGCGGTGACAAGGACGTCATCGGCTCCTGGAAGATGATCGAGATGCGGCCGCCACGGATCGACCGCATTTCGCTCCCGTCGGCATCGAGGGCCGCTATGTCGACGGGCCCGGCGCGCGTCGGGTCCCGAAACAGTATCGAGCCGGAGGTAATGCGTGCCGCCTTCGGCAGGATGCCCATGATGGCTTGCGAGACAACGGTCTTCCCGGAACCCGATTCGCCGACGAGCGCAACCGTGGAGCCCGGCGGCACCGAGAACGAGACGCCGCGTACGGCTTCGATCCGGCCTTCCGCGAGATCGAAGGACACCCTCAGGTCGCGAACCGTCAGCAGGTCGTCGGTCACGCCGCAACCCCGCGCTCGCTTCGGGTTCTCACGTCGATGCCGAGCGCGCCGAAATTGGCGACGGCGGCGTCATTGAGCGGAATCGCACGGTCTTGCGCGGTGCTGGCGACCGCCGCGGCGAGCTGCTCGAAGCGGTCGATCGTCGAATCGACGCGAATGCGACGATGGCGCCCGCTGACCTTGAGCTGCATCCAGCCGCGCGGCGGTTCGCGACGGGTGGCGAAATAGTCGAGCCGCAACTGCGTCACATCGCGCCACGGGATGTGACACGGCATCGGGCCGCGCGAGCGGATGCCGTCGACGGTGAGTTCGATGACGGTGGCCTGGCGCAAGCCGGTGCGTAGCGCGAAAGCGCCGAACAGAAGTGCCACGGCCCCCAGCACGACGGCCACGACGGGCGCCGGCTCGAGCAGCAACAGCGGCCCCGCGGTGACCGCGAGACCGAAGCCGGCGCGCGCGTAATCGGCCGCGAGTACCCTCGCCGGATAACGGTGTCGGCTCATCTGCGCGGTCCCGCGATCGTCTCGAACCCAGAGATCCAGTGACCCGCGGGATGATCCGAGACCACCGCAACGAGACGCGACAGGAAGCGCCAGCACGCCGCATCGTGGTCTCGATGGTGGGTCAGCAGGCCGGTCGGCTCGTCGCCGTCCGCCGCGCCGGTGCGGCGCGCCGCGAGGTGGGAAATCGCCAAGCGGAGAACCGCGGCTTCGCCCACGAAGCGCCGCGTCCCGCGCCAGTCGATGATGTCCACATGGGTGTTGACGACGGCCGCACCGCTGCCGTGCCGGCGTGCGCCGTACGCCGATAGGCCGACGAGTCCGGCCTCGCCGAGGCGGTCGGCGAGGGCAGGGGCGACGCGGTTCCACGGTGGCACGAGGATCGGCCGAAACCGCTCGCCAAAAAGGGATCGCAGGCGCCGCCGGCCGTGCGTCAATTCGTCGAGCATCACCGGCTGCGGCCGGTGCAGGCCGAACTCCGCTTTCTTCTCGGTGGCCGGCGCATGATTGATGTGCGCAAAGCCGTGCTGGAGGATCGATAGCTGGCCGCCGCGGGCAGCGATTTCGTCGACGGTTTCGGCGAGCTCGTCGCGAGCGGCGGCGGGGATAACCGCGAGCGCCAGTGGCGTCGTTCCCGCGACATTGAAGAGTCTCGACAACTTCCTGCCGGGCCGCGTCGCGTCGTCGTCGCGCCACCAGAACGTCGCCCGCCGACCGCAGACACCCCAAGCGTCGAGTTCGGCCGTCAAGGCCGCCCAGGTCCCCGCCGCCGGGGCCACGGCGACCGCTGCGTCCACCCCGGTCATCTCCTCTGCCAGCGCCCTGCCCGCCATGCCGCGAGTATAGGCACAGTTGGGCGGCATCGCATAGTCACCCTCAACCGCGCGGTGCGTCCATCAATTCCACGATGGTACGGGCGGTTCCGCCGGCGCCGTCGAGATTGACCGTTGTCGGGGCCGGCGCCGGCATGGCGGCGGCGGCGTCGATCTCGGCGGCCAGGCCGGCCGCCGTCAACGCGTCCTCAGCGAGGGTCCGCACCCGTCCGTGGTCGGCGAGCAATTGCGCACGTAGACCCTGCTCCGTCTCCTTTCGCTCGCTGAAGGGCACGAGCACGGCCCGCACACCGGTGACCAGGATGTCCATCACCGTGTTGTACCCGGCCTGGCTCACGGAGACGTCCGCGCCGGCGAGCAGCTCCCGGTAATCCGTCCGCAGCGTATCGATCGTCACACCCGGCGGCGGCGACAGCGCTTCCCGCTCTGCGGCGGGCAGGTTCGGCCCGGTAACGAGGCGCCATGGCGCCTCGCCGAGGCGACTGAGCGAACGCGCCTCGAGCGCCGTTCGCAGCAGCCGCCCGCCGACCGCGCCACCGCCGGCGGCGACGACCACGGCGCTGCGGTCGCGTTCCGATAGCGTGCGTTCGGGTCGCGGCGGGGCAACGTATCCGGTATAGCGGATCCGGTCGCGAATCCTGTCGGCCGCCGCGAACGTGGCGTCGAAGGGGACCAGTGTCGGATCGCCATGCACCAGAACGGCTTCGAAATACCGGCGGATCGTCCCGACCACCGCGTTGAGACGGTTCGCATCGTGCTTCGGCACCAGGATGTCGCGAACCGAAACGGCGGCCCGCACCTTGGCGTCGCGCGCGGCCTCGAGCAGCGGAAGCAGCTCGAACCGAAATTGCCAGCGCCCGAACGGAAAGGTCTCGACAAGGATGAAATCGGGCCGCTCGTCCGCGAATGCCTGGAGCAATGCGCGTCGGCGGCGGTCGCGCCAGCCGTCGTCGATGTCCCGCCCGTCGGCGTCGATGAGCCGCGCGAAACTGGCGTCGGCGGCCCGCACCGGCGGCAGCTGCACGCGACGCGCGTTCCCCAGATCCGCGATTTCGCCCGTTTCGCCTCCCGAGACGCAGGTGACATCCAGGCCGTGCCACTGCAATGCCCGGATTATGGCCGCGGCCCGTATCTGGTGACCGATGCCCAGCAGGTGCTGCACGTAGACGAAGACACGGCGCCCGGTCATCGCTTCGTCGCCGACAGGGGGATGTTGAGCTCGACGACCGCCGGCGTGCCGTCGCCGGCGATCGCGAACACATGGGCACAGGCCTCGCGGAGCTTGGCCGGCGGTTTGCCGGTCATGTCCCAACCGACCGCGAGGGCGTAAATGGCGCGGATCACGCCTCTGTGCGTCACCGCCAGCGTCGGTCTGCCCGCGGCCGCGACCTCGGCAAGGAATGGCCTGACGCGAGACTGCACGTCGCGCGGGCTCTCCCCGCCCGGCGCGCGAAAATCCAGGCCCCTCGCCTCCCACGCCGCCATGAGGTCGCCCAGCTGCGAGCGCAGCGCCTCGAGCGTCCTGCCTTCCCAGTCTGCCCAATCCATCTCGACGAGCCGGTCGTCGCCGCAAACCGGGCCACCGCGCAGAATCTCGGCGGTCTCCCGGGTTCGTGTCAGCGGGCTGCAGACCCACGCGAACCCGCGCAGCCGAGGCGGAACGATCCAGCGCTCGACCTCCCGGCGTCCCGCCACACTCAGCGAGACATCCGTGCGACCCTGAACGCGTCCGACCGCATTCCACTCGGTCGGGCCGTGCCGGATTACGGCCAGTTCGGTCAACGCACGCTCCCCGGCACGGCCGGACGCGCCGCTTCGCGTATGATCGCGTCCAGCCGCCGTGCCGCCGAGGGCAGGTCGTGCTCGCTTTCGACCCGTCGGACCGCGGCGTCGGACATCGCTTTGCGGAGGCGCGGGTCGGCCAGCAATCCCGCGATCGCAGCCGAAAACGCGCCGGCCTCGGCGGACCGGACGATGTAGGCGGTGTCACCGCCTGCGACAAGCTCGCGAACGCCGGGACGATCCCCGACGACGAGCGGCAGGCCCGCCGCCTGCGCTTCGAGCAGCGCCATTCCGTAGGCCTCGTTCACGGCGGGCCAGACACCGAGATCCGCCGCCGCGTGCAGCGCGTCGACGTCGTCCTGCTCCAGGATCCCCAGGAACCGCACCCGTTCGTCGAAGTCCAGCGCCGCCGTCACCTCGCGCCGTGCGTCTCCGCCCCCGGCGACGAGCAGTACCCATGCGCGATCGGCAAGACCGTGCAGCGCCCGCGCAAGCAGGCGATAGGAGGCGAGCTTGTCGCCGGGGCGCATCATCGCGGTCACGGCGATCCAGGGTACCGCGGGATCGATCGAGAGGCGCCGCGCGAGCCGCCGGCGGTGGCGTGCCCGCTCGGCGCGGGCGCGTCGCGGCGGACCCGCATCGAGAAACGGCCGCATCATCGTCAGGCGGCTGTCGTCCGCGAGTAACGGCCGGATGCACGCCGCGTCGTCGGGATTGAGGCAGATCACCTGGTCCGCACGCCGCAAGGCGCGCGCTACCGCCTCGTGTCCCGACGCCCAGTTTCCGCCGGCCCGTTTGGGTGCATAGCTCGCCTCGGCGACGAGGTAGGGTACGCCCAGGCGATCGGCGACGACCGGCCCGAGCCAGTCCGGCGCGCGGTGATAGAGGTGGTAGGTGAACCACAGATCGGGCGGCACCCGTTTCGCCTGCCGCAGGTAACGTTCGGCGAGGCGTCCCGCCAGCGCCTGCAGGCGGTGCTGGCGATGCCGGTCGCCGGCGATGTCGAGGCTTCGAAACGTCGACGCCAGCTCCACGTCATGACCGGCCAGTCGCAGGGCGTCGACGAACAGGCGCGCCATGCGGCGGTCGCCGGACGGCACTGGGTGGTAAGGCGATTTCAGGGGCGCGTAGTACGCTACTCGCATGCCGCGATCCGGCCTGCCTCCGACGCCACGCCAAAGCGGGCGGCGATCCCCTCGACGTTGACCGCCAGCGAGAACCGTTCGCGTACGCGCGCGGCCCCCGCGCCTCCGAGGCGTTGCCGCAAGGCCGGATCGAGGATCAGCCGGGTCAGCGCGCGAGCCAGCGACCCCGGGTCGCCGGGCTCGCACAGCATGCCGGTCCGCCGGTCGGTAATCAGTTCGGGGACCGCCGACACCGAGGTCGCGACGACGGCGACCCCCTGGCTCTGCGCCTCCATCAGGACGTTCGGCAGGCCGTCGCGGTCTCCATCCGGCGCGATCTTGCTGGCGAGCGCAAAGATGTCGGCGCGACGCAGCTCGCCGAGGACGGTCTCCTGCGATTGAGGGCCGAGCCACGTCACCCTCTCGGCGATGCCCAGCCGCGCTGCAAGCTGCTGCAGCTCGCGCATCCGGATGCCGCCACCGATATGTCGGAACCGCCAAGCCAGGCCAGGGGCAAGGCTCGCAAGCGCGCGCAAGAGATCGGGATATCCCTTCTTGTCGACCGCACGACCGACCGAGAGGATGACCACCGGGTCCGCCGGGTCGCCGCCGTCGCGCGGCGGACGATCGCTGCCGGGCGGCGGAAAGCGGTCGAGATCGACACCGTGGTAGACCAGACCGACCGTTTCGGGTGCCGGCGCGAGGCCGCGCAGCCGCTCGAGTCCCGCGGCCGTACAGGTCACCGCCCACGCGACGTCCGCGAGCTTGTCCCTGATCTCCCAGTCCGGCGACGTCCAGATGTCTTTCGCATGTGCCGCGACACTCCACGGCAGGTCGCGCATCAACGCTGCGTAACGTGCCACCGAGGCGGGCGTGTGGATGAAATGCGCGTGCAGATGGCGGACATCATCCTCCAGTTCCAGCGCGAGCACGCAAGCCTGCCCGAACCGTCGGACGCGATTGCGCGTCGGGTCCCGTCGCAGGTCGCGAAGCCATGCGGATCGCGCCGCGGCGAAGCCGGGCCGCCGCCGGGCCGCCGCCACGGCGCCAAGGACGCGCAGCGGCTCCCGATGCAGGTACTCCGGCAGGTATCGGACAGGGGCGCCGATCTCCCGATGCACGCGGTGCGTCCGGGCGTCGGTCGGTCGGCGCAGCGAGATCAGCCGAAGCTCGAGGCCGCGACGTTCGAGCTCGAGGATTTCCTGTGCGATGAAGCTCTCTGACAGGCGCGGGTACCCCTTGAGGATGACGGCAACCGCCGACACCGCCTACTGCTCCGCGCCGGCGACCGCCAGTCGCTGTTCGGTCCGTGCCGCGTCGGGCCGGCGCGCGCGCTCCTGCAGGAGCCAGTCCGCCAGCCGATTCACCGTATCGAGCCCGTCCAGCATGCCGCGCGGCATGGCGTGCGACGGCCGCGATTGGCTGGCAATTCCGCGCAAGGCGTCGATCATTTCCGCGGGTCGACGCACGCCGTCGTTCGCGAGCATGCGCACGAGGCCGAGATCCTGGGCGCGGCTGGCGCGGATGTACTGCTCCATGCGCGGAACCGTTCGCGGCACGATGAGCGCCGGCTTGTCGAACGAGAGGATCTCGCAGAACGTATTGTAACCGCCCATCGCGACGACTCCGACGGCCCTGTCGAGCAGGCTCTCCATATGGGCGTCGAACGTGATCGCCTCGACGTCGGGGAGGCGGTCGCAGCGGGCGAGGAACTCCGCCTGATCATCCGATGCCATGAACGGCCCGAGGACGATGAGGGCGGGAAAGGGAAGGTCGGTCGCCGACTCGTAGGCCCGCAGGACCCAATCCACCATCTCCTGGCCGTCGCCGCCACCACCGGGTGTGACCAGGACGTAAGGTGGCGCGATCTTGGACAGCGGCGAATGGGCCGTCGATCCGCTCGGAAGATCGCGGCGCAGATAACCCGTGAAGCGGATCTTCTCCCGAATCGATCGCGGAATGCCTATGCCCGCGAGCGGATCGCAGATATCCGGCATGCCGTAGACCCAGATTTCGTCGTAGTAATCGCGCAGGGCCGGTGCCGCCTGCTTGCGGTTCCATTCCGAACGCAGGGTCACCGGATCATCGAGGATATCGCGGAGGCCGAGCACGAGGGGGATTCCCCTGCGTTTCAACAGCTTGAGCGTCTCCGAGACCTCGCCCCGCAGCCCCAGCGGTTCCTTGTCGACGATAAACAGGTCGGGGTCGAACGCCGCCGCGGTGTGCTGCACGATCGACGCCCGTATCGCCAGGGTCTCCTCGATGTCGATATGGAGGGAAAGCGGCGTGTAGTCGCCGTTGCGCAACTTGATGACCCCCGGCACACGCACGAAGTCGACGCGTGCACGGAAATCGAAATTTCCGATTATCGGTGAACCCGAAAGGATGAGAACCGAGAGATTCCGTCCATTGCCGACGAGCGAATGCGCGATCGCCCGACAGCGCCGCAAATGTCCCAAGCCGAACGTGTCATGGCTATAGATCAGGACACGGGCATCCCCGTCTCTGCCCATGGCAACATTGCTCCCTGCCGTGCCGACCCGGTAGCTTCGCCTTCTCGTAACGGCGACCGACTATGGCACGGCCAGCGTTCGCCCGGAAGCACCCTTGTTCAATTTTTCGCCAAGTAAGCTTTTTGACGGCCCCGGAAGCTGGGATAAGCTCGGCGCAACGGGCGGCGTAGCGGAGAGCGGGATCTCGGCGACGGATGGACTCCACCATCTTCAGATACATACTGCGCTACAGCAAGGCGCAGCAGCTCTGGCTGCTGGCGGTCATCGTCGTCTCGTACCCGTTCCTCTACCTGTCGCTGGATATGCCGAAGCTGATCGTCAACCGCGCCATCGGCGACCAATCTGGGCCCCCTTACGACATCCCTCTGTTCGGCGTGCCGGTTTTCTCCGTCACGGCGAGTCAGATCGAATTCCTGATCACGCTGAGCCTGATCTACCTGCTGCTGGTCCTGATCAACGGCGTGCTGAAATATTACATCAACGTCTACAAGGGCCGACTCGGCGAGCGCTTGCTGCGGCGACTGCGATACCAACTCTACGAGCGCATCCTGCGCTTCCCGATTCCGCATTTCCGCAAGGTTAGCCAGGGCGAGATCATTCCGATGATCACGGCGGAGGTCGAGCCGCTTGGCGGCTTCATCGGCACGGCCTACGCCGATCCGTTGTTCCAGGGCGGGCAGCTGCTGATCATCCTTGCCTTCATCATGGTCCAGGACCCCATCCTCGGGGCCGCCGCCATCGCGCTCTATCCGCTGCAGATCTATATCGTGCCGAAACTGCAGCGGAAGGTGAACGAGCTCGGCAAGGAGCGCGTCCGCACCGTCCGACTGCTGTCCGACCACATCGGCGAATCCGTGTCCGGGATTTCGGAGCTGCACGCGCACGACACGATCCGGCTCGAACTGTCGCGCTTCGCCCGCCGACTCGGCGAGATCTACTGGATCCGTTACGACATCTATCGCCGCAAATTCTTCATCAAGTTTCTCAATAATTTCATCGACAAGCTTACACCGTTTTTCTTTTTCTCCATCGGCGGCTGGCTCGTCATCGAAGGTGGACTGAGTTTCGGGGCGCTCGTCGCTGTGCTGGCAGCATACAAGGACCTCGCTGCCCCGTGGAAAGAGATGCTGACGTGGTACCAGCAGAAGGAAGACGCGCGCATCAAGTACGAGCAGGTCGTCGAACAGTTCGATCCGCCCGGACTGCTCGATCAGCGCCGCCTCCTCGCCGAGCATGACGATGCGGCCGAGCTCAAGCTCGACGGCGAGATCGCGGTCAAGAACGTCAGTCTGATCGACGAGGACGGGCGCCGGCAACTCGACGGCGTGACGACGACGATCGCCCCGGGAAGCCACATTGCCGTCGTCGGCGACGGCGACAGCGGCAAGGGCGACCTCCTCACCGTGATGGCCGGGCTGGTGGAGCCGACGGGGGGATCGATCTCGGTCGGCGAGTGGGACATCAAGACGGCACCGCGGGCGATTACCGGGCGCCTCATGGCCTATGTCGGGCCGAGCGCCTACATCCATGCGGGCACGCTCGCTGCCGCGCTGGTCTACGGGTTGAAACACCGGCCCGTTGCGGAACGGCAATACGAGGGCGCAGAGCTCAAATTCCGCCAGGCGGAAGTGGCGGAAGCGGCGGACGCTGGCAACATCACGCTCGATTACGGCGCGGACTGGGTCGACTACGAGGCGGCGCAGGTGTCGGGACCGGACGAGCTCCAGCAGGCGATGCTCGAGGTGCTCCACGCGGTCGATCTCGCCGACGACACGTATGGCTGGGGACTCCGCGGCAGGTTCGATCCCGACGACGACCCCGCATCGGCGGAGAAGATCCTTGAAGCGCGATCGGCGGTCCGCGAGCGCCTGTCCGATCAATCGGTTTCCCGCCTCGTCGACCCGTTCGATGCGGCGAGCTACAACATGAACGCGACCGTTGCCGAGAACGTTCTCTTCGGCGTACCGCTGGGCGACGTCTTCGCGGAAGATCGAATCGCCGAGCATCCGTACATGAAACGGACGCTCGAGCGTGTCGGGCTGACCGGTGACTTCCTGAAGATCGGCGAGCGCGTCGCGGAGACGATGGTCGAACTGTTCGCCGGTCTTCCCCCCGGGCACGAGTTCTTCGACCGGTTCAGCTTCATCTCGGCGGAAGACCTGCCCGAATTCCAGACGATCCTGGGCCGCGCCGCACGAGGCCTGGACGCGCTCAGCGCGGGCGATCGCAGCAAGCTGATAGCGCTCCCGTTCAAGCTGATCCCGGCACGACACCGACTCGATCTGATCGATGAGAAGTTGCGCGAGAGGCTGCTCGAGGCACGACGCGCCTTCGCCGCGGACCTGCCCGCCGAGCTCGCGGACCAGATCGCCTTTTTCGATCTGGAAGCCTACAATCGGGCAGCGACGATCCAGGACAATATCCTGTTCGGCAAGATCGATTTCGGCCAGCCCAACGCCGAGCAGCGGGTCGGAGCCCTGCTTGCAGACGTGCTGGACGGGCTGGGCATGCGGAACGTCGTCATGCGGATCGGCCTTAACTCGGAGACCGGATCCGGGGGCTCGCGGCTCTCGCCGACGCAGCGCCAGAAACTGGCCCTCGGCCGTTGCCTGCTGAAGAAACCGGCGGTTCTGCTGATCAACGAAGCGGCCGCGGGCTTCGAGTCGCGCCTGCAGAACAAGATCGTCGGGAACGTGTTGCAGGCCAGCCGCGGCCGCACCGTGATCTGGTCGCTGAGCAACGTTGCCCTGGCGAACCGGTTCGATAGGGTGCTGGTGATGGATCGCGGCCGCATCGTATCCGAGGGCGCTCCCGACGAGCTGCTGGCCAAGCGGGACGCACCGTTCGGCCGGCTTCTCGGTACCGAAGACGAAGAGGTCGAAGCGACGAGGACAGGGCAATGAGCCTGCAACAGGAAGTCGACATTCTGCGCAAGATTCCGATGTTCGCGAACATCGACCAGGCGAAGCTGAAGCTGCTGGCGTTCACGAGCGAACGCCTCTCATACGCGGCAGGGGACGTTCTGTTCCGTCAGGGGGACGTCGGGGATGCCGCATTCCTGATCATCCGCGGCCAGGCCGAGGTCAGCATCGATACGAAGACGGGCCCGCTGACCGTCGCGACGCTGCAGGACCATGATTTCGTCGGCGAAATCGCGATCATTTGCGATATCCCCAGGACCGCCACCGTCATCGCCAAGAGCGACCTGGAGGCACTGCGGATCGATAAGGAGCTCTTCTTCCGTCTGATCGGCGAGTTCCCCGAGATCGCCAAGGAAGTGATGCGGGAGCTGGCGCGGCGCCTAGAGCTGACGAATGCGCGCCTGCGGGAAATCGCGACGCGCGTGAACGACGGCAAGAAGCCCGGATGACGGCCCGTTCACTGCCCGGCGACAGACGCCGCGCTTGCGGAGCGCGCCCGTGAGTCGGCTCGACAGCGTCATCCGCCGCCTGCAAGCGCAGCGGATCTGCCTCGACTGGGCGACCCAGGCGGTGGCCGGACGGCCTGGCGCGATCCTCGAGCTCGGCCTCGGCAACGGCCGCACCTACGATCATCTGCGGCAGCGCTGTCCGGAGCGCGAGATCTACGCCTTCGAGCGGCAGTTGAGCGCCCACCCGGATTGCGTCCCGGATGACGACCACCTGTTTCTCGGGGATCTCGTCGATACGTTGCCGGCGGCCGCGCGCAAGCTCGGTCGCTGCGCCATCCTCGTGCACTGCGACATCGGTACGGGCGACGCCGCACGCAACGCCCGCGTCGCCTCGCGGATCGGTCCCCTTATCGGGAACCTCGTTCGCCCCGATGGCATCGTGCTGAGCGACCAGCGACTGCCCGTCGCCACGGCATGGCAGGAGCTCGCCCTCCCGGACGGTGTGGCCGCGGGACGGTATTTCCTCTATCGCGTCCGCGCTCGAGGCGGCGCGGAATGATGCGATCATGCGCTCGTCGCTCGGATTCCACCCTGCGGTCCGTTCGCGGTAGGCTGTGGCCGATGACCGCAGATCGCGAAGCCCGCTCCGCTTCCGGCCCGGACCCGCAAGACGCGCTCGAACGCATGCTCGCCCGCCTCGAGGCGCAACGCGCCTGGCTCGACTTCGCGGCCGAGCGCATTGCCGCGGTGCCGGGACCGGTGTTCGAGCTTGGGCTGGGCAAGGGTCGTACCTACGACCGCATGCGTCGCGTCATGGCCGATCGCGAGATATTCGCCTTCGATCGCGAACTCCATTGCTCGCCGCGCCTGAGCCCGCTGCCGGAGCACCTGTTCCTGGGCGATTTCCGCGATACCCTGCTTGCCGCGGCCGAGCGGTTCGGCCGTTCGGTGGCCCTGGTCCATGCCGATATCGGCAGCGAAGTGCCCGCGCGAGACGCGGCGATCTGCCGGGATATCGGCCCCTTGATCGAGCGCGTCGTACGACGCCAGGGGCTGGTTCTCTGCGATCGCCCGCTGCCCCTGTCCCGCCCCGGCTGGGAACCCCTGCCGCCGCCGGCGGCTGCCGCGACGGCGGGGTGGCCCTATTTCGGATGGTGCCGGTCGCGCTGACGGTTCCAGTTATGTTCGCGGCGACCGCGACTCGAATGTAGATCGAAGAAAATAGGCACTAAGCATAGTATTCTGCGGACAGCATGTAATTGTTTCGGCTGTAGTCCCTACGCCGCGAGGTCGAGGATTACGGGTACGTGATCGGACGGTTTTTCCCAGCCGCGGGCGTCTCGCAGGACGGACGCGCCGGAGAGCCGACCCGCGAGGTCGGGCGATGCCCAGAAGTGATCGAGCCGCCGGCCGCGATCGGAGGCCGCCCAATCGCGCGCGCGGTAACTCCACCACGAATAGAGCTTGTCGCGAGGCGGGAAGAAACGTCTGACGGCGTCGATCCAGGCACCCGCCTCGAGGGCTCGTTCCAGCTTCTCGACTTCGATGGGCGTGTGACTCACTACGTTGAGCAGCTGCTTGTGCGACCAGACGTCCGTGGGCAACGGGGCGACGTTCAGGTCGCCGGCGACGATAACCGGCCGGCCGGTCCCGCCGAGCTGCTTCGACCAGCCGGTCATCTCGTCGAGAAAGGCGAGCTTATGCGCGAATTTTTCGTTGATCTCCGGATCAGGGGCGTCGCCGCCGGCCGGAACGTAGAGACAGTGCAGATCGATGCCGTCGACGCGCGCCGCGACGTGCCGGCTGTCGGCCCGATCGCAGAAGCGCCGGTCCGCGAGCCGCTGCAGCGGCAGTCGAGAGAGAATCGCCACCCCGTTGTAGCTCTTCATGCCCTGAAAGACGGCATGCTCGTATCCGAGCCCGGCGATCGCCCCGCGCGGAAAGGCGTCGTCGACCACCTTGGTCTCCTGCAGACAAATGACGTCCGGCGCGGCCTCGGCAACGAGGCGCTCCAGGAGCGGCAGGCGCAGGCGTACCGAGTTGATGTTCCAGGTGGCGATGCGCATGGCAGTCTCCGAGACGGCGCTGAGGACTCGATGGTCGCGGCCCGCCCCGCATGCGAGGCAGGGATCGGGGGCCGCGGCGGCCGGACTCTAGGCCGCGTTGTTGCGTCGCCGGCCGCCGCGACGCTCGGCGCCGCCGCGGCCGGCATGGCGGTTGCGGCAGGCGTCGCCGAAAGCCGCGAACATCGCCCGCGACAACGGCCAGTCGAGCGCTACCGGATGTTCGGGATGCCACTGCACCGACAGCGCAAAGGCTCGGGCCCCGGTGACGCTTGTCGCTTCGATGACACCGTCTTCGCTCACCGCCTCGATCTCCAGCCGGTCGGCCAGGCGGTCGATGGCCTGGGCGTGCAGCGAGTTGACGAGCGCCGTGTCGGCGCCGCCGTTGAGCGCCCGGAGCACCCCGCCTTCCCGGATGCTGATGCGGTGGCACGCGCGGTAGCGGTCATCGTACGGCAGGCTCTTGTTCGAGCGGTGGTCCCGCTTTCCGGGCAGTTCATGGACGTTCTGATGCAGGGTGCCGCCCAGCGCGACGTTGAGCTCCTGGTGACCCCGGCAGATGGCGAATAGCGGAACGCCGCTGTCGAGCGCGCCGCGGATGGCCGGCAGGGTGGTCGCGTCCCGCGCCGCGTCGTGCGCGGTTCCCGCTCGGCTCCGCCCGCCGCCGTAACGCTCCGGCTCGACGTTGGACGGGCTCCCCGTGAGCAGAAGTCCGTCGAGCCGGGACATCAGGTCGGCGCTATCGTACCAGTCGCCCAGCGCCGGTATCAGCACCGGCATGCATTGCGCGGCGTGCACGACGGACAGGATGTATTTCTGGCCGACCCGGTGGTAGGCGTCGCCCGTTTGCGGCGACATGACGCACGCCGGAATACCGACGAGGGGCCGATCGCTTCCCGGCATCACGCGCTACGCCCGGGAGCAACGGGCAGGACCGCACAAGGCGAAGGCAGGCGGACCTCAGCGATCGGCGGAGCGGTCCCCGAACCGCCCCGATGTCTGGCGCCGCCGGCAGATATCCCGGCATCGCGTGCCACGGATCGGATCGGTCGTTTCATTTCTCCGGTCGTTTCCGGTCGAAGGTGTTCACGAACCGGAACAGGTCGTTGTCGAGTCGCAAACCGTAGCGCGGATCCATCAGGGTGACCTGGATGCGCTGGCCCTGCGCGTCGAGAATCGTCCAGCTTCTGAGGGTGACCGGATTCTGTTGGAATGTCATGCTGATGCGACCGATCTCCGGGTCTTCGGCATCGACCAGGTCGAGGCGGATCGTATTGCTGCGACGTTCGATTCCCGTGATCACCAGGCCGTCGGAGAACGAGAATTCCTCGCGCAGGAGCACGTCGGCCGGCGTCTTGCTCAACGGCAGGTACGTGACCTGCTCGAGCTGCTTGTCGACATAGATGAACCACCTGCCGTCCGAAACGAGCAGATAGGGAACCGGCGGATCGTATTCGAAGCGCATGCGACCCGGTCGTTTCAAATAGAAATTTCCCCTCGCATAGCTGCCGCTCGCCGTGAGCTGCACGAACTCGGCCTGAAGCGTCGTTATGCCGTTCAGGAACGCCTCGATCTCCGCCACCGCAGCGCGATCCCGCACCGTCAGCGCGATCGGTTGCGGCGGCGCCGCAGCCGGCGCCTCGCCGACGCCGACCGCCAGCGACAGGACAAGCGCGAAAAGCGTCACGCTCGAGATGCGGGCCCAGACGGGTCCGACGCAACCGCTAGCGGTTTCCGCCAGCGAGGACTTCACGCTTGCCAACATGGTTTGCGGGGCTGACCACACCTTGCTTCTCCATCTGCTCGATTATCCGTGCCGCACGATTGTAACCGATCTGCAAGTGGCGCTGTATGAAACTGGTCGATGCGCGACCCTCGCGAACCACCAGCTCGACGGCGCGCTGATAGAGCTCATCGCCCGCCGCCTCGGCGCCGAATCCGTCCAGACCAGTCTCCTCCTCCTCCTCGGTGATCCCTTCGACGTAGGCCGGCTCACCTTGCGTACCGAGGTAGTGCGCGACCGCCTCCACCTCGTGATCGTCGACGAACGGTCCGTGAATGCGGGTGATCCGCCCGCCGCCCGCCATATACAGCATGTCGCCCTGGCCCAGCAGCTGTTCCGCGCCCTGTTCGCCCAGGATGGTGCGACTGTCGATCTTCGAGGTGACCTGGAAGCTGACGCGCGTCGGAAAGTTGGCCTTGATCGTGCCGGTGACGACGTCGACCGAGGGCCGTTGCGTGGCCATGATGAGATGGATGCCTGCGGCGCGCGCCATCTGCGAAAGACGCTGGATCGCGGCCTCGATCTCCTTGCCCGCGACCAGCATGAGGTCCGCCATCTCGTCGACGACGACGACGATGTAGGGCAGGGGGGTAAGGTCGAGCGGCTGGTCTTCGTAGACGGGGCGTCCGGTCTCCGGATCGAACCCCGTCTGAACCTTGCGCATCAGCACCTCGCCCTTCTTGCGCGCATCGCTCAGCCGGGCGTTGTAGCCCTCGATGTTGCGCACGCCGAGCTTGGACATGGCGCGATAGCGCTCCTCCATCTCGCGCACCGTCCATTTGAGCGCGACGACGGCCTTCTTGGGCTCGGTCACGACCGGAGACATCAGGTGCGGGATGCCGTCATAGATCGAGAGTTCGAGCATTTTCGGGTCGATCATGATGAAACGGCAGATGTTCGGCGTCATGCGGAACAGCAGCGAGAGGATCATCGCGTTGATGCCGACCGATTTCCCGGAACCCGTCGTCCCCGCGACCAGCAGGTGCGGCATGCGCGCCAGGTCGACGACGACCGGGGAACCGCCGATATCCTTGCCGAGCGCCAGGGGCAGCTTCGCCGAGGCCTGTTCATAGGCGCGGGACGCCATCAGTTCGCGCAGGAATACCGTCTGTCGCGAACTGTTCGGCAGCTCGATGCCGATGACACTGCGTCCTGGAATCGTTGCGATGCGGGCCGAAACCGCGCTCATCGAGCGGGCGATGTCGTCCGAGAGGCTGATTATCCGGCTGGTCTTTATGCCCGGAGCGGGTTCCAGCTCGTACAGGGTGACCACCGGGCCGGGCCGAACCTTCACGATTTCACCGCGAATGCCGAAATCCTCGAGGACCTGCTCGAGGAGGCGCGCGTTCTGCTCGAGCGCATCGGGCGACATGGTCTTTGCCCGCGCTTCCGAGTCCGGCACCGGCTCGAGAAGATCGAGCGGCGGCACCCGGAATTCGCCGTTCGGGCCGCCCAGGTTCAGCGACGCCTGGCTCGCCTTCGCCGGCGTCGCCGCTTTCTTCGGCTTGCTGAGCCGCGAGCGGCGTTCCGGTCGACGCTCCGGCGGCATCTGCCATTCCGCCGCGCCGTCCTCGGGCCCGGCCTCGAGATACGGTTCGGCACGATCGACCCCGTTGCCGCGCCGCAGTTGCGGCAAGCGAATTCCCCAGGCCGCTGCCGAGGAGGCGCCACCTGCAGGAATGAGCCGGCCGAACCGCGCGCCGAGGGAGCGCCACTCCGCCCGCGACAGGCCCATCGTCCAGAATGTGAGCAGCAGGCTCAGCAAGCCGGCGACGGTGCCGATGACCAGCGGGTTCGTCAACGGACCGGCGCCGCCCGCCAGGCGCGCCGCCTGCGAAACGATGAGCGTGCCGACCAGCCCCCCGAGTCCGGGATCCAGCGGCCAGGATTCCGGTGCCGGCGCCGCGGCGAGGGCGACGGAACCGAAGAGCAACGCGAATACCAGCGAAGCGATACGCAGCGACGGCTGCGGCAGCGCGTGCCGGCTGGCCAGGCGGCCCCCCCAGGCGACGAGAACGGGTACGAGGAGCGCCGCCGCCAGCCCCAGAGTCTGCAGGGAGAGGTCCGAAATCACGGCCCCGGGTCTGCCCAGGAAATTGTTGATCCGCCCCGTTCCGCGAGCCGTGTTCAGCGACGGGTCCGACGGATCGTAGCTGAGCAGCGCAATGACGAACATCGCCCCGGCCGCGAGCAGCAGAAGCCCCAGCAGCTGCAGCACCCGGCGCCGCACGAATTCCACGAATCCGGCCGGGAGCAAAGCCTTGCGACGCCGCGTGGCCATCGCCTATCGCTCCAGCGCCTCGGCGAGGCGCGTGAGGCCGGCTTCGGCGGTGGCCGCGTCGTGGATCAGGGCAACGCGGATGTATCGGCGGCCGGGATCGCCGCCATTGACGGGGTCTGGCCGGCTCATATAGCTACCCGGCATGACCTTGACGGCTCCGTGGCGCCACGCCTTTCGGGCCGCGGCCTCGCCGTCGCCGACATCGAGCCAGAGAAAGAAACCGCCCGGCGATTCGTGATAGCCCGCGCGATTGCCGAGGATCCGCCGTGCCAGGTCGAACAGCGTGCGATAATGGGCGCGCATCCGCTCGACATGGACCTCGTCGCGCCACAATGCGGCCGCGGCCGCCTGAATCGGCCCGGGTACCTGGGCGCCGCCGTAGCTGCGCAGGCGCTTTAGGCGCGATATCGCGGCTTCGCCGCCCGCCACGAAGCCCGCCCGCAGCCCCGCCGCGTTGGATCGCTTCGACAGCGAATGGAATACCAGCAGATGATCGAGGCCGGTCCCCAGCCGGGCGCAGGCCTCCAGCCCGCCGACGGGGGGCGAACCGCGCCAGATCTCGGAATAGCACTCGTCGAGCGCGAGCAGGAAATCTTGCTCCTGGGCCAGTCCGATGAGGTCCTCGAGCTGCTCGAGGGACGCCACCGCGCCCTGCGGATTCGCCGGCGTGCACAGGTAGGCGAGCGCGGTGCGCTCGAGCAGCGCACGTTCGAGACCGCCATAGTCGGGCAGGAAGCCGCTGTCCGCGGTTGCCGCGACGGGAACCGGCTCCGCCCCGGCCATGACCGCGGCACCGTAATAGACGTGGTACATGGGATTGGGCATCAGCACCGCCGACCGACCGGCGCCGCCGGAGGCGGTCGACCTGCCGACGGCGATCAGCGCCACCTGAAACAGCGCCTCGCGCGTACCGCTCACCGCAACGACGTTGCGTTCGGGGTCGATCATGCCGGACGGCAGGTGGTAGCGGCGGGCGAGCCACTCCGCCGCCGCTGCCCGGAAATCCTCTGATCCGTTCGCCGGCGGGTAGCGGTTCCAGAGATCGGCATGGCGCGCCACCGTTTCGGCGACGAAATCCGGCTGCGGCAGCTGCGGCTCGCCCATATGCATGAGGACGGGCTCCAGGCCCTCGGCCGGCGCGACGTCGCGCAGCAGCGTGGCGAGGCGCTGGAACGGATAGTCGCCGAGGCGGTCGAGAGCGGGATTTTCGCGCATTACTCAATCAATAAATCGCGCGCCGCCCGGCAGCCGGCGCGACGGCGCGTACAAAACGGAAACTTTGAGCCGGGATATTAGCTGCGCCTCGCCCCGACCTCAAGCGGCGCGGTCCCGTCGCCCGTCCACCGTCGATTGCCTCGTGCCGGACCGCTGCGCCGCGCGACCGGCCGCGCGGCACCGCGGGGCGTATGCAAGACGAGGGGGCACGTGGCCCCCTCGCAAAGTGGTTCCCGCAGCGACCCCGCGCCTATTGCACGGTCTCGCCGTGGAGATTGAGGTCGAGCCCCTCGATTTCCGCTTCCGGTTCGACCCGCAGACCCATGAGCGCCTTGAGGACGAACAGGATCGCCGCGGTCGCGATCGCGGCCCAGGCGACGGTGGCGACGATGCCCTCGATCTGGATCCAGATCTGGCCCGCGTTCCCCTCGAGCGCACCAGGCGTGCCGCCGATCGCCTCCACCGCGAAGACGCCGGTGAGCACGGCGCCGACGATGCCGCCGATACCGTGCACGCCGAAGCAATCGAGCGAGTCGTCGTAACCGAGCTTGTTCTTGAGCCACGTCGCCCCCCAGAAACACGCGGCGCCGGCGAGCAGGCCGATGACGAGCGCGCCGCCCGGCGCGACGAAGCCGGAGGCAGGGGTGATCGCCACGAGGCCGGCGACGGCGCCCGAGACGATGCCGAGAACGCTCGGCTTGCCGCGCACCGCCCATTCGATGAACATCCAGCTCAGGCCCGCGGCCGCGGTCGAGATCTGGGTGACCGCCATCGCCATGCCGGCGCTGTTGTTCGCGGCGACCGCCGACCCCGCGTTGAAGCCGAACCAGCCGACCCACAGCAGCGATGCGCCGATGATGCTGTAGACGAGGTTGTGCGGCGCCATGTTCTCGGTGCGGTAACCGGTCCGCTTGCCCAGGATGATCGCCGCAACGAGGCCCGACACGCCGGCATTGATGTGGACGACCGTGCCGCCGGCGAAGTCGAGTACGCCTTCTTCGGCCAGGAATCCGCCACCCCACACCCAGTGCGTGATCGGCGCGTAGACGATCAGCAGCCACAGCGTCATGAAGACGAGGAGCGTGGAGAATTTCATGCGATCGGCCAGCGACCCGGTGATGAGCGCCGGCGTGATGATCGCGAAGGTCATCTGAAACGTCATGAAGACCGTTTCCGGTATCGTGCCCGACATCGAGTCGACCGAGAGCTCCGCGAGGAACACGTTGCTCAGGCCGCCGACGAACGCGTTCATCGCACCGCCGTCACCGAACGCCAGCGAATACCCGGCGACCATCCAGACGACGGTCATCAGGCAGGCGATCGCGAAGCTCTGCATGGTCATCGCCAAAACGTGCTTTTTGCGCACCATGCCGCCGTAGAACAGGGCGAGCCCCGGGATCGTCATCATCAGGACCAGGAGCGTCGCGGTCAGCATCCACGCCGTGTCTCCCGTGTCGAGCGTGGCGTCCTGCGCGAACGCCGGAGCCGCCAGGGTCGCGGTCACCGCGGCGAGGAGCGCCGGCGCCGCAACGCGCGTCAGAGTCGTTTTCATTTTGTCCACCTCCTAGATAGCGTCCGCGCCGGTTTCGCCCGTGCGGATACGGACCGCCTGGGCGACATCGAGGACGAAGATCTTGCCGTCGCCGATCTTGCCGGTGCTGGCGGCCGATTGGATCGCCTCCACCACGCGGTCGAGGGCGTCGTCGCCCACCACGACCTCGATCTTCACCTTGGGCAGGAAATTCACGGCATATTCCGCGCCGCGATAGATCTCGGTCTGGCCCTTCTGGCGGCCGAAACCTTTGACTTCGCTGACGGTCAGACCCTGCACGCCGAGCTCGGTCAGCGCTTCGCGGACACCGTCCAGCTTGAATGGCTTTATGATCGCCATCACGAGTTTCATGTCGGGACTCCCCGCTATCTCGTTTCACGGTCGGGCTCTTGCGCGCCCGCCACCGCCCATTGTGCGGTGCATCATCACCGAGGCCTTAACAAGATGCGTGCCAGACTCGCCGGATGAGGAAAATTCATTTTTTTGCAATGTGTTAGGGCGATATTCCACCCACCCGGACGGCCGACCGACCGTCCATTATTGATGAAATTTCGTGCGATTCGCCGAGACTGCCTAAATTTTGTGCAGTCGCAGGCGCGCCATTTTCGCTGGACGGCCTGCCCGGCAAGAAGGATGCTCCGCCCATGGACGGCGCAACGACGGAAGACGGCTCTCTGCAAACGGAAGTCTTGATCGTCGGCGGCGGGTTGACCGGCATGACGCTGGCCGCGGGGCTCGCGGGGGCCGGCGTCGACACCGTCGTCGTCGACGCCGCGCCGCGCGACGCGCGCGTCGATCGCGGATACGACGGACGGGCGTCGGCGATCGCCTTCGGGTCGGCGCAGGTGTTTCGGGCCATAGGCCTGTGGCCGCGGCTCGAGGCCGAGGCGTCGCCGATCCTCGATATCCGGGTTGCGGACGGTACGCTCGCGGCCGGTCCGTCGACGCTGTTCCTGCATTACGATCATCGCGAGATCGGTGACGACGCGTTCGGCTACATGATCGAGAACCGGATCATGCGCGAGGCGCTGTTCGGTCTGGCCGATCGCCTGACGAACCTGCACCACCTCGCGCCGGCGAACGTGGTCCGGCTCGATCGCCGCGCGACCGGCGTATCGGCCGAACTGGAGGACGGGCGCACGATCTCGGCCGCAATCGTCGTCGGTGCCGAGGGGCGCGCGTCGCCGACCCGGGCGCAGGCCGGCATCCGGATCGCCCGCGTGCCGTATGCTCAGACCGCGATCGTGTGCACGGTCGCGCACGAGCGCGCCCATGATGGCGTCGCGGTCGAGTATTTCCTGCCGGGCGGGCCGTTCGCGATGCTGCCGATGACGGCGCAACGGATGAATATCGTCTGGACGGAGGACGAGGAGCGCGCGGCGCCCTTGTTCGCCCTGGACGACGCCGCGTTTCTCGCGGAATTGCGCCGCCGGTTCGGCGGCTGGCTGGGCGAGCTCGCTCTGGTTGGCCCGCGCTTCTGCTATCCGCTGAGCCTGCAGCTCGCGCAGCGCTACACGGATGCCCGGCTAGCGCTGGTCGGCGATGCGGCGCACGCGATTCATCCGATTGCCGGGCAGGGCCTCAATCTGGGATTGCGCGATGTGGCGGCCCTTGCGGAGGCGATTATCGACGCCCGGCGCCTCGGGCTCGATATCGGGGCAGCCGAAGTCCTGCGGCGGTATGAGCGGTGGCGGCGCTTCGACTCGGTGCTGCTGGCGGCGGTGACCGATGGCCTGAACCGGCTTTTCTCCAACGACCTGCCGCCGCTGCGAGCGGCCCGCGATCTCGGTCTTGCGGCGGTCGGCCGATTGCCGCCCCTCAAGCGGTTCTTCATGCGCCACGCCATGGGCGTGGTCGGCGAGCTGCCGCGGCTTGTCCGCGGCGAGCCCCTGTGACGCCGGCGCCGGATCGCGCGTGCGGTGGGCGGCATCGCCGTCGGCCGGGCGATCGCGCCGCCGCACCGCGGCGACCTCAGGGGTCCCGGCTCAGCCCGCGCTCCTCGATTGCCCGAAGATATCTGGCCCAGATGACGTCCTTGTCGCGGCCGAGCCGGTACAGGTAGTCCCAGCTGTAGATGCCCGTATCGTGGAGATCATCGAATTTGATGCGTACGGCGTAGTTGCCGACCGGCTCCAGCTCCATGATGCCGACATGCCTGCGACCCGCCACCACCTGTTTCTGGCTGGGCACGTGACCCTGCACCTCGGCGGACGGACTCTCCACGCGCAACAGCTCGGCGGGCAACGCGAAACGGCTGCCATCATCGAAATCGATCTCAAGGACCTTCTCTGCCTTGCGCAGACGGATCTCGGTCGGCCAGTGGTCGACACTGAACCGATTGGCGTCGCCGCTCAAGTTTCTTTGCCCTTTTCGTCGTCGAGACGGCGCGCCTCATCGACCAGCATGATCGGTACGCCATCGCGCACCGGATAGGCGAGCCGCGCCTTCTCGCTGACCAGCTCGCCGCGCTCGGCATCATAGCGCAGCGGCCCCTTGGTCAGCGGACAGACGAGGAATTCCAACAATTTCGGGTCGACACTGGATTTCGACTGGGCCATTGCAGGCGACTCTCCCGGGGACGGCTACTGGCAGGACCCGCCGTGACAGGCCGGGCGGTCGCCGAGCGCCGCCATCTCGACCAGCGTGGTCAGGACCTCCGCCCTCGTCGGGACGTCCGCAGCCTCGAGCAGCGCCTGCTTCTCCGAAGCCCCGAACGGACAAATCATCGCCAGGCAGGTGACAAGCCGCTCGTCCGGGGCCGCGCTGACGGCCTCCCAGTCCGCGGCGATCCCCTGGGCGTCGAAATAGCCCCGCAGCGAGGCAAGAAGTCGTTCCCGGTCGAGCCTGACGTCGCTGCACGGCGAGAGGTCGCCGCGGTACGCGGACCAGTCCACCGCCATCCGGCGATAGCCGCGCTGCTCGGCAAGCTCCTTGGCGATGCTGAACCGGCACACGCCGTGCAGCACGATCAGGAAACGGCCGTCGTCCGTCTCCTCGAATCGGACGATGCGACCGGCGCAGCCGGTCCGGTACAGTTCCGGCCGGCGCTGCCGTTTCTCCGGTTCCCTCGGCTGGATCATGCCGATCAGCCGGTCCGCCGCCAACGCGCCCTCGACCATCGCGAGGTAGCGCGGCTCGAAGATGTTGAGCGGCAGGCGGCCGCGCGGCAGCAGGAGGACCTCCGGCAGGGGAAATACAGGGATGCTCTCCGGCAGATCCCCCAATGTCTGGTCGAACGCACTCATGAGAAGAGGATCGACGAGAGTTTTCGGCGCGCTTCGGCGGTCAGCGGATCCGTCGGCCCGAGCGCCTCGAGAATCTTCAACACCTGTTTTCGCGCCGCCTGGTCATTCCATTCGCGGTCGCGCCGGACGATTTCGATCAGGGCGTCGATCGCCGCCCGTGCGCTGCCGGCCCGATACAGGCCCAGCGCCAGGTCGTAGCGCGCTTCATGATCATCGGGGTTCTTCGCCAGCCTGGCTTCCAGCGCAGCGGTGTCGACCGCCGCGGCCGAACCGTCCGACGCCAGCTCGACGGCCGCCCGCACCGCCGCGACCTCGGGATCCCCTGCCCTGGCGGCCGGAACGGCGTCGATCGCCGCCTGTGCCTGCTCGAGCCGGCCCGCCTGCAGGTGGCAGCGCGCCAGTCCAGCGCCGGCGCGCGCCTCTTCGGGATCGTGCTGCAGGATCTGCTGATAGATCGCGGCCGCCGTATCTGCGTCGCCCGCCTCGAACGCGGCGCGTGCCTGTTCGAGGGCCTCGTCGACCGGCGACGGGCCCGCCTTGCCGCCGCCCGCGGCGATCAGCTTGTCGACGAAGGCACGCACCTGCGATTCGGGCAGCGCGCCCGCGAAACCGTCGACGGGGCGTCCGTTGGCGAAACCGTAAACCGTGGGAATCGATTGGATACGCAGTTGCTGCGCGACAACCGGGTTTTCGTCGGTGTTGACCTTGACCAGTCGCACCTTTCCCCGTGCCGCCTTGACGACCTTCTCGAGGGCGGGCGTCAGCTGCCGGCACGGGCCGCACCACGGCGCCCAGAAATCGACCACGACCGGTACCGTCTTGCTCGCCTCGATGACCTCTTCGGCGAACGTTGCGTCCGTTGCGTCGCTGATCGGGGATTGGGCCTCGTCGGGCTGGCCTATCAGTTGCTCCATCTCTGTCTTTCCGGATCCAGATCGTTGTTGCGCGATGGAATTTGCCGTCCTGACGGCCCGGCCCGCAACCGGGTTTCTGTCCAGCGAGTTAAATGGACGTTTGTTCCTCCGATGACAAGCCCCCGGCGGGAGCCTCGCCGCCATTCATGTCGCCGAAATCCAGCAGTTCGGGAGGGTGGCCTTCGGCCTCGAGGAAGCGCACGAGGTCCTGCGGCGCGATCGCCGTCGTCCGGTCGTTCCGCAACGGGTGTGCGTTCACCGGGCCGTGCGCCAGCACCGCCTCGTCGAGTACCATGCTGACCTTGCCGGCGCGGTCGTTGATCACCGCGAACGGCGTCACCGCGCCGGGGATGACCCCGAGATGCTCCATCAGCAGCTCGGCGCTGCCGAACGAGAGCGTCCCCTGGGCACCGAGTCGGCGGCGCAGCGCCTTGAGATCGATCTCCCTCGATTCCAGCACCGTCAGCAGCCACATGCGACGTTTCTTGTCGCGCAGGAACAGGTTCTTGATGTGAACGCCCGGGAGATCGCCGCGCAGCGCCCGCGACTGCTCGACCGTGTACAGCGGGGCGTGCGCGTGGGTCCGGTGCTCGAGCCCGAGCTCGTCGAGGCGGCGGAACAGGGCAGAATCGTCGAAGTCCGTGTCACGTGCCATGGCGCTCGACTCTTAGCGGCAGCGGCGCGCCGCCGCAAGCCGCGTCGGCACGCCCGCCAGGCCGCCGTGACCGTCGATCGCGGCCACACGCCGCTTGCAAACAGCGTCGCTTTGCGTATTATGCCCGCCGCACCGGACGGCCCTGGCGCGGCCTCTCCGGCCTGTATGCGAAGCGCGGGCGTAGCTCAGGGGTAGAGCGCAACCTTGCCAAGGTTGAAGTCGTGGGTTCGAATCCCATCGCCCGCTCCATAACCCGGTCATCTGCAGATCCTGGTCGCGGACGACGCCGCAGCCGTGCCGCGGCCGGCGGTCCGGTCGCGCCGTTCCCCCGTCGCCTGGCGTGACGGCACTTGCCCCGGCCTCGTCTGTGGGACTTTAATGAGTTCCGGGCCGCATCGCCGCCGCACGACGATCGGACGGGCCGCGGACCGGCCCGCGTGGGGGCGGTCCCGGCGGCGGCAAGGTCCGCCGGCAAAAGGCGGGCGGCCGCGCGCCAAGGACGGGAGGAGAGGGGTCATGACAGCGCGGACGACGACGCAGAAGGACGAGACGGTCGACACCGTCGTCTCCCTCATGCGGGCGCGCATCGCCGATGCGAAGGCCGAAATCGCGGAACGATTCATCCGGCAGTATTACGACGATATCGCGGCCGAGGACATTCTCGGCACCGATCCGGAGGATCTGTATGGCGCGGCGTTGTCGCTGTGGCAGTTCGGCGCCCAGCGCAAGCCGGGTGAGACCAAGATCCGGGTCTACAATCCGCGCGTCGAGAAGCACGGCTGGCACTCGGCCCATACGGTGGTCGAGATCGTGCAGGACGACATGCCGTTCCTCGTCGACTCGGTGACCATGGCGCTGCACCGGCGCGGCCTGACGGTGCATCTCGTCGTGCACCCACAGTACCGCGTCGAGCGGGACCGCTCGGGCAAGCTCGTCGCCTTGCGATCGCGCAGCGATGACGGTGATGGTGTCGCCGCGGAGTCGTTCATGCATGTGGAGGTGGACGAGCAGGGCTCGCCCGAGCTGCTGCGCGCGATCCACGACGAGATCGACGCCGCGCTCGGCGACGTGCGCTCGGCGGTCACGGGATGGCGCGGGATGTGCGACCGTGTCGCGGCGCTGGTCGACGAACTCAAGCAGTCGCCGCCGCACGGCGTCAGCCAGGAGGAGGTCAACGAGACGATCTCCTTCCTGCGCTGGCTGCTCGACGATCATTTCACCTTCCTCGGCTATCGCGAAATGGCGATCGAGGGAGAGGATCGCGAGGCGCGCATCCGCGTCGACGAGGAGAGTTGCATCGGCCTGCTTCGCGATCCCGCGATCTCGGTGTTCCAGGGTCTGCGCCGGCTCGGTCAGCTGCCCGCGGAGGTGCAGCGCTATCTGCGCGAGCCGCACGTCCTGGTCCTGACCAAGAGCAACCAGCGCTCGACGGTGCACCGCCCGGCCTACATGGACGCGATCGCGGCCAAGCGGTTCGATGCCGACGGTCGGGTCGTCGGCGTGCGCCTGTTCGTCGGTCTGTTCACCTCGTCGGTGTACAACCAGACGCCACGCGAGATCCCGCTGCTCAGGCGCAAGGTGTCCGAACTGATCGAGCGCGCCGGCTACGGCGAGACGAGCCACGCCGGCAAGGCGCTCGTGCACATCCTCGACAATTTTCCGCGCGACGAACTGTTCCAGATCGGCATGGACGATCTGTACGAGATATCGCGCGGCATCGTGCAATTGCAGGAGCGCAAGCGGATCGCCTTGTTCCTCCGGCGCGATCCCTTCGAGCGCTTCTTGTCGGCCTTCGTCTACGTCCCGAAGGATCGTTTCAATACGGCGCTGCGGATGGCCTTCGAGCGGATCCTGACGACGGCGCTCGGGGGCACGATCGGGGGCCGCTACACGCATATGAGTGACGATGTGCTCAGCCGCCTCCACTTCATCATCGAGACCCGGCCGGGCAAGATTCCGGATTACGACGTCAAGGAGATCGAGGCCCGCCTCGTCGAGGCCGGCCGCTCGTGGAACGACAGGCTGCAGCAGGCGCTGACGGAGACGCTCGGAGAGGAACGGGGGATCAAGGTCCTGGCGCGCTACGAGGACGCGTTCCCGGTCAACTACAGCGAGGCGTTCTCGCCGCACACCGCGATCTACGACATCAGTTGCATCGAAAGGACGCTCGAGACCAACGAGCTCGGCATGAACCTCTATCACCCGATCGAGGCGGCCGAGCACGAGGTCCGGTTCAAGATCTACTGCACCGGTGAGCCGATCCCGCTGTCCGACGTGCTGCCGATGATGGAGAATATGGGGCTCAGGGTACTCGGCGAGGTGCCGTACGAGATCACGCCGCGCGACGCCAAGCGTTCGGTCTGGATGCACGATTTCTCGCTGGTCACGGCGGACGCGAGGCCGGTCGAATTCGACCCGCTGCGCGAGCCGTTCCACGAGAGCTTCGCCCGCATCTGGCGCGGCGAGATGGAAAATGACGGGTTCAACCGTCTCGTCGTGACCGCCGGACTCGGCTGGCGCCAGATCGTCGTGCTGCGCGCCTACTGCAAATACCTGCGTCAGGCGGCGATCCCCTTCAGCCAGGCCTATATGGAGCAGACGCTGGCGCGCAACGGGCCGATCGCCCGCCTGCTCGCCGACCTGTTCGAGGTTCGCTTCGATCCCGACTTCGAGGGCGATCGCGAGGCCGAGGAGGCGCGGATCACCGAGGTCGTCGTCGCCGCGCTCGACGGTGTCGAAAACCTCGACGAGGACCGTATCATCCGGCGCTTCATCAACATCGTCCAGGCGACGCTGCGGACCAATTTCTACCAGCACACCGGGGACGGGCTGCCGAAGGAGCGCCTCGTGTTCAAGCTCGATGCACGGCGGATCGACGAATTGCCGGCACCGCGGCCCTATCGCGAGATTTTCGTATACAGCCCACGCGTCGAGGGCGTGCATCTGCGCTTCGGTCCGGTGGCGCGCGGCGGGCTGCGCTGGTCCGACCGGCGCGAGGACTTCCGGACCGAGATCCTCGGCCTGGTCAAGGCGCAGCAGGTCAAGAACGCGGTCATCGTTCCCGTCGGCTCGAAGGGCGGGTTCGTGCTCAAGCGACCGCCTCCGCCGGGCGACCGCGAAGCCCTGCTGGCCGAGGGCATCGCCTGCTACAAGACCTTCATCTCCGGCATGCTCGACGTGACCGACAACCGCGTCGGCGACGACGTCGTGCCGCCGCCGCGCGTGTTGCGCAAGGATGAGGACGATCCCTATCTCGTTGTCGCCGCCGACAAGGGGACCGCGACCTTCTCCGACATCGCCAACGAGATCGCGCAGGACTACGGGTTCTGGCTCGACGACGCCTTCGCCTCCGGCGGTTCCGCCGGTTACGACCACAAGAAGATGGGAATCACCGCCCGCGGCGCCTGGGAGTCCGTGAAACGCCATTTCCGGGAGATGGGCCACGACACCCAGAGCGAGGATTTCACGGTCGTCGGTGTTGGCGATATGTCGGGCGACGTGTTCGGCAACGGCATGCTTTTGAGCGAGCACATCCGACTGCTCGGCGCCTTCAATCATCTGCACATCTTCGTCGACCCCGACCCCGACGCGGCGAAGAGCTTTGCCGAGCGCAGGCGCCTTTTCGAACTGCCGCGCAGCAGTTGGGCCGACTACGACCCGAAGCTCATCTCCAAGGGCGGCGGCGTCTTCGAACGGCGCGCCAAGTCGGTGGCGATCTCGCCGCAGATGCGCAAGGCGTTCGACATCGAGGCCGAAAAACTGACGCCGGCCGAGCTGGTCCGCGCGATGCTCAGGGCGCAGGTCGACCTGCTGTGGTTCGGTGGCATAGGCACCTACGTCAAGGCGTCGTCCGAAACCGACGGCGATGTCGGCGACCGCGCCAACGACGCGCTGCGCGTGGCCGCGCGCGACCTGCGCTGCAGGGTGCTCGGCGAGGGCGCCAATCTGGGTGTGACGCAACGCGGCCGTATCGAATACGCGCTGCGCGGTGGACGCATCAACACCGACGCCATCGACAACTCCGCCGGCGTCGACACCTCCGACCACGAGGTCAACATCAAGATCCTGACGGGCGACCTGATTGCCCGCAAGAAACTGTCGCGCAAGCAGCGCGACAAGCTGCTCCAGGAAATGACCGAGGAGGTGGCGGCCCTGGTGCTGCGGGACAACTATCAGCAGACGCAATCGATTACCGTCGTCCAGTTCCAGGGTACGCAGCGCCTCGACGAGCAGCAGCGGCTGATGCGGGCGCTGGAGCGGGCCGGCCGCCTCGACCGCGCGCTCGAATTCCTGCCGGACGACGAGACGATCGGCGAGCGCCATTCCGCGAGCCAAGGTCTGACGCGGCCCGAACTGGCCGTGCTTCTCGCCTACGCGAAGATCGTTACCTACGACGCCCTGCTCGCCTCGGACCTGCCGGACGACCCGCTGCTGCGCGACGATCTCGCGCGCTATTTCCCCGAGCCGGTCCGCAAGAAATTCTCCAAGGCCATCGAGCGCCACAGGCTGCGCCGCGAGATCATCGCGACCGGCCTCACCAACTCGATCATCAATCGGACCGGGCCCGGCTTCATCAACGAAATGCAGCTGAAGACCGGCATGGACGCGCCGGCGATCGTGCGCGCCTACACGGTTGCACGCGAGGTCTTCGACCTGCGCTCGATCTGGCAGGACATCGAGGCCCTCGACAACACGGCTCCGGCCGAGGCGCAGACCCTCATGCTGCTGGAAACGGTGCGCACGATCTGGCGCACCTCGCCCTGGTTCCTGGCCAACTGCGCCCAGCCGCTGGACATCACCGCCGCCGTCGCCGAGTTCCACGAAGGCATGCAGCGGATCGCGGCGGTATTGCGGGACATTCTCACCGACGCGCAACGGGACGATCTGGTTCAGCGGACCCGGCCCTACGCCCAGCCCGGTGTTCCTGAAGACCTGACCGTTCGTCTGGGCCGCCTGAAGGCGCTGTCGTCATCGCTCGACATCGTGCGCATCGCCGCGGCCAGCGGCCAGCAGGTGGAAGACGTGGGCGCCGCCTATTTCCTCGTCGGCGACCGCTTCCGGCTCGACTGGCTGCGCCTGGCGGCCGGCACCATGAAGGCGGACAATCATTGGCACCGACTAGCCCTTGCGGCGATCATCGACGATCTGTGGGGCCATCAGAACGATCTCACGTCGGCCGTCCTGTGCAACGGCGAGACCGGGGTCGCGGCGGTCGCGCGCTGGCTCGAGTCGCGTGCCGAACGGATGGAGAGTCTCGACCAGCTGCTGCACGATATCGAGTCGTCGACTGCCCCCGATCTGGCGATGCTCGCCGTTGCCAATCGCCAGCTGCGCGCGGTGGCGGCCGGTTGATGACCGCCGTGGTCAGCGCAGTCGCACCGCCGTGCCGCTGACCGCAACCATGAGCATCGACCCTTCCGTGCCCACCGCCTCGTAGTCGACGCTGACCCCGACGACGGCGTTCGCGCCCAGCTCGCCGGCGCGTTCCTGCATGTCCTTCATTGCCTCTTCCATGCCGCCGCGAAGCACGGACTCGTATGCGCCCGAGCGCCCACCGAGGAAATCGGTAATGCCTGCGAACAGGTCGCGAAACACGTTCGCCCCGTAGATCGCTTGCCCCGCGACGACGCCGAGATAATCCTCGACCTGGTGCCCCTGGACGGTGTCGGTTGTGGTGATCAGCATCGCGTTCGCTCCTCGGTCAATGCGTCGTTCCGGCTTCTTCCGATCGCGCCGGCATGGTAGGCACTGTCGGTGGTAATTGCCATTGCGAAGGGGGAACCGAAATGGCAGGGCGGCGGGCGGTCCTCTCCTGGTGCCTCTACGACTGGGCGAACTCGGCCTATCCGACGATCATCACGACCTTCATTTTCGGGACCTATTTCACCAAGGCCGTTGCCCCGTCGCCGGAGTCCGGCACCGCCGCCTGGGGCAACGCGATCGGCATCGCCGGCTTGGCCGTCGCCCTGCTCGGCCCGGTCGTCGGTGCGATCGCCGACCAGGGCGGGCGCCGCAAGCCGTGGCTTGCGGTCTTCACCGCGCTCGCCGTCGGCGGCACCGCCCTGCTCTGGTACACGCTTCCGGATCCCGACTACGTGTTGTGGGCCCTGGTGCTCGTGGCGCTGACCAACATGGCGTTCGAGTTCGGCATGGTTTTCTACAACGCGATGTTGCCCGACATGGTCGGGCCGGATCGCGTCGGCCGCGTATCCGGCTGGGGCTGGGGCGTCGGCTATATTGGCGGCCTGCTGTGCCTCGTCATCGCTTTGTTCGGGTTCGTCGAGACCGAGGCGCCGATTTTCGGTGTTACGACCGAGGCCGCCGGCCACGTCCGGGCGACGACGCTGCTGACGGCCGTCTGGTTCGCGCTGTTCGCCGTGCCGTTGTTTCTGTTCACGCCGGACCGCCCGGCCGGCGGAATCGCGCCACGAGACGCCGTGCGCGGCGGCATCGCGGCGCTCATCAAGACGTTGCGCGAGATCGGTCGTTACCTGCCGATCGTGCGTTTTCTCGTGGCGCGGATGTTCTATGCCGACGGGCTGGTGACGCTGTTCGCGTTCGGCGGCATCTATGCGGCGGGGACCTTCGGGATGAGCTTCGCCGAAGTCGTGCAGTTCGGGATCGCGCTCAACGTCTCGGCCGGTCTCGGGGCGCTCGCCTTCGCCTCGGTCGACGATCGGATAGGCGCCAAGCCCGTCATCGTGATATCGCTGCTGGCGCTGATCGTGCTCGGCACCGCGGCGCTCGCGGTCGAGTCGAAGACGGCGTTCTGGTTCATCGGTGTCGGGCTCGGCATCTTCGTCGGTCCGGTGCAGGCGGCCAGCCGTTCGCTGATGGCCCGCCTGGCGCCGGCCGACATGCGCACGGAGATGTTCGGTCTCTTCGCGCTATCGGGCAAGGCGACGGCGTTCCTGGGGCCGCTCGCCTTCGGCTGGGCGACGCTGATGTTCGACAGCCAGCGCGCCGGCATGGCGACGTTGCTGGCCTTCTTCATTGCCGGTCTGCTCATCCTGACGCGCGTGCGGGAACCCTGGCCGCCATGAAACGCTGCGATCTGGCGATCGTCGGCGCCGGGTTCGCCGGGCTGGCCTGCGCCAGGGTGGCGGCCCGGCGCGGGCTGCGCGTCGTGGTGCTCGACCGCAAGGCGGAACCGGGTGCGCAGCTGCATACGACCGGCCTCGTGGTCAAGGAGGCGGCGGAGGAACTCGCCATGCCGGCGCATCTGTGCCGGGCAATCACCGGGGTGAGGCTGTATTCGCCGCGGCTCCGGAGTATCGACCTGCAGTCGCCCGGTTATTTCTTCGTTGCGACGGACACCGGCGGGCTGCTGCGCTGGCTCGCCGACGAGGCGGCGCAGGCCGGTGCCACGCTCGCATTCGGTCGGCCTTTCACCGGCGCGCGAGCCGACGGCGACGCGATCGTGCTCGACGAGCCGCCGCTGCGGGCGCGCTACCTGGTCGGCGCCGATGGCTGCCGGTCGGCCGTGGCCCGGGCGTTCGGCCTCGGCGTGAACCGGCGCACGCTCATCGGTGTCGAGACCGAGTATTCCGGGCTGCTCGGCGTCGAGCCGGACCGTCTCCATTGCTTCCTCGATCGCGACCTGGCCCCGGGATATATCGGCTGGGTCGTGCCGGGTGTCGGCGTCACCCAGGTCGGGCTCGCCAGTCGCGACGGCACCAAACCCCGTTACGATGGGTTGCTCGGAAAGCTCAGCGAGACGTTCGACTTCACGCGCGCCCGCGTCGTGGAGCGCCGCAGCGGCCCGATCCCGATCGGCGGAACGGTCGCACCCTTCGCAGGCGACCGTGTCCTGCTCGTCGGCGACGCCGCCGGGCTGGTGTCGCCGCTGACCGCCGGCGGAATCCATCCCGCGCTACGGTTCGGTCGGCGCGCCGCGGAGCTGATCGCCGACCATCTGTGCGAAGACGGGCCCGATCCCGGTCGCATTCTCGCCGCCGAATACCCGCGATACCGCTGGAAAATGCTGCTGCGGCGGGGCATCGACCGGGATCCGCCGAACTGGATGTACGACTGGTCCCTCGGCCTGCCGGTGACGCGCGCCCTGGCCCGGCTTATCTATTTCCATCACAAGGGGCTGAAATCGGCCGCCGCCTGGCGCGACTTGCTCGGCCCCAACCCCTGACCCGTCAGGCTAGAGCCTTATCCGATTGATTCGCTCCAGCCCGCGCCGCCACCCGGCCAGCCAACGGTATCGTATGCCGTGGGTGCCCGGATGGGGGAGCGGGCCGGTGCCGATTCCACGTAAGTGGATGATGTACTAGTGCCTGAAATGCCGGATTCCGGTGAAGACCATGGCGATGCCGGCATCGTCGGCCGCCCGGATGACATCGTCGTCGCGGACCGATCCACCGGGCTGGATCGCTGCCGTGGCGCCGGCCTCGATCGCCGCCAGCAGACCGTCGGCAAACGGGAAGAAGGCGTCGGACGCGACGACGGAGCCCCGCGTGCCCTCGTGTTCCGCGGCCTTGTGGACGGCGATGCGCACGGAATCGACGCGGCTCATCTGGCCGGCTCCGATGCCGACCGTGGCCCCGTCGCGGGCGAACACGATCGCGTTCGATTTCACGTGCTTGCAGACCTTCATCGCGAACAGCAGATCGGAGACTTCCCGCTGCTCGGGACCCCGGTGCGTCACGGTCTTGAGATCGCCGGGTCCGACGCCACCATCGTCCCGCGTCTGAACGAGATAACCTCCGGCCAGCGAGCGCACCGTCAGCCCGCCTTCGCGCGGATCCGGCATGCCGCCGGTGCGCAAAACGCGCAGCGCCTTCTTCGCCGCCAGGATTTCGCGTGCCTCGTCGGATATGTCGGGGGCGATTACCACTTCGGCGAACAGGTCCGCGATGAGTTCCGCGGCGGTGCCATCGAGCTTGCGGTTGGCGGCGATGATGCCGCCGAACGCACTGACCGGGTCGCAGGCTAGCGCCTTGCGGTATGCGGCCGCCAGCGTATCCGCCTCGGCGACGCCGGCAGGGTTGGCGTGCTTTATGATGGCGATTGCCGGCCGTTCGAACTCGGCGACCAGCTCGAAGGCGGCGTCCGTGTCGTTGAGGTTGTTGAAGCTGAGCTCCTTGCCCTGCAGCTGCTCCGCGTCGGCGACGCCCGGGCGGGTTGCGCCGCCGACGTAGAGCGCCGCTTCCTGATGCGGGTTCTCGCCGTAGCGCAAGGTCTGCTTGAGCTTGCCGCCGAGCGCGAGCCGTTGCGGCAGCCCGCTGCCCAGTTCGGTGCCGAGCCAGCCGGCGATGGCCGCATCGTAGGCACCCGTGTGGGCGTACGCCGTGGCCGCCAGGCGCCGGCGCAGCGCCGCGCTGGTCGCGCCGTCGTGCGCCTTCATCTCGTCCGTCACCGTGCGGTAGTCCCGCGGATCGGTGACGATGGTGACGAACTCGTGGTTCTTGGCGGCAGCGCGGATCAGCGCCGGGCCGCCGATGTCGATATTCTCGACGCAGGTGGCGAAGTCGGCCCCGCCCCGCACGGTCGCCTCGAACGGATAGAGGTTGACGACGACGAGGTCGATCGGAGCGATGCCGTGCGCGGTTGCGGCCCGCATGTGCTCGGCATCGTCGCGGCGGGCGAGGATGCCGCCATGGATCAGCGGGTGCAGCGTCTTGACGCGGCCGTCCATGATTTCGGGGAAGCCCGTATGGTCGGAAACCTCGGTCACGGCGATGCCTGCGTCTCTCAGCGCCTTCGCCGATCCGCCCGTCGACAGGAACTCCACACCGGCCTCGGCGAGCGCCCCCGCGAACTCCGCGAGGCCGGCCTTGTCGGAGACGGAAATAAGGGCGCGCTTGATCGTGTGGCTGGACATCGGCATCCCCTGTCTTGGTCACTCGCCCGGGCACGTCGGGCATCCTCCGTGCCCCCGCGCCGGAGATCTCGGCGGCGCGCCTCGTTCGGTCGGGTGCCGTCCGCCGACCGGCGCTCCCCGATATCCGCTGCACCGATCACGACGGGACGGCTGCAGGATATCGCCGCGGTTTCATAGTGCCGGCGCAGAGCGATGGCAAGGGTCGCGAAAGCGGCCGTTGGTCGCGCCGACGCCGGGTCAGCGGCCTGCTCCCTCGCGCTGCAGCGCCCACTTGACGGTCGTTCCATCGTCATCCGTCACGCCGGGGATGACGATCTGCAGGCTTCGTTTCGGCTCCGGCGAGCCCTCGAAATATACGCTGTCGGTCAACTCGATCGGCGCGCTCGCCCGCAGCCGCCAGCCGCCGCCCTTGCGTAGTTTCAGCAAGGCCGCGCGGCCGCTCTGCAGCAGCGATGCGTTGACCGCGGGATGAAGATGGAATCGCACGGCGAAGGGCACGCCGGCCCGTCCGCTCAGCGAATCCTCGCCGCGAAGGTCCGCGCCGTCGCCGCTGAGATAGAGCCGGCGCTGATGCACGATACCGTCCGACTCGAGATAGCCGTTGTGGCTCATCGTCAGCAGCTGCGCGCCGTCGGCGGCGCTTCGCTGCGTCTTGGTAACCGCCCGCCGCGCGCCGAGGCGGCCGTCGGCGAGCAGCTGGCTCGAATTCCGCTCGTTGACGGTCACCGTCGAATGAGCCGCCGTCGTGCGCTGGGCGTGCAGCCAAGCATCGCCGGCAGTGCGTGCGGCGCCGCAATTGACGATGAGCAGGTCGCTGCCGGCGCTGACCTCGAAACTGAGGGTTCCGGCGTGCGCGCCGTCGTCGAAATAGGGTCCGGCCGGTGCGCTGCCGTCGACGATCGCCAGCAGATCCCCGGCCGCGAGCCGCTCGAAGCCGGTCGCCGGCGCCCGTGATGCCCGCGCGCGGTCGGGATTGGCCTGATCGACGACCATGTCGACCAGGCGCGGGTCCTCCGGCCAGGTTCCGTTGAACCGTGCCAGCGTGCCGTCGCCGAGACGCAGGAACTCGATCATCGGCCCGATCCGGTCGATGCCGCGTTGCAGCGCCGCGGGCACCTCGCGCTTGGCCGCCACCAGCGCCCCGCGCAAATCCAGGAAATCCCGCAGCACCAGCAGGAGCAGCGCGGGGTTCCTCTGGACATGGCCGCCGTCGGGCAGGATCTGACGGTCGATTTCGTCGAGCAGCCGGCGAATCCCGGTATCGAAGTGCTTCTCCCGGCCCAGACACAGGCCGCCATAGATCAGGCCCTTGAGCGCGGCGATGCGCGCCGCGCCGCGCGTTTCCAGTCGCCACGCGCGGTCGAGGTGGCGAAGCTGCCGCACCATCGACTCCGCGAGCCGTTCGCGAAACCGGTCCTCGCCGCTGGCGAAGAAGGTCTCGTAATGCGTCAGCCAGGCCGCGAGGCGGCGCCCCGTGACGTCGGCCCGCCACGCCGGCAACGACCAGCGCCGGTGTTGCGCGAGCCAATCCGCCACGATCTCCCGCGCGGCGCGGCGCGCCTCCGCGCCGCCGAGCTCGCGCAGATCGCGAAGCCAGTCGAAGCCGTGCAGCGCGCACAGCGCCGCATGGGAGAGATCAGCGGAGTTCCACATGCCCCGGGGCGTCTCGCCATCGCCCGCCGATCGGTCCGACCGTTCGGCGACGAGCGTCGCGCCGCGCGCCGCGTCGCCCGGCCAGGGATCGGCCGGCGTCAGACGCAGCGCCACGGGACGGCGGCCGATCAGGGTCACGCGGTAGGCCGGCGATGCGAACAGCCATTGCGCGGCGTGCCGGAGGTAGCCGGTCGCGCGGTTCTGCAGGCGCGCCGGCATGCCGGCGAGGGCGTTAATCGTCGCCGCGCAACCGACGGATATTGGCCGCATAGGACGCCGGCCCCCCGGAAAATGTGGCGGTGCCCGCAACCAGCACGTCGGCGCCCGCGCCGACCGCCCGCGTCGCGGTCTCGAAATTGATGCCGCCGTCGATTTCCAGGTCGACCGGTCGGCCCGTGGCATCGATGCGCTGCCGCAGCGCCTCGACCTTGTCGAGCTGGGATTCGATGAAGGCCTGGCCGCCGAACCCGGGATTGACGCTCATCACGAGGACGAGATCGAGATCGTCGAGCAGGTAGTCGACCGCGGCAACCGGCGTCGACGGGTTCAGCGACAGCCCGGCCTTCTTGCCGAGGCTGCGGATCAGCTGAACGGTCCGGTGCACGTGTGGTGTCGCCTCGGCGTGCACGGTGATGATGTCGGCGCCGGCGTCGGCGAACGCCTCGATGTAGGGGTCGACCGGGGCGATCATCAGGTGTACGTCGAAGGTCTTCTTGCTGTGCGGACGCAGAGCCCGGACCACGCTCGGTCCGATCGTGATGTTCGGCACGAAATGCCCGTCCATCACGTCGACATGGATGTAGTCGGCGCCGGCCGAGTCGATGGCGCGGACCTCTTCGCCAAGCTTCGCGAAATCGGCCGAAAGTATGGACGGAGCAATGCGGGTCGGCTGCTGCATGGCACCCTCTACCTAGAGGCTTTCCCGGCGGTCTGCAAGCGGCAGCGGGGACGCCGCGCCTATCCTGCCCGGCGCAGTCGCGCCGCATAGAATCCGTCGATGCCGCCGCGCTCGGCCCAGTGGCACGGCAGCGTCCGCAGATCGCCCGCCGCGCTGATCGCCTGATCGAGCCCGGCGACCTCGCCGGCCTGCAGCGGGGCGCGCGCCAGCGCCGGATTGCGCTCCAGCAGGCGCGCGATGCGGCGCTCGCCCTCCTCGGGCTGCAGCGAGCATGTGGCGTAGACGATGGTGCCGCCGCGGCGGGCGAGCCGCGCAGCCGCGTCGAGCAGGCGATCCTGCAGCGCCGCCAGCCGGGCAACATCCTCCGGCCCCTTTGTCCAGGCGATGTCCGGGTGCCGCCGCATCGTGCCCGTCGCCGAGCACGGGGCGTCGAGGAGCACGGCGTCGAAGCGCTCCGACGGCGCCCAGTCCGCGGCGTCGATAGCGACCGTCTCGGCGGCGAGCTTCAGCCGGGCGAGGTTTTGCGCGAGCCGCCGGAGCCGCCGCGCCGAGGCGTCGACCGCCGTGACGCGGGCCCCGGCGGCGGCAAGCTGCGCCGTCTTACCACCCGGCGCCGCGCACAGGTCGGCGACGCGCAACCCGGCGACGTCGCCCAGCAGGCGCACCGGCAGGGCGGCCGCCGCATCCTGCACCCACCATGCGCCCTGCTCGTAGCCGGGCAGGGTGGATACCTCGCCGCCGCTGGTCCGCCGCAGGCTTCCGGTCGGCAGGATCTCGGCAGCGAGCGCCGCCGCCCAGCGCGCGGCCCCGGCGGCGTCCTTCAGCGTCAGGTCGAGCGGCGCCTCGGCGAGGTTGGCGCGGGCGATGGCGGCCGCGGTTTCCGCGCCATATGCCGCGGTCCAGCTCCGCCACAGCCAGTCGGGCGTGTTCAGGTGCCCGGGGTCGTCGCGCGGCAGCGGCCCGGCCTCCGCGACGCGCCGCAGCACCGCATTCACCAGCCCCTTCAGGCCCGCGTGGCCGCGCTCCGCGGCAAGTTGCACCGCGGTGTCGACGGCGGCGTGCGGCTTCAGGCCGAGGATCGCCAGCTGCGCCACGCCGAGGCGCAGGATATCGTGCACCACCGCGGCCTTGGCCGGCAGCGGGCGCTCGAGCCGCGCGCCGATCGCCGCATCGATCTGGCCGCGGCGGCGCAGCACGGTGGCGACCAGCAGCCGCACGAAGGCGCGGTCGCGCGCCGCGAGCCGGGGCAGGAAGCGGTGCGTCGCCAGCGCCTCGTCGAGCGGGCGGCGGCGGCGCAGGACGGCCTGCACGAGATCGAGCGCGACGGCGCGCGACTCGCTCAGCGCCACGGCCCGCGCGCCGCGCCCGAGGAGTCCTCGCCGGCCATCGCGCGCAGCCGGTGGATGCGCTCGCGCATCGGCGGATGCGTCGAGAACAGCCCGTCGATCGCGTGCGCGTGCAGCGGATTGACGATGAAAAGGTGCGCCGTCGCCGGGTTTTCCTCGGCCTGCGGATTGTCGATGGCGGCCGCCCCGCGCTCGAGCTTCTCGAGCGCGCTGGCCAGCCACAGCGGATGGCCGGAGATCTCGGCGCCGCCGCGATCGGCCTCGTATTCGCGCGTGCGGCTGATCGCCATCTGCACGAGCGCCGCGCCGAGCGGCGCCAGGATCATCACCAGCAGCACGCCGACGATGCCGAGCGGATTGTCGCGGTTGCCGCGCAGGAAGAAGGCGAAGTTCGCCAGCATCGAGATGGCGCCGGCGATCGTCGCCGTGATCGTCATGATCAGCGTGTCCCGGTTGCGCACGTGCGCCAGTTCGTGCGCCATCACGCCGGCGACCTCGACGGCGCTGAGATTGCGTAACAGGCCCGTCGTCGCCGCCACCGACGCGTTCTGCGGGTTGCGCCCGGTGGCGAACGCGTTCGGCTGGTCGTTGTCGATGATATAGACTTTCGGCATGGGCAGGCCGGCGTTGCGCGCCAGCTGTTCGACCATGCCGTAGAGCGAATGACCGGGCTCGACGGGCCGCGCCCGGTACATGCGCAGGATCATCTTGTCCGCGTTCCAGAAGGCGAAGGCGTTCATGGCGAACGCGAGCACGAGGGCGATCACCATGCCGCCCTCGCCGCCGAGCAGCCAGCCGACGGCCATGAACAGCGCCGTCAGCGCCGCGAGCAACAGACCTGTCCTGAACAGATTCACCGCGTCGATCCTCCGCGAGCGATAGATAGGCGCTGCCCCGGCCGCTTCAAGGCTTGGCAAGACGCGCCGGAGACGGCATATCTTCGGCATGAGCGACGACGAGAAGAGCGCGGCCGCGACCGTGGACGACGCCCACGGCGCCACCTTCGATCCCGCGGTGCGCGGCGTCGACGCCAGGCGCCGCGCCGACCGGGTCGCCGAGGAGGCGGGCAAACGGGCCCGCGCCGCGGCCAGGGCGCGCGGGGAGACGATAGCGGAAACCGGCGGCCCGGAAGGGCTCGAGCCGACCCGCTACGGCGACTGGGAAAAGGCCGGCCGCTGCATCGATTTCTAGTACATCATCCGCTTACGTGGAGCGAACGAACCGGATAATGCTCTATGGGCTCCCGGCGTCCGCGGTCCCGCCTGCGTCCGTGGCTTCGCGGCGCAACGCCTGCTTTACCTCCGGCGGCAGCTCGTTCCAGTGCACGTCGACCAGCGCGCCGTAGAGCGCGTAGAGCCCGACCAGCGAGGTTTCACGCGGGGCCGCTTCAGCCGCCGCCACGCCTCGACCGGACCGAGGCGGCGCAGCGCCGCGCTGTCCTCGACCCCAACCGCGGCCAGTGCCCGCGCCGTCTTTGGGCCAATATTCTTCAGATATTTCAGTGAGTCGGAGCCTATATACGAGAAATCACTTGAAGTAGGGCCGGACGCCTCGCCGCTGCATTCGCCGATCGATCGGGCGTCCGTCAGTCGCCCGGCAGCTCGGCGCGGAACGGCCGCGACAGCACCTCGGCGATCGCCGCATCGATGTCGGCGCTGCGGTTGACGATGCGGTCGACGGCGCGGGCGATCGGCATGTCGACGCCTTTGCGGTCCGCCAGTTCGACCACCGATGACGCCGTTGCCACGCCCTCGGTCACGCTGCGCCGTTCGGCCAGGATTTCCGTCAGCGGCCGCCCCTCGCCGAGGCCGACGCCGAGCGTCAGGTTGCGCGACAACATGCCGTTGCAGGTCAGCGACAGGTCGCCAATGCCCGACAGGCCCATCAACGTCTCGCCGCGCGCGCCCATCGCCCGGCCGAGGCGGACGATTTCGGCGAGGCCGCGGGTCATCGTCGCCGCCCGCGCGTTGTCCCCCATGCCGCGGCCGATCATGATGCCGCAGGCGATGGCGATCACGTTCTTCACCGCGCCGCCGATCTCGGCGCCGACGGGATCGTCGCTGTAATACGGCCGAAAGGCGGTCGAGCCGATCATCCGCACGAGCCGCTCGCCGACCGCCCTTTCCGCAGCGGCCAGCGTGATCGCGGTCGGCAGTCCCTGGGCGACCTCGCGCGCGAAGGTCGGGCCCGAGAGCACGGCCAGCGGCGCCTGCGGCAGCGTCTCGCCGACGACGTCGGTCATCAGCGCGCAACTGCCTTGCTCGATCCCCTTGGCGCAGATCACCGCAGGGACACCCGTCGCCAGATCGGTGCGCAGCTTGCCGGCGATTTCGCGCAGGAACTGCGCCGGCACCGCGAGCAGCAGCGCCGTGGCGCCATCGAGTGCTGCGCCCATGTCGGTGGTCGCGGTGATGCCGTCGGAGAGTTTGATATCGGGCAGATAGGCGGGGTTGCCGGCGCCGGCGTTGATCGAGTCCGCGATCGCCGCATCGCGCGCCCAAATCGTGGCCTCCGAGCCGGCGCGCCGGGCGGCGCACGCCAGCGCCGTCCCGAAGGCGCCGGCGCCGACGATGGCGATGCGGGTCACCGGCCGGCCTCCGCGGCGGACGATGTCGCTTCGCCGTGCTGCTCGTCGAGCGGCCAGCGCGGCCGGGCCGCGAAATCGAGCCCGTCGACGCGGCCGAGACGCAACCGCTCGATCCCGGCCCAGGCGATCATCGCCGCGTTGTCGGTGCACAGGCGTGGCGGCGGCGCGACGAAGGTCAGGTCATGGGCCTTCGCCGTCGCCGCGATGGCGTCGCGGACGCGACGGTTGGCGGCAACGCCGCCGGCGACGACGAGATGGCGGGCCCCGGGGTGCTCGCGCCGGAATCGTTCGATCGCGTTGCCGGTGCGGTCGGCCAGCACGGCGGCCACGGCCTCCTGGAAGGCGGCCGCCAGATCGGCGGCGTCGTGCGCCGTCGGCGTGCCGCCGGGCAGCGCCGCGACGGCATGGCGGACCGCGGTCTTCAGCCCGGAAAACGACATGTCGCATCCGGCCCGGCCGGCCATCGGCCGCGGCAGGTCGAAGCGGCCGGGATCACCCTTGCGCGCCGCCCGTTCCAGCGCCGGGCCCCCGGGATAGCCCAGGCGCAGCAGCGCCGCCGTCTTGTCGAAGGCCTCGCCCGCCGCGTCGTCGACGGTGCCGCCGTAGCGCACGTAGCGGCCGACGCCCTCGACCGCGAGCAGCTGGCAGTGGCCGCCCGAGACGAGGAGCAGCAGGTACGGGAAGTCAATGCCGTCGGAGAGGCGGGCGGTCAGCGCGTGACCCTCCAGATGGTTGACGGCGACCAGCGGCAGCCCGTGCACGAGGGCGATGGCCTTCGCCGTCGTGAGCCCGACGAGCACGCCGCCGATCAGGCCCGGGCCCGCCGTCGCGGCGACGCCGTCGACCTCGCCCCAGTCGACGCCCGCCTCGTCGAGCGCGCGGGCCACGAGCCGGTCGAGATGATCGAGATGGCTGCGCGCCGCGATCTCCGGCACGACGCCCTCGAACGGCCGATGCTCGTCGATCTGCGAGAGCACGATATCGGCGAGAATCCGGCGTTCGCCGGTCACGATCGCAACCGCCGTCTCGTCGCACGACGTCTCGATTCCCAGAACTCTCATGACAAGGATGTAGCGGCTGCGTCGCACGACTGCAACGCGGGTCGCAAAATCCCTTCCGCTGCTGCAGCCAAGGCGGTACACAGTGCAGCCATGACGACCTCGGTTTCCCGGCCGGACCTCAGGATCGGCACGCGCGGCTCGCCGCTGGCGCTGGTGCAGGCGCACGAGGTGCGCGATCGGCTCGTCCGGCTGCATGACGGGCTCGCGGTCGAGATCGTGGTGATTTCGACGACCGGCGACAAGGTCCAGGACCGCCGGCTGTCCGAGGTCGGCGGCAAGGGCCTGTTCACCAAGGAGATCCAGGAGGCCCTGCTCGACAGCCGCATCGACCTCGCCGTCCATTCGATGAAGGACGTCGAGACGTGGCTGCCCGATGGCACCGCCATCGCCGCCCTGCTAGAGCGCGAGGATCCGCGCGACGCGCTCATTTGCGACAGCGCGACGTCGCTGGACGCGCTGCCGTCCGGCGCCGTCGTCGGGACCTCGTCGCTGCGGCGCCAGGCGCAGATCCTCAATCGCCGGCCCGACCTCAAGGTCGAAACGCTGCGCGGCAACGTGCAGACACGGTTGCGCAAGCTCGGCGAGGGGCGCTTCGCGGCGACGCTGCTGGCGCTCGCCGGACTGAAGCGGCTCGGCGACGCGCAGGTCGCGGCGGCGGTGATCGAGCCGGACGTGATCCTGCCGGCCGTCGCGCAGGGCGCGATCGGCATTGAGATCCGCCGCGACGACGACCGGGTGCGCGGACTGGTCGCGCCGCTCGATCATGCGCCGACGGCGCTGCGGGTCGGGGCGGAACGCGCGATGCTGGCGGCGCTCGACGGCTCCTGCCGCACGCCGATCGCCGGACTTGCCGTGCTGCAGGACGAGTCGCGGCTGAGCCTGACCGGGCTCGTCGCCATGCCGGACGGCAGCCGGCTCTGCCGCGAAGTGCGCAGCGGGCCGGCAACCGATTCGGCGTCGATCGGTGCCGACCTCGGGCGCGAGTTGCGCAGCCGCATGCCGGCCGACTTCTTCGCCTGACCGGGCGGCACCTGGACTGACCGAGTGCCGTCACCGGGCGAGGCAGCCGGCCGCGTGCGGAACTGTATGGGGGAACGCAGGTGCGGGCGCTGATCACCAGACCGAAGGAGGACGCCGCCGGGCTCGAACTGGAATTGCGGCGCCGCGGCTATCGCGCCTTCGTCGAGCCGATGCTGGCCATCGAGCGCCTGCCGGAGTCCGCCCTCGACCTGGCGGACGTTCAGGCGCTGCTGTTCACGTCGAGCAACGGCGTGAGGGCCTTCGCGGCGCTCTCCGAACGGCGCGATATCTCCGTCTTCGCGGTCGGCGACGCGACGGCGCGGACCTGTCTCGAGCGCGGCTTCGTCGACGTTCGCAGCGCGGGCGGCAACGTCGACGACCTGGCGAACCTCGTCATTGCCGAATGCCGCCCGCGCGATGGCGGGCTGCTGCACATCGCCGGCAGCGTGACCGCGGGCGACCTAGCCGGCGCCCTCGAGGCCGCCGGCTTCCACGTCGCCCGCGTGCCGCTCTACGTCGCGCGCGCCGCCGAAGCGCTCAGCGGAGAGCTGCAGACGCTGCTGAAGCGCGGCCGCCTCGATCTGGCGCTGTTTTTCTCTCCCCGGACGGCGGCCACCTTTGTTAGTCTTGTGCGCACGGCCGGTCTTGAGGATGCCTGTCATCGCGTCGACGCGCTATGCCTCAGCCCGGCCGTCGCCAGACGAGCCGGCGATCTCTCCTGGCGCCGCTTGACCATCGCCGCCGAGCCGACCCAGGCCGCCCTGCTTGCGGCCCTCGATTCGCAGATTTCCCGGGAAAGACCGACCTGACCGACATGAACACGAACGAGAACGAACCCAGCTCCCGCACGGCCCTGTCCGATGAAGAGATCATCGAGCGGTTCGGCGGTATCCGTCCGATGGCAGCCAAGCTGGGCATCGCGGTCACGACGGTGCAGGGCTGGAAGAACCGCGGCCACATCCCGGAGAATCGCCGCACGGAAATAATCGCCGCCGCCGCGACCCATGGCGTCGATCTGGGCGGTGCGGGCGTTGCGCCGTCGCCGGCGGCGCCCGCACGGCCGGACGCCGACAAGCCGGCAGCCCCCGCGACCCCGGCCGCGCGACCGGCGGCCGGCGGGCCGGATCGGGCGCGGGCCGGCCCGGAGAAGCCGACGCCGGCGAAGGGCGAGGCGCCGGCACGGGCCGGGCCGGCATTGCTGCCGGCCTGGGTCGCCCTCGTCCTCGCACTGCTGGTCACGGCCGGCCTGCTGACGCGGCCCTATTGGGAATCGCAAATCCATCGCTCGCTCGGTACGGCCGCAGGGGATGATGCGAGGGCGCTCGGGCGACGGGTCGATGGCATCGCCGAACGGGCACAACAGCAATACGACGAACTCAAGGGCCGGCTTGGTGCGCTCGAAGCCGGCGGCGGTGAGGCCGGACGGGCGTTTGCCGACCAGCTCACCAGCCTTCAGTCCGCGACCGACGAAATAGGCCGCACCCTGCGGTCGCTCGAAGCGGCCCAGCGCGAGCAGGCGGCCGACGCGGAGTCGCTGCGTGCCGAAATCGCCGCGCTGCGGCAGCAGATCGATGCCCAGGAAAAGGTCGTCGCCGACGGCCTCGGGTCGCTGCGCCAGACGCTCTCGGCTCTCGACAAGCGGACCACCGAGCTCGAGGCCCGGCCGGTGCAGACGGGCGAGAAGATCGCGGCGCTGGCGCTCGCCGTCGGCCAGGTGGAGGCCGCGTTGAACTCGGGACAGCCCTATCGCGACGAGCTGACCCGGCTCGAGGCGATCGCGCGCGACGACAAGCTGATCCTCGAGGGCGAAGCGATGGCGGTGCTGGCGCGGTGGGCCGATTACGGCGTCCCGACCCGGACCACGCTGTATCGGCGCTTCGTCGAGATCGCGCCGCAGGTCGGCCATGCGCTCGGGCGCTCGCCCAGCGACAGCTGGCTCGAAAGCGCGTGGGACAGCGTGCGCGGTATCGTCTCCGTCCGCCGCACCGAGGGCGGCGAAGACCTCTCGCCGGTCAGCCGTGCCGAGGCGGCGTTGCAGGACGGCGACCTCGGCGAGGCGGTGTCGGCGTTCTCGGGGCTCGGTTCCCTGGGTGCGACCGGCGACGCCTGGCTGACACGCGCGCAGTCGCGGCTCGAGGCGGAACGGCAGATCCGTGCGCTGTACGGCCAGGTCATCGCGCCGCTCGCCGGCAAATCCGGGGCCGGCGCACAATGACTCGCGCGCTGCTCCTGTTCGCCCAGATCGCGGTCGTCGTGATCGTGGCGGTCGTGCTCGCCCAGCATCCGGGCGAGGTCGCCATCCAGTTGGAGGGCTGGCGCGTCGACACGTCGCTTGGCGTCGTCGTGCTCGCCATCGTCGTGATCGTGGTCGCCGCCGTCGTCGTCGCCCGCTTCTGGGGTGCGATCCGGCGTGCCCCCGGGCGCTTTCTCGAGTCGCGCCGGGCCAGCCGCCGGCAGCGCGGCTACAAGGCACTCACGCAGGGCATGGTCGCCGTCGCCGCCGGCGACGTGGCCGAGGCCCAGCGCTGGGCGCGCAAGGCGGACGCGTTGCTCGACGAGCCGCCCCTGACCATGCTGCTTTCGGCGCAGGCGGCGCAGCTCGGTGGCGAGGAGGCGGCGGCACGGCGTTATTTCGAATCGATGCTCGACCATCCGGATACCGCGTTCCTGGGCGTCCGCGGACTGCTCATGCAGGCGATCAAGACCGACGACAAGGGCGAAGCTCTACGCCTCGCCGAGCGCGCCTACGCGCTGCGCGCCGATACCGGCTGGGTCGTCGATCAGCTGTTCCAGCTGCAGGTCGAGGCGGGCCTCTGGGGCGAGGCCAACCAGACCATGATCGAAGCCATCCGGCGGCGGACGATTCCGGCGGCGCAGGCGCGCCGGCGCCGGGCCGCCGTGCTAGTCGAATACAGCCGCGTCGCCGACGCCGAGGGCGACCCGGAGCTCGCGCTCAGCCGTGCCCGCGAGGCGCACGATCTCGATCCCACGCTGGTCCCGGCGACGGTCATGCTCGCCGGTCTCTTCCGCGCCCGCGAACGGGCCGGCAAGGCGGCCCGCATGATCGAGGAGGCGTGGGCCCGCGCGCCGCATCCGGAACTCGCGCAGGCCTATGGCTCGCTCGTCGAGGACAAGGACGCGCTGGCCCGCGTCAAACGCTTCCAGCGCCTGTTCAGTTTCCGCCCCGACCATCCGGAAAGCCACATCGCCCTGGCCGAGGCCTCGCTCGCGGCCCGGCTCTGGGGCGAGGCCCGCAAGCACCTCGAAACCGCCGCCGGCAAGACGCCGACGGCGCGCGTATGTCGCCTGATGGCCGAGCTCGAGGAATCGGAAAACGGCAACATGGCGGCGGCCCGGCAGTGGCTCGCCCGCGCCACGACGACCGCGCCCGACGAAGCCTGGGTATGCAACGAATGCGGCGCCGTCGCCGGTGCCTGGAACGCGTTGTGCGGGAATTGCGGGGCGTTCGGGTCGCTGGCCTGGCAGACACCGCCGCGGGCGGTGCGGCTCGGGCCGCCGGCACGCAAGCCGACGCGCGCGCTTCCGGTGCGGGCGGCGGGCGGGGGCGGAAGCTGAGTCGGGGCCCGACAGGCGACCCGTCGGTTTGCGCCGCGCCGCCGAAACGAGATGTTGCGATCTCGCGTTCGCGGGCCTATGTTCCCGTCGCTTTCGTGCCGACGTAGCTCAGTGGTAGAGCAACTGATTCGTAATCAGTAGGTCCGCAGTTCGAATCTGCGCGTCGGCACCATCTCTCTCCCGCCGCCGCGGCTGGCGCACGTCCAGTACCGGCAAATCGGTCGCGGACCCGTCTCGTGTAAAACCACAGCGAATATTTGTCTGTTTACCCGCACCGCGGCGCTCGAATCGCGGCCTCCGGCCGAACAAACCCAACGAGTCCTTGTTGTGCTTTCGGAGTCATGCGGGTCACTGCAAAATCAGCAACCGCCGGATCCTTCGACTCCGCGGTCCCGCGTTAAGCAACGGTTAATCATAATTTGCTAACCATTCCGTGTTTGTTCGGGGTCCGACAATATTGGCCGGACGAATATTCGCGGGGGTAGGCGCGCTCGCGCAAACGCATCATGTCTGGATTGCTCGTCATCGACGATCGGCCTGCGCAGCGGGATCTGCTGCTCGCGCTCGCGGCGTCAGTTGCCGCCGAGGCGGGCGTCGAGGGCTACGCCGAGCCCCGTGTCGCCCTAGAGAGTGCGCGCGAATTCTCGCCGGATCTGGTGATCGTCGGCCACACCTCCCCGGCGCGCGAGGGACTGCGGGCCATTCCCGCCTTCCGCGAGCTCGCCGAATGCGCCGACGTTCCGATCATCGTCGTCGCCGATGCGAGCGACCGGCGCATCTGCGGCCAGGCGCTGGAGGCCGGCGCCACCGAAATCATCCCGGATCCCCCCGATCCTCGCGACTTTGCGCTGCGTGCGGGCCGGCTCATCGCCGCCCACCGGGAGGCGCGGGCCCTGCGCAAACGCGTCGCCGCGCTCGAGGCGGAGCACGCCGCCGTCGAGCAGCGCTACCGCCGCGACCTGCGCAACATGCGCAACGACTTGCGCGGGATCACCGACACCGTCCCGGCGATGGTATCGGTGGCCGACCGTGCCGGTCAGTACGTCTTCATGAACGCCTACATGGCCGCCTTCTACGGACACCGCGCGGAAGACGTCATCGGCCGCCCCGTCGACGAAGTCATCGGCCCGGCGCAGGGCGAACGGGAAAGGGCCGCGAACGACGAGGTCTTCCGCGGTGCCGGGACATTGGCCGGATACGAGGAGGAGATCGTCGATCGCAACGGCGTGGCGCGCACCTTCCTGTCGACGAAGTCGGCGCTGCGTGACGAGAACCGCCGCGTCGTCAACGTGGTCACGGTCTCCCAGGACATCACCTTCCGCAAGTGGGTCGAGGCCGAGCTGCGCGAGGCGAAGAACGCGGCCGAGTCCGCGAGCCGGGTCAAGACCGAGTTCCTGGCGAACGTCAGCCACGAACTGCGCACGCCGCTCAACGCCATCATCGGCTTCGCCGACGGCATCCTCGACGACCTTTTCGGCGCGCCCGACCTGGACCGGTACCGCGAATATGCGGGCCATATCTCGCAAAGCGCGCGTCATCTCAAGGCGATCATCGACGACATCCTCGATATCGCCAGCATCGACGCCGGCCGTCTCGACGTCGAGACCGTCGAGACGGACCTCGTCCAGGCGGTGCAGGAGGCCGTCGGCGCCCTCGAGGATCGGGCGACGCGCGCTGGCGTGGCGCTGCATGTCGAGCGCAGCGCCGACTGTCCGGCGGTCAGCGCCGACGGCGACCGGCTGCGCCAGATTCTTATCAACCTGGTCTCGAACGCCGTGAAATTCAGCTCCGAGGGCGGCGAGGTGCGCGTCGAGGTCGCCGCCGTCGCCGAGGGCGTGCGCGTGTCCGTCAAGGACAGCGGCCGCGGCATCGACGCCGCCGACCTGCCGCTGGCGACCGACCGCTTCGGGCAGCTCGCCGGCGATCCGGCGTGCGACCCCGTCAGCGGCATGGGACTCGGCCTGCCCTTGTCGATAGGACTCGCCGACCTCATGGGGGCGCGCGTGGAGATCGACAGCGACAAGGGGTCGGGAACCCGCGTCGACCTGATCTTTCCGAAGGAGCGGCTCATCCGGCGGCGGCTCGCCGGCTGAGGCGGCTCAGTCGGCGCCGGTTTTCTCCGCCGTCGACGGGCGCTCCGCCGACGCGGCCGGCGCCGAGGCCTTCCTCGCCGCCGGCGTTTCGCCGTCCTGCTCGGCGAACCACACCGTGCGCTGCGGGAACGGAATCTCGATCCCCTCCTCGTCGAAGCGGATCTTGAGCAGCCGGTTGAACGCCCGGCGCACCGCCCACTGCTTCCCCGGCTGGGTGCGCAGGCGCGCCTTGATCACCACCGCCGAATCGTCGAAACGGTCGAGACCGAGGACCTCGATGTCGTCGAGGATCGCCGCCGACCATTCGGGATCCTCGCGCAGCGCCGCGCCGACCTCGCGCGCGATGCCCATGACGCGGTCGACGTCCTCCTTGTAGGCGACGCCGATATCCATGACCGAAAAGGCGAATTCGCGCGTGGCGTTGATCACCGTCGTGACGTCGCTGAACGGCACCGTATGCACGATGCCGGACGGGTCGCGCAGGCGGATCGAGCGGATCGACATCGCCTCGACGGTACCGCCATGACTGCCCAGCGTCACGAAGTCGCCGACCGAGATCGTGTCCTCGATAAGGATGAACAGGCCGGTGATGATATCGCGCACCAGCGTCTGGGCTCCGAAGCCGACCGCGAGCCCGAGCACCCCGGCGCCGGCGAGCAGCGGGGCGATGTTGATGCCGAGCTCCGACAGCAGCGTGAGCCCGACGATGACGACGAGCACCGCGAGAACCGCCTTGCGAAACAGCGGCAGCAGCGTCCGCGCGCGCTGGCTCTGCGATCCGTCGTGCGACGCGAGATAGCGCTCGATACTGGCGTTGAGCACTTCCCAGGCGACGACCGCGAGCAACACGATCGTGGCGAGGCCGGCGAGGCGCGACAGCAACGCGCGGCCTTCCGCCTCGCTCAGCCAGAGCAGCAGGTCGACACCCCAGGCCTGCAGCGCGAACAGGCCGGCGACGATCCAGACGATGGTGCGCAGCACGCCCTCGATCACCGGCAGGTAGCGGTTGACGCGCGCCTCCAGACCGGGCAGCCGTTGCCGCGTCTCCTCGCGCAGGGCGAAGGCGCGGCGCAGCAGGCGACGCAGCGACGACTGCGCGACGACCGCGATCGCGACCGCGACCACGCTGAGGACGGACGCGCTCAGGATGTATGTGAAACCGCCGGGCGCGCCGACCTGCCAGACGAGGAAGGCGGCGCTCACGTATAGGATGGCGAGGACGTGCCAGAGATCGGCGAAGCGACGCCGGAACAGCCGCAACCGACCGCTGCCGTCGCCGGCGATGAGCTCGGCGACCGGCTTTCGGTTCTGCAGTATCAGCATGACCAGGAGAAGCGTGAAGGCGAGGCCGAGGACGCTCAACAGGGCGGCGCGGATGGCGCCGCCCAGCCCGAGCAGGCCGGCGATCTGAATCGCGAAGTAGCCGTACACCAGCAGGCCGGCGATGCGGCGTATCCAGTGGAACAGGTAGGCCGCGGTCTCCTCGCCGAGGCCGGGGGCCGGCCCGCCGTCCGGCATCAGCAGGCTGCGCGCGGTACCGCTGATCGCCGCGGTGATGGCGATGGCATAGACGACGGCGAGCGTCGCCGCGCGCACCGCGGCGTCGGGCGCGACCGCCACCGCCGCGGCCCAGCCGGAAACAGCGAAGGCGATCGGCGGCATGAGCGCGAGCACAAGGCGAACCGTCAGCAGCAGCGCCTGCAGCAGCCAGTCCTCGCCGCCTTGCACGGCGACCGCGGCGCGCGGCCGCGCCAGCAGCATGCGGATCAGCCAGCCGGCCACGAAGGCCGCGGCGAGCGCGATCGCGAGCGCCGTGGCGACACCGATCCACAGGCCGCGCGCCTCGGGGTCGCGGAGCACGTCGGCGACGCGTCGCAGGCCGTCGGGGATCCCGGTGACGGCGAGCGTCAGCGCCGACAGCTGGTCGCCGAGTAAGCCGCCATGCGCGGCGAGACGCTCGAGCAGCACTTCCCCGAGCGACGGCTGCGTCGCTTCGCCCGCCGCCTGCTCGCGCCGCGCCTCGATCAGCGCCTTGAGCTGCGTGACGAGCTTGGCGCGCTCCGTCTCGTCCTCGAGCGTCGCGACGAGGCCCTCGAGCTCCGCGACGCTCAGCGTATCGGGGTCGTCCTGTGCGCCGGCCGCCGCCGCTACCGCGGCCAGCATCGCCGCGGCCAGCAGGACACTCTGCAAAAGCTTGATCATTGCGCCTTTTCATGCATGTTGTGCACCGGACTCCGCTGCGGAGACCGCCGGACTCTAGCGTGTCGGTCCGGCCGAGTCACAGCGATTTCGCGGTTGCCGGCCGCCCGGATCGGCAGCCTTGCAACCTGGAGCAGCCCATGGCAGGAACCGCAGGACGATCGCGCGTCGGCAGGGGACTCGCCGCGGCGCTGGTCGCGGCCGCTGTCGCCGCGCCGCTCGCCCCGGCAGGCGCCGAGGAGGTCGCCGGAACGGGCGACGTGCGCTCGGGCAACGAGATCGCCGTCGACCGCACGCTCGTGCGTCTCTACGGGGTCGCCGCCCCGGCGCCGGACGAGCGCTGCGAGTCGGCGGATGGCGCGTTCCAGTGCGGCATCATCGCCTGGGCCGAGCTGATCCTGCTCGCCGACGGCAAACCGCTGTCGTGCGACATCGAGGGCCAGGGCCCGTCGGGGGACAAGCTGGGTACCTGCTACGTGGGCGAGCGCGACGTCAACGAGGCGCTGGTGCGCAGCGGCTGGGCGGAGGCGGCGGCGAACGTCGAGCGCTACCGCGTCGACCAGGAGGACGCGCGCCGCGCGCGGCGAGGCATCTGGGCCGGGCGCGTGCTGCCGCCCGACCGCCGCCAGGCCCCCTGATCCCGCGCCCGGGGTTCTTCGCACGCGGGTTTTTCGCGTATTTGCCGTTTATGCAATCTGAAAATGCGAATATTCGCATCCTGCAAAGCGGTATCGCTGCCGTGCGACGCCGACCGCCGGTGCTCGTTCAAAAAAAATCTTAGATTTCCGGGAATAAAGTAGCCCCGACGACCGTTTTGTTGAATCCGGTGTCGGGGCCAGAGTTGGCATAAGGAAGGGTTGCGGTTTGTTTTACGCAATTTTCATGCCAGAAACGGGCGAAAACTGAAAAAACCCGGTCCGCCGGTGCCGCCGATTCGGCTGTCATCCATACATACCGCGGCGTTCAATCCCATCGCACGGGCTCGTCGAGGCGAGAAAAAACCCCGATCCGTCGCCGGATCGGGGCCAGAGTTGGCATAAGGAAGGGTTGCACCCGATTCTGATGCAAATGCCGTGCCAGTTTTCCCCGACGTATTCCGCGAGCCGAAATTTTCCCGGGCCCGCCACCCGTACCGACCATCCGCGCTGCGCCATCCGCGCTGCGCCGCCCGAGTTGCGCCATCCGCGCTGCGCCGCCCGAGTTTCGCCGTCCGCACCAGCCGCCCGCACCAGCATCCGCGCTGCGCCATCCGCCGTCCGCGCTCGACGCCGGGCGCCGGCGTCGCCGGTGGGCCCGCCGCCGGTCCGGGCGACCCGCATCCGAGACCGCCGATGTCCGAAACAGCCGACGGCGCTCGCCGAAGCCATTGCGTCGCCGAATTCGGAAACCTGTATTGCCGTCCCGGATCTACGCGAGTTCGACCGTATCGCCGAAACACCGCCGCCCGCACCGGCCGCCGAGAGGAATTTTCGCGCGCCCCGATTCGGCGACGCTTGCGGCGCGCGAATCTGTGCTACGATCGGCGCCATGTCGTTGACCCGCAACCGCTTCTTCGCCCAGCCGCTCGGCGCCGCGCTCGCCACGCTCGCCACGCTCGCCATCGCCGCGACGCTCGCCGCGATCGCGCCCGCGCCCGCAGCGGCGCAGACCGACGACGGCGCCGTCTACGCGGCGCGGCGCGTCGAGATGGTCCGCAACATCGCCCTGCACGCGGCGGTCTCGGCGCAGGAGACCGGGGTCGCCGAGATCGACCCGCGCATCCTCGAGGTGATGGGCCGCGTGCCGCGCCACGAATTCGTGCCCGAAGCGATCCGCGATCTCGCCTATCTCGATACGCCGCTGCCGGTCGGCGAGGGGCAGAGCATCGCCATGCCCTATCTCGTCGCGCTGATGACCCAGCTGGCGGGGGTGCGGCCGGGCGACACCGTGTTCGAGACCGGCACCGGCGCCGGCTACCACGCCGCCGTCCTCGCAGAGCTGGCCGGCACCGTGGTCAGCGTCGAGGTCGTCGCGCCGCTCGCGCTGACGGCATCGCACACGCTGAAGCGGCTCGGCTACGACAACGTCACGGTGATCGCCGCCGACGGCTATTACGGGGCGCCGGCGCAGGCGCCGTTCGACGCCATGATCATCAAGGAGGCGCTCGATCACGTGCCGGCGCCGCTGCTGGCGCAGCTCAAGCCCGGCGGCCGCATGGTGCTGCCGCTTGGCCCGCGCCGCGGGCCGCAGATCCTTACCGTCGTCGAGAAGGCCGCGAACGGCGAGACGCGCCGCCGCGGCGTGCTCGAGGTCCGCTTCACGCCGCTGCA